>CASEGL010000004.1 GCA_949287525.1 uncultured Rikenellaceae bacterium
TGAAACCGGCCCGCAGGGTCCTCAGGGAGAGCAGGGTGAAACCGGCCCGCAGGGTCCTCAGGGAGAGCAGGGTGAAACCGGCCCGCAGGGTCCTCAGGGTATCCCTGGCCAGAACGCTGACAAAGTCTATTACGTGCCCGGCGTAGAGGGCAAGGAAGATGGCTACTGGGTTAAGGTCACGGAACCCGCTGACGGCAGCGCTCCGATCCGCGAAGTGACGACCGAGAACTGGTACCGCTTCCCGGAAGGCACCGTAACGGCCATCTGGGATGCCGAGAACGGTTACCTCATTCTGAACAATGTCGAGAACTCTGACAAACCCGTAAAGATCCAGCTCTTCAGCATGCTGCAGTCGCTGGCATTCGTTCCCTCCATCATCGAGTCCGAACTCGGTATGGGTGCGATCGACTTCTATTCGATCTGGGACAACGTCGGCGTAATACTGTCCAACAACGCAAAAGCAACCTACCGTCTCAACCCGAACAACGCCAAGGTATCGGACATCGAGTGGTCGTTCATCGACCGCAATGTCACCACGCGTGTAGCCGGTGACGAAACCGACCTGCTGGGTATCGAGGGCGAGCCTGTCAGCGACAACCAGGGCGGCCTGACGTTCGATGTTGTTCTCAAGGACGGTGACAAACTGGATGCGCTGAACAAGGCCAACAAAGAAGCCATCGTTGCTCTGCGTGCCTACAACGGCGAGTCCGAGATCGTTTCCGACTATGCCGTTGTGAAGAAAACCGACCTGAAAGACTTTGCCATCATCGACAAGATCGCATGGGACGAGGATGGTGACGTCGAGAAATACAGCACGACCGTACCTGCCAATGCAGCTGTTTACGACGCTACGCTGCTCTACACCGGCGAACTCGACCTGCTGACGCTCGTAGAGACCTACGAGGAGACCGAGCTGCAGGATCTGCTGAGCACCATCGGTGTTGAACCGGAGTACGTATTCTCGAAACCGGCTACCTATCTGGGTTCGGACGACACCAACCAGCAGGCCTTCGTAACGCTCGACGGCAGCATCGTGAAGGTGAGCGACGAGTACGGCACGGCAGCCATCAACCGTACGCCGATCTTCAAGGTCAGCTCGCAGGTTGCAGGCCGTGAGATCGCTTCCTGCTACATCAAGGTGAAGATCACCAAAGAGGCACAGGAGCCGCAGGGTGACTTCAACGTGGTTTGGAACCTCGGCAACATCGAGTACACCACCATCAATGCGGCAACCGGCAACAACTACGTTTACGCATGGGAAGACTTCAACTCGAAAGTTCTCAAGGAGCTTGGCATCGACATGAAGGTATTCGCCGAGCGCTACAACGAGCCGACCAACGACATCGCAACCCAGAACATGGCTGGTGTAACCGTCATCAACACCCCGCTGGCTGAAGTTGAGACCACGACCGAGCCGCTGACGATCAACGTCACCAACCAGGCTCTCGTAAACGACGGCGCCGCCAAGAAGATTGTCATCACCTACACGGCTAAGGACAACATGCAGGACAAAAACGTCATCATCACGGTGAACTTCGCCGTTGTGGACAACTGCGTGCTGCCGAAACTGAGCGACAACTATCTGATCGCTGCCAACACGGTAGGCGTGAAAGGCAAACTGATTGGTACGACCTATGAGCTGCACAGCACGATGGTCGAACACTTCACCAACTACCTGGCCGACTACACCGTATCGGGCAACCACAACCAGAACGACATGTACTTCGAGCTCTACCCGATGGGACAGGTTGGTGCAACCGTCACCAACACGGGCGACTACAAGACGCAGGAGATCCAGCTCACCGAAACCTTCAAGGCAGGTGAAGCAAGCCGCGACTACAAAGTCCGTCTCGTCATCCCGCGTGCCAACGGTCAGGAGAGCTGCGTAGTAGCCTACACCGTACGCTTCTTCAACCCGTTCGCCATGTCGATCGACCCGATCACGCTGAAGACGACCAATCTCGGCGACAGCGCAGACATCGCTCCGCTGGTAGTGATCCGTGATATCGATGACAAAGTTGTTTACGAAAACGAGACCTTCACGGCATACGCTAAAGAGGTTTACAACCTCGACGCAACTTCCGGTATCGTATTCAACTACGACATCGACTTCGGTCCGGAGTTCGGCAGCTACCTGACGCTGAACGGCGACACGGTAACCTGGGACAACGGCGGTGCGCTCCTCGTCAATGATCTGGAGGCCGAGTCGATCGTAACGGTAACTGTTCCCGGCATCGCTGACCTCAAAGGCACGGGTACGATCACCGTACTCTCCTCGGAGAACAGCAAGAACAACTAACTAATGCCCCCTGTTCCGGAGGCGTAGAGCCTCCGGAACATCCTCTTGGGGGAGGCCCCTTCGGGGGTCTTCTCCTCACTTTGCCGGACGAATATCCGATAAACCGGCAAAACGACAAATCTCATTGTCTCCCGTCCCGGAGACCGACAGCACACCTCCGGGACAACTTGGGGGAGGCCCCTTCGGGGGTCTCCTCCTTTTTTATACCTGCCGATCCGGCTGTCCGTCCGGCAAAAAGAAGGGGCGCCCCGATCTGATGATCGGGGCGCCCCTTTGTGTAATCAATCGTCCGGTCGAACTATTTGATACGCTCGTAGTACTCGCGGGTGCGGGTATCGACGCGGATCTTGTCGCCCGTGTTGATGAACAGCGGCACCTTCACCGTTGCGCCCGTATTCACGGTAGCAGCCTTGAGCGAGTTCGACGAAGCGGTATCGCCCTTGACGCCGGGTTCGGTGTAGGTCACCTCCATATCCACGATGGGGGGCAGTTCGGCCGACAGTACAATCTCCTTGTCGGTGTGGAACATCACCTCGACGATCTGACCGTCGGTCATCAGGTCGGCGTTCTCGATCATGTTCTTGTCGATGGTAATCTCCTCGAACGTTTCGGTGTGCATGAAGTGCGCACCCAGGTCGTCCTCATAGGTAAACTGATAGGGACGGCGCTCTACACGCACGGGTTCGATCTTTTCGCCTGCCGAGAAGGTATTCTCGATGATGCGGCCGTTCTCGAGGTTTTTCAGTTTGGTGCGAACGAAAGCGGGGCCTTTGCCCGGTTTCACATGCAGGAACTCCACAACACTGTAAGTCTTGCCGTTGAGTTCGATGCACATACCGTTCTTGATGTCTGCGGTCGTAGCCATTTGTCGTTATGTTTTTCTGATTGGTTTATGATTCGTCTCTGCAACGGTTGTCTGCCGACATAACGACAGGCAACCGACAAATTTACGATGTTTTTCGCAGATATGAAAATCGTTCGTCCGACTGGAGGCCTTCCCCGCCCCATTTTCCGCTCACGCATCATTTCCCCGCTCTTTTTTTTGGTTTATTTTATAAACTACTTTATATTTGCATCGCATTCAAACCCCAAAAAAGACAAACGACTATGGAAACGAACGAGAACACCCTCGACCCCAGGCGAAGTCTGGAACTGATTGCCGACATGGTGGCCAACAGCCGCCGCCGGCTGGAACGCCACATCGGAACGCCGCTGCTGGCGTGGGGCATCGTCATCACAGCGGTAACGGTGGCCGTATGGGGCGCACTCACCGCAACGGGCAACCCGCTCTGGAACCTGCTCTGGTTTGCCATCCCGCTGATCGGATGGCCGCTCGACCGGCTCACGCGCCGGCGCCTCGACACCGAACCGGCAGCCCGCACCTGGTTCGACGGCATGCTTTCGGGCATCTGGACCCTTTTCGGCGGCGTGGCCATCGGGCTGGGCTGCATAGCGGTCGCCCTGCCGCTGCTGCACATCACCTCCCTCCCCCTCCCGATCGTACAGCTGCTCATCCTGCTCCTGGGCTTTGCCAACGGCGCGACCGGCATCCTGCTGCACAACCATGCGATGCTGGCCATCGGCATCCTCACCGCCGTGCCGGGTACTGCCTTCGCTTTTTCGATTGCCGGATATGACGTACTTTTGCTCTTTGCCGGCATTGCCGCACTGAATGTAATCGTACCGGGCTGGCTGCTCAACCGCCGGGCCCGCAAAGGCGAACAGCTATGAAATTCAAGGAACTGGATCCCCTGCTTCACTCCGAATTGCGGCTGGCCGTCATGTCGCTGCTGATGAGCGTCGAGGAGGCCGACTTCGGCTACCTGCGCGAACAGACGGGCGCCACGGCCGGCAACCTGAGCGTGCAGATCGACAAACTGCAGAAGGCCGGCTACATACGGGTCGAGAAGACCTTCCGCGGCCGGATGCCCCGCACGGTTTGCGTCGTCACCGAAGAGGGCATCAACGCCTTCGAAGCCTATGCCGAAGCGCTGAAGAGCTACCTGACGCCCCGCGGCTGAGGAGGAGTGCTTAAAAGCCGAGCGGCCGGCATTGTCTCCTGTAGGGACATGCCGGCCGCTCCGTATGACAGATGCATCTATTCCTGCTCCCCGCCCCAGCGGAACCCCTCGACAGGTAGTCCCAGCACACGCAGGACACGCTGCGAAACGGTCGCGCACAGCGCCTCGACCTCCTGCGGACGGGCATAGAGAGCCGGAGCGGCCGGCAGCACGACGGCGCCGCACTCCGACAGCGTGGTGAGGTTGCGCAGATGAATCGTGCTGAGGGGCGTCTCGCGCACCACCAGCACCAACGGGCGCCGCTCCTTGAGCATCACGTCGGCGGCACGTCCGATCAGGTCGGCCGACACGCCGGCAGCCATCCGGCCGACGCTCCCCATCGAACAGGGAACCACAACCATCGCTTCGTAATCGGCCGAACCCGAAGCGGGCGGCGCAAACAGATCTTCGTTGTCGAACAGGCGGATGCGCGGATCACTCGGCAGCCGTTCGCCCTCGTAGTCCATCACCTCGCGCCCGTGGCGGCTGACCACGACGCCGATCTGCTCCAGATCGCCGACGCGGCACAACAGGTCGATGGTCTGACGGGCATAAATGGCGCCGCTCGCCCCCGTCACCGCTACCAGAATCTTCTTCATCGCCGCAATTTTTCCGACACCGGCACTACGACCGGTTCGCCGACAAAAGCCATCTCCTCCCCCTGCGGGCAGGCCGTCGGCAATGACAATGTCTTGAACAGATAACCCTGATCGCGGATATATTCGATGGCCCGCGGCAGGGCATAGCGGGTACGCGGAAACGCCTTCCACGAATCGTGGAACACCACGATCGAGCCGCCGCGCACCTGTTGCGTAACGTTGCGCAGCACCCGTTCGGGCGACACCGCGGGATTGTAGTCGCCGCTGAGTACGCTGCCCATCACCAGATGATAGCGCGTTGAGAGCAGCGCGGCCTGCCGGCGCGTAATACGTCCGTAGGGAGGACGGTACAGATCGGACCCGATCAACTGATTGCCCAGATCCACATCGTTTACATACTCCTCTTCCGATACGCTCCACCCCTTGAGATGGCTGTAGGAGTGGTTACCGATCCGATGCCCCCCTTCCAGGATGGCGCGAAACAGGTCGGGATGGCGATCGACATTACGCCCCAGGCAGAAAAACGTCGCCTTGACGCCATACGCTGCCAGCACCTCCAGCACCCAGGGGGTCACCTCCGGCGTCGGGCCGTCATCGAACGTCAGGAATACGCCGTCGCGATCCGGCACGTCCCACGTCATGGGAGGCAGCACGTGTTGCAGAATTTTATAGACAGTCGGTCCGAACATCGTTCCTGTTTTCTCTAAACATTACCGACCCGCCGCAGCCAAAGCCGCCATCGGGCCGCATACAGGCCGGAGGCCGTACAACGCGCCGCTCCTCCGACCGATTCGGAAAAAGGCGGCCGTTCCGACGCGCCGCCCCGTTATTGACAGAACGGAGGAACGGGCTGATCCGCTCCTCCGTTCCGAAAGTGCTTACAAATTGAACTCGCGACGCAGACGATCCACCTCGTCGAGTTTCTCCCAGCCGAAGAATTCGACATCGCGCTGCACCGGACAGCCGTTCTCGTACACCGTCACCGCTTTCGTATAGGGGCGGTTGCCGAAGTGGCCGTACGAAGCGGTTGCCTCGAAGATCGGGTTCTTCAGACCGAACCGCTCGACGATCGCCGCGGGCGAAAGGTCGAACAGTCCCTCGATGCGGCGTGCAATCTCGCTGTCGGACTCGCGTACGCGCGCCGTGCCGTAGGTGTCCACGAAAACGCTCAGCGGATAGGAGATGCCGATGGCATAGGAGAGCTGCACCAGCACCTGGTCGGCGATGCCTGCCGCCACCATGTTCTTGGCAATATGTCGTGCGGCATAGGCTGCCGAACGGTCTACCTTCGAGGAATCCTTGCCGGAGAAGGCGCCGCCGCCGTGGGCGCCGCGGCCGCCGTAGGTATCGACGATGATCTTGCGACCCGTGACGCCCGTATCGCCGTGAGGGCCGCCGATCACGAACTTGCCCGTCGGATTGACGTACAGGAGATAGTCGTCGCCGATCAGGTCGGCCAGTTTGTCGTTGGCACGTTGCAGACGCGCCTTGACACGCGGGATCAGGATGCTGCGCACATCGTCCTCGATCCGTTTGCACATCTGCCGCTCGGCCTCCTTCTCGGAAACGCTGCCGCCGGCGCGGACAAATTCGTCGTGCTGGGTCGATACCACGATGGTATGCACCCTCACCGGGCAGCCCGACTCGTCGTATTCGATGGTCACCTGGCTCTTGGCATCGGGACGCAGATAGGGCATCTCGTTGTGTTCGCGGCGGATAACGGCCAGCTCCTTCATGATGACCTGCGCCAGGATGAGCGTGGCGGGCATGAACTCGCGCGTCTCGTCGCAGGCATAGCCGAACATGATGCCCTGGTCTCCGGCACCCTGAGCCGCCTCGTCCTCCTGTACGACGCCCTGGTTGATGTCGGGACTCTGCTCGTGAATGGCCGAGAGAATGCCGCAGGAGTTGCCGTCGAACATGTATTCGCTTTTGGTATAGCCGATCCGGTTGATGACGCCGCGCGCCACGCCCTGCACATCGACATACGCATCCGAACGCACCTCTCCGGCCACGACAACCAGTCCTGTCGTACACAGCGTCTCGCAGGCTACTTTGGCGTCGCGGTCGCGGCGCAGGAACTCGTCGAGGATCGCATCCGAAATCTGATCCGAGATTTTGTCGGGGTGTCCTTCCGACACAGCCTCCGACGTAAATAAGAATGCCATTTTAAAATTTCTTTACGGAATCCCCTCGCCCGCAGGCGGACAGACTCCCATTACACGATAAAGATTTTAAAATGGAAATTTTTGGGCTCTTGTAGAAAACCGTTCGTCGGTTCCTAAAGAAAATCGAAACGCTTCTTTAGCGATTTTTTTACGTGGTTTGCAAGCGGCCAAATCTTTCCACTGTCCGAAGCCCCGCTTCGGGCGGCACAAAGATACGAAAAAATGTCGGAATTGATACGCCCCGCCGCTTTTTCGCGGTCACACCCAGCCGCATACGGTCAGAACGGGTAACCGATGCCGAAGTTGAAGGCGGTGTCGCTCCAGCGGAAGGTCTTGATCCACCGCTCGCCGGCCGGACGGCTCGGGTCGTGGAGCCGCATGCCCCAGTCGAGGCGGATCACCACCAGGTCGAGGTCGTACCGCAGGCCGAAACCGGTATTGAAGCCGAGCTGTTTGTAGAACCGGTCAAAACGGAATACCTCCTCCTCGGCCGCACCCGGAATGCCGGCCATCCACACGTTGCCCGCATCGAAGAATACAGTCCCCCGCAGAGCGCTCCAGATCGGGAAGCGGAACTCCAGGTTGGCCTCCAGGCGCATGTTGCCCAGCTGATCCTTGAATCCCGATTCGCGGCCCAGGGTCGAGGTGCCCGGGCCGAGCGTACGAACCGGCCAGCCGCGCATGCTGTTGCTGCCTCCGACATAGAACATCCTGTCCATCGGCAGCGTGGAGGAGTTGCCGTAGGGCAGCCCGATACCGCCGTATACGCGATAGGCGATCGCCGTCCGCAGGCCGAGCGGGATCGTGCTGCTGAAACTGACATCCGTACGGAAATACTGCGAATAGCGGATATTGAATACCTTATAAAAGGTCTCCGTCCGCGGCGTACCGTCCGCTCCCGTACCGACCACCTCCGTCACGGGCGACGAGAACCAGTGCGCCAGTGCATCGGTCAGGTTGCCGGCCGTCTCGGCATTCACGCGTACCGTGATCGAATGGCCGTGCCGCGTTTCGGGCAGATTATAGACATACGCCCCCGAAATGGCGGCGATATACTGCGACTTGTAACTCTCGCGCAGGTAGCTGTTCTGAATGGAGTTCAGGAACGCCTCGTCGATATAGCGCACATCCACCAGGTTGAAGTCGATCGGCCGCACCGTATAGGTCGAATGGCGTCCGTTGCCCCACGTGTAGCCGATGTTGGCACCGGTGATGTTTCGGTCGTATTTCGACTTGCGCTGCAGGTTGGTGGAGACCTCCATGCGGGTGGTCGGACGGAACATCCGTCCGCGGCGGTCGAAACGGGACAGTCCCAGAAACCGCGGGAAAGTCACCGAAGCCGACAGTCCGATCTCATAGGAATTCTTGAGAACGGTCTCGTCCTTATTGAACTCGTATCCGCCCGTCAGGCTGATATTCAGCAGTTCGGCTCCGCGGAAAACATTGCGGTTCAGGTAGCTGATAGTCGGGCGCAGCGCATAGAAGGCCGACGACATGGTTCCCTCGAAATCGATCGTATAGCCCTGCAGCATGGCCGGTGTACAATAGATGTTGCAGTCGAGCTGACGTTGCGGCACAACGACGGAAGTGTCTGCGGGCTGGGTTGAAAGACCGGCCAGCGAATCCGCCGCAGCCGTGGGTGGCACCGGCGAATAGACCAGGCTCGTGCTGTTGTAATAGTCCATCCGCTGCAGGTTCGCCGCCGTGCGCTGCACGTTGTCGGTGCGGTAGAGCGCACCCCGATAGAGCGGGATCGCCCGCCGGAACGTCTGCGGCCGCACCTTCGGCTTGCCCCGACTGATGATCTTCAGCCCGCGGAAATCGAGCGTATCCATCCCCTGCAGATACTCCGGATCGGTTGCCGCACGGGTGGCGTTGTAGTCGGGATAAACACAGATGTCGCCGATCCGATAGACGGCATTGTCGGCATACAGCGGATCGCCCTCCGCATCGTATCCTTCGATCTGACGGTGAACGATCATTGTCAGATCGACCAGGTGGTTGCCGATCAGCGTATCGGCTTCGTAGGTGATGTTATTGACCGAAAAGGCATAATAGCCGCGGTTCTTGAGGTCGGCCACGATCCGTTTGCGCTCATTGTCCAGCACGTCCAGATCGAAGATCATCCCCTCGTGGATAAGCGTCCGGGCGGTGTCGCTCAGGATAACCTCCTCCAGCGACCTATCCAGAAACCGGTAGCGGAATGTATGGACGCGGAACGGCTCGCCCTGCCGCACCGAATAGACGACCGTCGCCTTGCGGTTGCGCCGGTACCGGATCTCGTATTCGCTCGAAGAATCGTAGAAGCCGCGCCGCCTCATGTACAGCAGGATATTCTGATCCGACAACGCGGCCTGCGCCGTATCGAGCAGCACGGGCTGGCTTCCCAGCCGCCGGAGCATATTGTTCCAGCCGTTGTGCTTTTCGGGATCGGCCTGATTGTACAGCCAGGCGGGGAAGTTGGTTCCCAACAGTTTTTTGGAGGGACTCTGCCGGATATAGCGATCCAGATCGCCGGCCGAAATGCGTTCCTCGCGCGGAGCGCTTTTGTCGGTCTCGATCTCGTTGGACGTCAGCATGTAGCTGTCCGGAGGCAGGTGGCGTGTCACCGAACACGACCATGCCGTCAGCAGGCAGCACAACGCCGACAGGTATTTCCGGCCCCTCTTCATGCCGTTCCGCTACTGATTGAAAAAGCCCAAAGCGACCAGTTCGTCGAAATACTTGCGCGAAAAGGCGCGGTTGTCGTCCCGCACATAACGCCGCTCGGTGAAGATGCGCGCCAGGTTGGGCAGTCCGTTCTCCCGCAGCAGCTGCTGCGTCTCTTCGGAGGCCTCCCTGTCGCGCCACAGCGCCTCCAGCCGTTCGGGCGTGTAGTCGCCGTAGGTTTCGTAATGCACCACCGCCTCGACCGGCAGCCGGTCGGTCAGCGGCGGCATCTCCTCCGGATACCCCACCGAAACGGTCATCACCGGAATCACCCCCTTGGGCAGCCGGAGCAGCGAGGCGATCTCGCCCGCATTGTAGAGCGTCGTTCCCAGATAGCAGATGCCCAGTCCGTGGGCTTCGGCCTCCAGCGCGGCATTCTGCGAGGCAAGCAGGGCGTCGGTCACGCCGTTCATGAACCAGCAGAAGTTGTCATAGGCCGGTTCGGCTCCCCGCAGTTCGCACCAGCGGCTGAAGCGGTGGACGTCCGCACAGAAGGTCAGCAGCAGGGGGGCCGTGGTAGCGGCCGGCTGGTTGAAATGTAGCTGAGCCAGCTGGCGGCGCATGGCGGGATCCGCCGTGACGACAATGCTGTAAAGCTGCATGTTGCCCACCGTCGATGCACGCACGGCCGCGGCGAGGATTTCGTCCAGCACCTCCTGCGGCACGCTGTCGGGGCGATAGTGGCGCACGGAACGGTGCGCGGCGATCTCTGCAATCATATTTTCGGTCGATTATAAGATTCGTTTTCCCATTATGCAAAGGTAATCATTCTTCATGACCCGTCGCCGCCCTCCCTGTGTATTTTATCGTCTGCCGGAGCGGCTTCCGGCGTCGTTTTTTGTCTGCCGAAGAACCGTTATTCAAAAATTCATCGTTACATTTGCGTACTTATGAAACTGACGTTCGGCAAATACGAAGGAGCCGGCAACGACTTCGTCATCATCGACAACCGCGGCCTGGGCATCGACCCTGCACCGGAGTGGGTGGCCGCCGTGTGCGACCACCGTTTCGGCATCGGCGCCGACGGCCTCATGCTGCTGGAGAATGACCCCAGCGAGCCATTCCGCATGCGCTATTTCAACTCCGACGGCCCCGAAGCCACCATGTGCGGCAACGGCGGCCGGTGCATCGTCCTGTTCGCCGCCCATGCGGGGCTGCTGGCCGACGGCCGCATCTCCTTCGCGGCCATGGACGGACGCCACACCGCAACGCTGCTCTCGCGCACCGACGACGGCGCCGTCGTCTCCCTCGGCATGCGCGACGCCTCCCTGCCCGAACGGCTGCTCGAGGGCTGGTTCGTCGATACGGGGTCGCCCCACTTCGTCCGTTTCGGCGAAGGCATCGATACGATGGATGTCTTTGCCGAGGGACGCCGCCTGCGCGCCCTGCCCGAATTCGTCAGCCGCGGCGGATCGAACTTCAATTTCGTGGAGCCGGACGGCGACGCCTTCCGGGTGCGTACCTACGAACGGGGCGTGGAGGACGAAACGCTGGCCTGCGGCACGGGCGCCGTGGCCGTGGCCGTAACCGCCGCAGCCGTGCTGCGGCCGGACAGCAGCCGGTTCCGCATTCATGCCCGCGGCGGAGAGCTGGAGGTGGCGTTCCGACGCGACGGCAACGTCTTCCGTGACATTCGCCTCACCGGCCCCGCACGGCGTGTCTTTACCGGCGAACTGAACACCGAAAATTTTTGACTGCCGCCCTCTTCGTGCCGTAAATTTTCCTAATATTGCAACAGCCGACACACGCACCTGACGGCAACGCACGCATTGTAACCACAACACCACAGGCTGTCCGCTACCGGCCGCTTCCCGACCGACGGCAAAAGCCGCCATGCTATTATCCAATAACCACTTCCGGTCCATTCACCATCATGAAAACCAACAAGGGACTCCGCGAACCGGCCCGGTTCGACACGGACGATCTGCGCAGGGGGACTCGACTGGCTCCCGCCAAAAAAAGCGGCAAAGACCGCCGACGCATGTTCGAAGACGAAGACGACGGAGACGACCCCACCCCGATCGCCCGACGCGAATCGGCCTTCGACTATTTCGACGACGGCGAAGAAGAGGCGTCGTAACCCTGCCTCTGCACCAAACACTGACCTCCAGACAAACAAATTATGGCTAAAGAAGAAAAATTCATCATGGCGGGCGACTGCGCCATCCGGGTGAGCGACACCCGCCGCGGCGACCGTACAATCGTGCTGCTGCACGGCTACCTCGAATCGCTCGACGTCTGGGACGAATTCACCTCCCTGCTGGCACCCTCGGCTCGCGTCATCGCCATCGACCTGCCCGGCCACGGCGTCTCCGAAGTCAAGGGTGAGACGCACACCATGGAGTTTCTGGCCGACACGGTGCGCGCCGCACTGGACACGCTGGACGTACAGCGTGCCGTGCTGGTGGGCCACTCGATGGGCGGATATGTCGCGCTGGAGTTCCTCCGCAAATATCCCGACCGGCTGGCCGGCCTCGTGCTGCTCCACTCGACGCCCAATGCCGACAGCGAGAAGAAACGCGAAGACCGGCTGCGGGAAATCGCCCTGATCAAAGGCGGCAAGAAGGAACTGATCTCCAAAAGTTTTCCCCACGTAGGCTTCGCCCCGCAGAACCGGTTCCGCCTGAGCCGCTACATCCAGGAGCTGAGCGAACAGATCGTCATGACCGAGGACGAAGGCATCGTCGCCATCCTGCGGGGACTGCGCGAACGGCGCGACCTGAACGACACGATGCGCAACAGTTCCGTCCCGCAGCTCATCATCCTGGGACGTCACGACGAGTACATCACGCCGCCCGTTGCCGAAGCCCTCGTCGCTGCCCAGCCCCAGGCGCAGGTCGTATGGCTCGAAAACTCCGGCCACATGGGATTCATCGAAGAACCCCAAACGACGGCCGACGCCATCCTGTCCTTCACCGGCCACCTCTTCCCGACGCAGGGTACGGACACTCCAACCGCATAAACCGCTCATTTTCACGCAATAGTTTTCGGCATCCGTCCGTTCTACCGAAGAACGGCGGGTGCCGAAACCATATCCGCCCCGTCCGCCGTCCGCCGCAAAATGGAGGGACAGCCGCACACCGACGCATTTTTTTCATATATTTGCAGTTAGCGCAATTACATAGCACAAACTTTATATCCATGAAAAGATTTCTCACTATCGCCACATGGGCCGTATCGATTGCGGCCGTGTGCCTTGCAGCCACGTCCTGCAAGAAAGATCCGAAACCGACCGTACCGACCAACTTGGAGGCTGCCATCTCGCTCGTAAGCAGCACCGAGACGACCCTGACCGTTTCCATCAACGTACAGGACGGCGCAACGGGCTACACCTATGCCATCGGCCAGGCAAGCGATGCCGACAGTTTCGCTGACGGCACCATGGAAGGCATCCAGACCCAGGAAGACGCTTCGGTAGCCGAAGTCGTTTTCGAGAACCTGCAGCCCGACACCCAATACACCATCTTCGCCCGGGCATTCAATGCCGCAGGCGATACCGGTAGCGTGGCCAAGCTGACCCGCAAAACCGCCGCTGCCCCCAAAGAGCCGGATCTCTCCCTCTCCGCCGTGCTGGATCCCGACGATATCACGGAAGAGGCATTCATCATCCGTCTGACGTATAGCGAAGAAGACATCGACGGCATCATCTACGCTGTCGGCACGCCGGACGATCAGGAAGCATTTGAAAACGGAACCCTCCAGGGCATCGAAACCGTTAAACCGACCTCGACACTGATCATCTCCAACCTGGAGAAAAACACCGAGTACACCGTCTTCATCCGCACCAAATCGGGTGCAGAGATGGGTCCGACGACCAGCGTAACCGGCAAGACGCTTGAGATCATCCTCTCGCTCGAACTGATCGAGAAGACCACTTCGTCGGCTACCATCCGCGTTACGCTCGGCGGTGACGCCACCCAGTTCAAATACACGACGGCCATCGACGGCATCGACGACATGTTCATCAGCGGCACGTGGCCCGACATCTCGTGGATCTACTCGCCCGAAACGGTCGACATCACCATCCCCGGTCTGGTTGCCGGTTCGACCAACACGTTCTACGCCCAGGCCTATGCCGCCAACAGCGCACGCGGCGAGCTGCAGAAACTCACGTTTACGACCAACAAGTAAACTGTCCCGCCCGAAAAAAAGGACGGCCGGAATGCATTTTCGGCCGTCCTTTTTTTTGTTCCCTTCCGCTCCTCCCCCGAAGAATCCGCGGAACGATTTGATAGTTTATGAAATTATCGTTAGTTTTGCGAGCTGTTTAACCATTTGCGCCTGAAGCGATGTTCCCTTCCGCCCCGGAACGGATCGGACAAACGACGCGACAGGCTTAACCGTTTTAAAGTTTTATCGAAATGCCAAAGATGAAAACCAACTCCGCTGCCAAGAAGCGTTTTGACTTCACCGGCACCGGAAAGATCAAGAGGAAACACGCCTACAAAAGCCACATCCTCACCAAGAAAACCACCAAACAGAAACGCAATCTGACCTACTCGGCCATCGTTGCGTCCGCCGATGAGGCAAAAATCAAAAGCCTGCTCGTAAAATAGTTTTACCACTGTTTTGCGATGCGGGAGGCTGCCGCGGCCTCAAGTGTTGGCAACAACCCCGCCGGCGACCGACAACATTGTACAATCAAGAACGTACCAGCCCCGAAGCGTACGAGAGAAACGTACCGCTGATCGTTCGTAAAACTTTCAAATTATGCCAAGGTCTGTAAATGCAGTAGCATCGAGAGCCAGAAGAAAAAAAGTTTTAAAGCTTGCCAAAGGTAACTTTGGTTCAAGGGGAAATGTTTGGACAGTAGCCAAAAATACTGTCGAGAAAGGTCTGACCTATGCTTATGTAGGTCGTAAAGACAAGAAGCGGAAATTCCGCAGCCTGTGGATCCAGCGTATCAACGCTGCCGCCCGCATGCAGGGAATGACCTATTCGGAACTCATGGGTAAGCTCAAAGCGAAAGACATCCGCCTCGACCGCAAGGTGCTGGCCGATCTCGCAATGAACCACCCGCAGGCATTCGAGCAAGTAGTTAATACGGTAAAATAGGCGGTTCACCCCGTCCTTGAAACCCCTTCGCCTTCCGGGACGAAGGGGTTTCTTTTTGCAGGCTACCGCCGGGGAACAATCATCAGTTTCGCCGATCGCCGCATAGAAAAATCCATTGCGAACGGCAGGTTTTATGCCGTATATTTGTACCAGAACCCTATAATACAACAAGACAATGGAAGAGCAGATTCTGAAAGCGCTCGCCGAGCCGAAACGCGCCGGCGAGGTAGCCGAGGCAACCGGCATCGACAAGAAAGAGGTCGAGAAGATCATCAAGAAACTGGTTCAGGAAGGCAAGGTGGAGTCCCCCAAACGGTGCTACTACGCCGTCAAGAAGTAACAGGGGACAAACGGAACGTTCCCCCTGCTGCGGCCGCCTCCTTTGGGGCGGCCGCAACGGTTTCCGGCCGCTGCTGACAGATGGCCTGCCACGCGCCGCGCCGGAATGGCACTGCGGAACAGACTCACAGACAACATATTGCATAAAAACCGCCACGCCGGCTGACAACCGATGGCAGCCAACGGCCTTCGGCATCCGATTTGCAACGATACTTTCGGAAAGGTAGTATCCGCCTGCTGCACAAAAACAACGGATATTTTGCTTTTTCAAAAGAAGTTTGTAACTTGCATGCATGAATGCCCCCACAAGGGCTTATCGAAAAGTATCATTTAAAACTGAATCGCCTATCGAGAAACTCTACTCCAACAACTAACGAAGGAGAGAAGACAATGAACAAGATGAGATCTGCGCTCAGCGACCGGCAGTTGCTTGGTGCCTATCTTTCTGGCGATCAGAATGCTATTTCCATACTCATAGAGCGTCACTCCAAACGTGTTCTGGACTACATCCGCATGATGGTCAAGAACGACGAGATTGCCGACGACATCTATCAGGAGACCTTTATCAAGGTGGTCCGCTTCATCGACGACGGCCGCTACACCGACAACGGCAAATTCCTGTCGTGGGTGCTGCGCATTGCCCACAATCAGGTAATCGACCATTTCAGGCAGGCCAAGCAGCACAACAACCTGACGGAGAGCGATGCCGGCTACGACATCCTGAACACCAGGAAATTCGCCGACTCCTCCATCGAGGACCATCTGGTGAACGAACAGATCGAGGCCGACCTGCGCAAGCTGGTGGACAACCTGCCCGCCGAGCAGAAGGAGGTGGTCGTCATGCGCTACTTCGGGGAGATGAGTTTCAAGGAGATCGCCGAGCAGACCAACGTCAGCATCAACACGGCGCTGGGGCGCATGCGGTATGCCCTCATCAACCTGCGCAAGATGATTCGGGAAAATCAGTTGGCTCTCGTCTGACGCACACAATATAATCCACGGGCTTCCGTTTTCTATGTACAAAGACACCACCGAAAGAAGCCTATGGAACAAATGGACTATGCCAACGGCATCGACTGCCCTAATGATCTGGACGACGATGCGATGCTGATGACCTACGTCATCGCCGGGGATTGCGAACTATGCTACCTGGACGCTTACCTGCGCGAAACGTTCGCCCCGAAACGATAGACAAGACACATTATTTCACAGCAAGGGGACTGTCAAGGTCCCAAGTAAGGTTAGGGTTAGGTTAATTAAATGGGAGGAAGTACGATCCGTGAGGCTCGTACTTCTGTTTTTTATGCCGGACGGCTCCGGTACAAGAAAGGGAGCGGATCGCCCCGACCGCTCCCTGTACTGCGGGGAGAGCCGCCCTCCCCCATCTCGCTGCACGGCTGCACCCGTCTCAGCCGACCCGTTCGCCCAGCAGCGTGGCCGACGTACAGTCCGTAATCCGCACCATGACATAGTCGCCCGTCCGGATCCCCTCGCAGGCATCGAAGACGACCATTTTGTTCTGCGACGTGCGTCCGCAGAGCTGCTCGCCGCTGCGGCGCGACGCGCCCTCGACCAGCACCTCGAACTGCTTGCCCACATCGCGCCGGTTGCTCTCCAGCGACAGGTCGTTCTGCAGGGCGATGATCTCGTTCAGCCGGCGCACCTTCTCCTCCTCCGGCACGTCGTCCGTCATGTGCCGGTCGGCCTGCGTGCCGGGGCGCATGGAGTATTTGAACATATAGGCCGAATCATATCCCACCTCGCGCATCAGCGACAGCGTCTGGGCATGGTCCTCCAGCGTCTCGCCGCAGAATCCGGCAATCAGGTCGGTCGTTATGGCGCAATCGGGCATGGCCCGCCGGATGGCAGCCACCCGTCCCAGATACCACTCGCGGGTATATTTGCGGTTCATGGCCTTCAGCATCCGGTCGCTGCCCGACTGGGCAGGCAGGTGGATCGCCCGGCAGATGTTCGGAGCGGCCGCCATCACCTCGATCAGCCGGTCGCTCAGGTCTTTCGGATGGGAGGTGGCAAAACGCACCCGCAGCAGGGGCGATACGGCGGCCACCCGCTCCATCAGATCGGGGAAGGAGACCGTCTCCCCTTCGCATTCCCAGCGGTAGGAGTTCACATTCTGCCCGAGCAGCGTCACCTCCCGGTAACCGGCCTCGAAGAGTTCGGTCACCTCCCGCAGGATGGTCTTCGGATCGCGGCTCCGCTCGCGTCCCCGCGTATAGGGTACCACGCAGTAGGAGCAGAAGTTGTTGCATCCGCGCATGATGGCCACGAAGGCACTCACGCCGTTCTTGTCGAGCCGCACGGGGCGGATTTCGCCGTAGGTCTCCTCCTCGGAGAGCTGGACGTTCACGCCGTGCGCCCCCGAAGCGGCCAGCGCCACCAGTCGGGGCATGTCGCGGTAGGAATCGGGGCCGGCCACGATATCGACGATCGTCTCCCGCTCCAGCAATTCCTCGCGCAACCGCTCGGCCATGCAGCCGACGATGCCGACGATCAGCCCCTTGCGAGCCTTCTTGTAGCGGTGAAACTCCCGCAGCCGTCCCCAGATGCGCTGTTCGGCATTGTCCCGGATCGAACAGGTATTGACCAGAATCACATCGGCCTGGGCAATCTCCTCCGTATAGCGATACCCCTCCTGCTGCATGATGGCGATCAGGATCTCGCTGTCGCCCACATTCATCTGACAGCCGTAAGTTTCCACATACAGTTTTTTGCCTGCGCCGGCCAGCGGTCGCAGATCGGCAATGCTCAGCCGTTGTTTTTCCGTCTCTTTCATGTTCTCGATACTCTTCATCTCCTTGCTTTCTCGAATCCGCCGGCCATGCAACCGGTTGCACGCCGTCCGGACTCCGCCGTTCCATTCAAAAAACCGGCAACCGATTCCCGAAGGCAATCCGGCTGCCGGTTTGCTGTTGGTCGTTCCGCTGCGACGAACCCGACCCTCCGCCAACTACTTCGGGAAGGTCTTGAAACCGTCGCCGTAGGTATCCTGTGCATTGACCACCACCACGAATGCCTCGGGGTCGATGATCTTGATATTGTCCTGCACGGCCGTAATCTGGCGTTTGTCCACCACGACGAAGATCATCTCCTTGTCGTTGCCGGTGTACATGCCCTTGGACTTGATATAGGTACCGCCGCGTTCCAGGTCATGGATGATATAGTGTTTGAGTTCCTCCTTCTTCTCGGAGATGATGAACAGCAGCTTGTCCTCCTCGGCGCCGCCCAGCACGAAGTCGATCGCCTTCGACTGGGCAAAGATGGCTACCAGGGCGTAGAGCGGCATGGTCCACTCGCGCAGGATAATCATGGAGACGATCACGACGGACGACTCGACGATCAGCACGGCCGTACCGAACTTCATGTGCAGGAACTTGGAAACGATCATCGAAATGATGTCCGTACCGCCGGAAGTGGCGCCGAACTTCACGATCAGACCCACGCCCACGCCGATTACGACACCACCGAAGATGGAGGGAATCAGCAGGTTGTGCGAAAAGTTGAGATACTCGGCGATGAAGCCCTCACCGTTGCCAACGGCGATACTGTCGCCCACCAATGCCGTCATGGCATTGATAATGACCGGCGTAATCAGGGCAGCGAAAACCGTTTTTGCGCCGAACTTCGTACCGAAAATCAGGAAACCGATGATCATCAGCGGAATATCCATCATCAGACCGAACGTACCGGTTGCAATGGAAGGCACCAGCTTATGGAATGCACATCCCAAGCCGTACACACCGCCGGGAACAATATCATAAGGGTTCGTAAACAGCACGAATCCGGCTGCCAATACGAATGCTCCGAACAACACGCCGAGCCATGAGAACCAGAATTGCTTCAAGCGCAATTCACGCATTAACACACTGAAATTCATTACTTCAACAGGTTAGGATCCTCGACGCCACACGCTGTATATGCCGAGGAAATGATTAAAAATTCACATACCCCCGATAACATCGGGTTTGCAAAGATAACGATTGTTTTATTGTTATACAATCCGTTGGAAAGTAAAAAATCGTGCCGACACCCCCTGTTCCGCCCCCGCAAAAGAACACCTGCCCCGACAAGAAGCGGTGCCTCCGCCGGCCAGCGAGGCAACATGGACGGCTCCTCCTGGCGCACCCTGCATGCCGCGCCGAACGGCAACCTTACAGCACGATTTCGACGCAGTTGTCCTGCGGAACAAGATCCGTATAGAGATAACGGGTCAGCCGGTTCAGCAGAAAGGCATATTTCCACGAATAGGGGCGCAGCTTCCTGCAGACGCTTTTCAAACGTTCGGCATACGCTTCGGGCATCCGCTCGTCGCCGCAGATATGGGCGACATAAGCTTCGGCCACGAGCCGTCCCGCCCGATCGACCATCTCTACCGGCACCGTTTCACCTACGATGTCGCTGACGATCGCCGCAATGCCCGCTTCGGCATACGACACGGCCAGCCGCTCCAGGTCAGGATCGATCCGCCCCGTCTCGCCAAGCCGCTCCGACCGTATGCTGAGCGTATCGCCCTCCCAGCTGACAAAACGTACGGGCATCGGACAACTCACCGTCGAACCGGTCTCGATGTCATAGACCCGGCGCGAACCGCTGCCGAAGGCAACGATGTCCTGCGCATGGAAATGCCCCGTGAAGACCACCCGGATGCCGTATCGGCCGAACAGACGGGCGCAGCGCCGCCAGTTTTCCACCAGATAATCGCCCATCGCACGGTCTTGCCATTTCCAATGGGGTACCAGACCGTGGTGCATCATGGCGATGAGCCGGCAGCCGTCCCGTTCGGCCAGCCGCGCCTGCTCCTCGATGAAATCGAGCGTTTCGGGGCGGATGCGGCCGCCCACCACGCACCGGTCCTCCTCAAAGTCATTCTCGTCGTACCGGCAGGCATCGATCGCCAGCAGCCGCACCGTATCGTTCAGCGCCGCCACATAGCTCAACGAAGCCGTATCGCGCGCCAGCGCCGCATCATATCCGTACTCGCCATAAAGCGAGGCAAAAGCCTCGCGGGATACGGTCTCCGCACGGGGAGCCTCGCCGTCCCGGTACACGCGGGCGTGCGGATTGTTCACGTCGTGGTTGCCCGGCACCACATAGACGGGAATGCCCGCCTGACGCAGTCGGACGAGCAGCCGTCCGGCCACGTATTCGTGCGAGAGCCGTTCGCCATCCTTGGTCAGGTCGCCGGTCACGAGTACCGCATCGGGTCGCGCAGCCAGCACTTCATCGACGGCTGCCTCGGCAAGCTGCACGCTCTCCATGAGCAGCTTGCGGTCATGGGCGATATAATTGCGGAAGGCCTCGCCGTCCTGTTCGACCAGTTCGGGAACCATGACATGGATGTCGGACAGCACGGCGACACGCAGCTGGGCCTGCAGGGCGGCCGGCCACAGCAGCACCGCGATCATTGCCATAAAGATGTTCTTCATCGTTTTCTCTTTTTGATTGTACAAAACTACGGACGGCACATGTTGCCCCGCACACGAATTTATTACATTTTCGTTACCTTTGCCCGCACGGGACGGTTCGAGCGGAACGGATCCCGATTGATGATGAACACAAACCGTGCCGGATCGCTCCGCACGGTCGGAAAACTTCGCCACCATTCCATGAATCTCACCTGCCTGTTGCTGCTGATTCCGGCCTACCTGCTGGGTTCCATCCCGAATGCGGTCTGGGTCGGCAAAAAATTCTACGGCATCGACGTGCGCGAACATGGCAGCCGCAACGCCGGAGCCACCAACACGCTCCGCGTCCTGGGCCGCAAGGCCGGCTTCACCGTCTTCGCCCTCGATTTCCTCAAAGGCGTGGCGGCCGTCGCCCTCGCCGGCGCATCGGGACTGGCTGCCGGTTCGGACGCCCTCTTCAATCTGAAATTCGCCCTGACGGCCGCCGCCGTCCTCGGCCACATCTTTCCCCTGTTCGCCGGCTTCCGGGGCGGCAAAGGCGTCGCCACGCTGGCAGGCGCCGTACTAATGGTCTATCCGCCCTCCGTACTGCTGTGCCTGGCCACCTTCCTCGTGGTCTTCCTGCTGTTCCGCTACGTGTCGCTGGCCTCCATGACGGCAGGTATCCTGCTGCCCGTCTACACCGTCTTCGTGTTCGGACAGCACTCCGTGCCGCTGATCGTCTTCTGCTGCGCCATCTCCGTCCTGCTGCTGGTCACCCACCGCAAAAACATCGGCCGGCTGCTGCACGGCACGGAGTCCAAAATCCGCTTCGGCAAACAGAACCGCCCGTCGGACGAGGCCAGGTAGCCCCACCGCCCTGCTGCCCCCCTGTTTTGCGACTTTGGGGTTTTCTTTTACCTTTGCTCTCCGACACATTATAAACTATTACGCTTATGATGCAGGAGAATCTTATCAAAATGTACCAGCAAAGTTTCCGCGACAATGCCGAACTGCCGGCGCTGTCCGACTATTTCAAACAGGAAACTTTCTCCTACATGGAGATGGCTCAGGAAATCGCTAAACTCCATTTGCTCTTCGAGGCATGCGGCATCGAACGGGGCGACAAGATCGCACTGATCGGACGCAACAACCCGCGCTGGGTGATCGTCTACATTGCCACCCTCACATACGGAGCCGTCATTGTCCCGATGCTGCAGGACTTCCCCGCCAACGATGTCAACCACATCATCCAGCACTCGGAATCGAAACTGCTTTTTCTCGGCGACAATTTCTGGGACATCATTCACGAAGACGAACTCGAACGCATCCAGGCCGCTTTCTCGCTGACCGACTTCCATTGCATGTACGAACAGCAGGGCGACCGGATCGCACGATACCAACAGGAGATCGACCGTCATTTTCAGGAACGCTACCCTCAGGGCTTCACCAAAGAGGACATCCGTTATCCGGAGATCACGAACGACACGCTCTGTCTGCTGAACTACACCTCCGGCACCACCGGATTCAGCAAGGGCGTCATGCTGCCCGTAAACAGCCTGACAGGCAACGTGGTGTTCGTAGGCCAGCACCACATCCATGCACGCGGCAGCCGCGTATTGTCGTTCCTGCCGCTGGCCCACGCCTACGGCTGCGCCATCGACATGCTGGCACCGCTGGCCGCCGGCGCCCACATTACCCTGCTCGGCAAGATGCCCGCGCCGAAGATTCTGCTGGAAGCCATGGCCAGCGTACGCCCCAATGTGGTGGTCACCGTTCCGCTGCTGATCGAAAAGATCGTCCGCAAGCAGGTCTTTCCGAAGCTCAGTTCCGGCGTTGCCAAACTGGCCGTAAAGATCCCCGTGGTGAACAGCAAGATCTACGCCGAGATCCGTGAAAAACTCATCCAGGCCTTCGGCGGCGAAATGAGCCATGTCATCATCGGCGGCGCCCCCCTCAACGCCGAGGTGGAGGATTTCCTCATCAAGATCAAGTTCCCCTTCTGCGTGGGCTACGGCATGACGGAGTGCGGCCCGCTGATCAGCTACACGGACTACTGGGAATTCATTCCCCGTTCGTGCGGCAAGGTGCTGGGCCCGTACATGGAACTGAAGATCGACTCGCCGGATCCGTACAACATTCCGGGCGAAATCCTCACGCGGGGCGAAAACATCATGATGGGGTACTACAAAAACGAAAAGGCGACCGCCGACATTCTCGAACCCGACGGCTGGCTCCACACGGGCGACATGGGAACGACGGACGAAATCGGTACGATCTTCATCCGCGGACGCTGCAAGTCGATGCTGCTCGGTTCCAACGGCCAGAACATCTATCCGGAGGAGATCGAGGCGCGGCTGAACAACATGCGCTGCGTCATGGAGAGCCTGGTCGTCGATCGCAACGGCCGGCTGACCGCCCTCGTGGTACCCGACTACGAAGAGGCCGACCGGCTGGGGGTGGACCACTCCCAGCTGCAGGAGATCATGAAAGAGAACCTGCAGGAGTTGAACACGCAGGTTGCCTCCTACGAACGCGTGGCAGACATTGTCCTCTACCCGACCGAGTTCGAAAAGACGGCCAAACGAAGCATCAAACGCTATCTTTACCAGTAAAAAGGCTTGTCCGCAGACAAGACGAGGGCGATCCCTGCATGGGGACCGCCCTCGTCCGTTTCAGTTCCGCTCCGTTCGGACGCCGTCGGCATCCGAACCCGTCCTCCACCCGTTACAGCCGCCGGTTCGGCAGGCAGAGGATATTCATGTCATCCTCCAGCGTGACATAATCGTCACCCTGCGAAATGACGGAAAACACCGACAACTGATTGGCTCCCGTCCGCATGGCAACGTTCTTCCACGTAATCACGCCATTGTGAGCCACCTCCGTTCCGAGCGACACGCCGTTTACGAACAGTTCGGCAACCGGCAGGTTGGAATAGACGGAGATTGTCTGCACCATTCCGTCGCGACGGCCGTGCCGGCGGCCGGCAAACCGGACAAACGGCTCCTGCTTGTTCCAGTTAGCCTTGTAGAACCAGAAGGCATCCTTGCGGATGCGGCGGTCGAACGACACCAGTCCGCAGTCCTCGACGCCGCGATTGCCGCCCGCCTCGCTGTCGGCATCGCCCCGATCGAACATGTCGCCCACGAAAATCGCCCAAAAGGCCGGATCACCGGCCAACGCGTCGTAATGCACCTGATGGACATGGCTCTGCCAGTTTTCAGGATGCCAGCTGCGCTGCGGATCGGGACGCTGCAGCCGGTCGGCATACTGATAGGGCGAACCGCCGGCCCGATAGCTGACGGCCGACTTCAGCCGCTTCCAGTCCGGATCGCTGTGCAGCTGATCGCGCCAGATCGCAATATCCTCCGGCTGTCCTACCCCCCACCCGAAGGAGTGGTTCCACACGATCAGATCGGTAATATTGTTAATGTCACCGTCCTGGTTGCTGACACCGGCCGTCAGACGCGACGGGTCGAGCCGCTTGGCCTTGGCCTGCAGCGCCTCGACAAACGGGCGCGGATCGTCGCCGATCATTTTCGGATCGGCAAACAGCCCCCAGCAGACGATGGACGGGTGGTTGTATAACTGATATATCTCTTCGTGCAGCTGCTGCAGGCCGTTTTCATGAAACATCGGTTCGTTGTAATACCCCCGACGATCCAGACGCGCCGTCCCGACAAAGGGGCCGTCCGCCAGCACGACCAGCCCCGCCTCGTCGCACAAGTCATAAAACTCCTGTGCATGCGAGCCGCCGGCCACACGCACCGCATTCGCCCCCATTTCACGGATCAGCTCCACATCGCGGCGGAGCTGCGCCTCGCTGAAGACGGGGCCGTAGACGGCCTGATCGCGCCACAACACCACGCCCCGCAGCGGATAAGGCTCTCCGTTGAGCGTAAATCCCCGTTCGGCATCTGCCGCAAACGAACGGAAACCTGTCCGGAAAGCGACCGTATCGGCATTCTCGCCCTCGGCCAGCGTCACGGTAACCCGATAGAGATAGGGGTCTTCGGTTCCCCTCCACAAATGAGGCTGCTCCACCTCGAACGGAACGGCCATCTCGGAAATGCCGCTGTCGATCTTGTGCCGCTCCGAACCGCGCCACACGATGCTGTCACGGGCATCGCGAATCGTCAGGCCGATCTGACAGGAGCCGCCGCGCAGCGCATTCACCGCTACGACAGCCGTTCCCTCGACCCGTTCGGGCTTCACTTTCCTGGCCTGCATCCGCACGCCGGATCCGCCCCACCCGTCGAAACCGATCACGGCAGGATCGGTCACCACGACCTCGACCCCACGAAACAGCCCGCCATAGGCGTTTTCCGCCTCGGAAGTGGGCAGCACATCCGTGCGGGCCGCATTGCTGACGGTCACCCAGAGCAGATTCTTGTCCCCGTAATTCAGGAAATCGGTCACTTCAAACTCGAAGGCGTTGTTGCCTCCCCTGTGCCGGCCGACATAGCGTCCGTTCACCAGCAGGTCGGTGACGGTTCCGGCGCCATAAAAGCGGATGAATATCCGCCGCCCCTGCCATTCGGCCGGCACGGCGATCGTCTTCATGTACTGCCCCGCACCGCGGTAGTAATCGGCACGGCCGGCCAGCGCGTCCACATCGTTCCACGTATGGGGCAGTGAAACACTCACCGAATCGGTCTGAGCATAGGTATAGAACATCCAGCCGTCGTTCAGATCATAGGTCTCCCGATCGGCGCGGACAGGCAGCGCGGCCAACAGCAGGCCGCATAAGATTAACCACTTTTTCATTGTCTCCTCCTACGACTTGCGGCACCCGGTGATGCCGCCACCGACCGTCCCGAAGACGATCGGGTTAAAGGTAGCGATTTTTTTACTACTTTCGTGACAAAAAGCAACGCCACCGACCCCATGAACACACTCGACATCATTCTGCTCGTACTGCTGGCACTGGCAGCGGTTTCGGGATGGCACAAAGGCATCATCGTCCAGGCCTGCGGCATCGCCGGCCTGCTGCTGGGCATCCTCTTCGCCTTGCGCTTCAGCCGGCGTGTGGGCGAATGGCTCCATGTCGGCGATGACTTCGCCCCCGTCCTGGGATTCATCCTGATCCTGATCGTCAGCATCCTCGTGCTGGCGCTCATCGGCTATCTGTTCAAGAAGGTCTTTCACCTGACCGGATTCGGCATCATCGACCGCATCGGAGGTCTCGCCTTGTGCGTCATCAAAATCGGCCTGCTGCTCACCGTGCTGGTCAATTTCTTCGCCCGCATGAACCGCACCTACGACTGGGTGCCGCAGCACGAAATCGACCAGTCGGTGGTCTACCGTCCCCTGCGGGACATGACGGCGGCCGTCTTCCCCTTCCTCATGGAGATCAAGGACAAGCTGCTCGAAGAGGACGACAATCAACCCCAACACGCATAACATGGAGCAGGAACGGACAGGAACGGTCATCGAAAGCACCGGCAGCCACTACGTCATCCGCACCGAAGAGGGCGGCACGATCGAAATGCGGCTGCGGGGACGCATGCGGCTGCAGAACGGCCGCACGACCAACCCCGTGGCCGTGGGCGACGTGGTGCGCTACGAACCCACCGCAGACGGCGGCGCGGCGGTCACCGCCGTCGAACCCCGCCGCAACTACCTGATCCGCCGCGCCTCGAACCTCTCCAAGGAGGCGCACGTCATCGCGGCCAACCTCGACCGCGCCTTCATCGTCGCCACGCTCTTCTCGCCAGTCACCAACACGGAGTTCATCGACCGTTTTCTGGTTACCTGCGAGGCATACGGCATTCCGGCCGGCATCATCCTGAACAAGCTCGACCTGGCCGCCGCGCAGCCCGAAGCGCTCGACGAGTTCGTCGCCATCTACGAGACGGCAGGCTACGACGTGTACCCCGTATCGGCCACCGAAGGCACGGGCGTGGAGACGATCCGGCAGCTCACGGCCGAGGGAACGACCCTGCTGACGGGCAACTCCGGCGCCGGAAAATCGACGCTCATCAAAGCGCTGATCCCCGACGCCGAGGTGCGCATCGGACGCATTTCGGACGCCCACCACAAGGGCATGCACACCACCACCTTTGCCCGCATGTACCGGCTCCCTTCGGGCGGCGACCTGATCGACACCCCCGGCATCAAGGGCTTCGGCCTGGTGGACATCGCCACGAGCGAGGTGTTCCGCTACTTTCCGGAATTCATGCGCCGCGCCCCGCAGTGCCAGTACTACAACTGCACCCACACCCACGAACCCGGGTGTGCCGTCATACAAGCCGTCGAGGCGGGCGAAATCGCCCCGCAACGCTATGTCAGTTACCTCAAATTGCTCGACGAAGATGGCAAATACCGCTCCTGATGCGCACGACGCGCAGTGGTACCGCGACCGGATCGACTGCCTGTCGGGCTTCATGCTGCCCCAACGGTTCGAGACCCTGTGCCGCGTGGCCGGCCAGCGCACCCGCTGGATGACGGTCTGCACCGAAAACACCTTCCATCCGCAGAACGCCAGCGCCATCGTGCGCACCTGCGAGGCGTTCGGCATTCAGGACATCCATACGGTCGAGTCGCTCTGCCCCTTCAGTCCGAACCTCCACATCGTGCGCGGCACGGACAAGTGGATCGACCTGCACCGCCATGCCACGACGGCCGAAGCCATCGCCGCCCTGCGCGGGGCCGGCTACCGCATCGTGGCCACCACCCCCCACAGCGGCGACACGGCGCCCGAAGCGTTCGACGTCTCCGCAGCCCCCTTTGCCGTTGTCTTCGGCACGGAACACGCCGGCGTGAGCGACGAGATGATCGCCGCTTCCGACGCCTTCATCCGTATCCCGATGTGCGGCTTCGTCGAAAGCCTCAACGTGTCGGCCTGCGCCTCGATCCTGCTCTACCAGCTCTCGCAGCGCCTGCGTACCGGTGACGCCCCGTGGCAGCTCGCCGAACCGGAACGGCTGCAGCTGCTCTTCCGCTGGCTGAAGGCCAGCATCGGCGACGCCGAGCGGATCCTGGCGCGCCGCTTTCCCCGTCCGTAACCGGCTCCGGAGCGTACCTTCATTTCCCGTTTTTGACCATTCTTACCCGATTGACCATGAAAACCGAAATCATTACCATAGGCGACGAAATCCTCATCGGACAGATCGTCGACACCAACTCGGCCTGGATTGCCGAGCAGCTCAACGCCGCAGGCTTCACCGTCATGCGCAAACTCTCCGTGGGCGACACCCGCGAGGCGATTCTTGATGCGCTGAACGGGGCGCTTGCCTCCTCCGACGCCGTCATCCTCACCGGCGGGCTGGGCCCGACCAAGGACGACATCACCAAAACGACCCTCGCCGAACGTTTCGGCGGCCGCATGGTGCGCGACGAGGCCACCTACATCCGCAACGAGCGCATCCTCACCGCCCGCGGCATCGACTACAACGACCTCAACAAGGGTCAGGCCATGGTTCCCGACACGGCCGTCGTCCTCCAGAACCTGCACGGCACCGCACCGGGCATGTGGTTCGAGACGGAGGGCAAGGTGGTCGTCTCGCTGCCGGGCGTGCCGTTCGAGATGAAGGAGCTGATGAGCGCCGAGGTGCTGCCCCGCCTGCTCGACCGCTTCGGCCGCCACCGGATCATCCACCGCACGGCCATCACCTTCGGGCTGGCCGAGTCGGTGCTGGCCGCCACGATCGCCCCGTGGGAGGAGGCGCTGCCCCCCACCCTGCACCTGGCCTATCTGCCCAGCCCCTCGCAGGTGCGCCTGCGCCTGTCGGCCTACGACGTAGGCGGCGACGAAGCGCAGGAGATCGAACGCCAGTTCCACCGGCTGGAGGAACTTATCCCCGACTATTTCATCGGCTACGGCGATGCCACGGTCTTCTCGGCTGCCGCACGCCTGCTCATATCGCACGGCGCTACGCTGGCCATCGCCGAATCGTGTACCGGAGGCGCATTGAGTGCGGCCTTCACCGCCATGCCGGGAGCCTCGGAATACCTCATGGGAAGCGTCGTGTCGTACAGCAACGATGTCAAGTCACGCGTGCTGCGGGTATCCGACCATGATCTGAAACACCACGGCGCCGTCAGCGAAACCGTCGCCTGCCAGATGGCCGAAGGGGTTCGCCGCCTCTGCCGCACCGACTATGCGCTGGCCACGACCGGCATCGCGGGACCGACGGGCGGCTCGGAGGAGAAACCCGTCGGCACGGTATGGATCGCCCTCGCCACGCCCGACGGCGTCTCGGCACGCCGCTTCGTATTCGGCCAGCTGCGGGCGCAGAACATCGAGCGCGCGACGGCCAATGCCGCCAACATGCTGCGCATCGCCCTCCTGCATGCAGACGCGCTGGACATCTAAAAAATCGTTTAGCGCCGCAGACAATTTGAAGTTTTGCAGAAAAAGCGTATATTTGCGGGCTTTATATGCGAAATAGAGCCTAACGAAATTTATACACAACAAGATGAAAGCTTGCGAAATCACCGGAAAAACCGCCGTAACCGGAAACAACGTTTCCCACTCGGTGCGCCGCACGAAACGCAGATTCAATCCGAATTTGAAGACGAAGCGTTTCTGGCTGGAGGAGGAAGGCCGTTGGATCACGCTGAAAGTGACCGCCGCCGGAATCAAAACGATTAACAAAAAAGGCCTCTCGGCAGCCCTCAGGGAAGCCAAAGCCCCCAAGAACGTTTACTAAACAGGACTGAACAATGGCAAAGAAAGGAAAAGGCAACCGCGTACAGGTAATCCTGGAATGCACGGAGCAGAAAGAGAGCGGCGTACCGGGCATGTCGCGGTACATCACTACCAAAAACAAAAAGAACACGCCCGACAGATTGGAGCGCAAGAAATACAACCCCTATCTGAAACGCGTAACGGTACACAGAGAAATTAAATAAGCTGACAGACCATGGCAAAGAAAGTAGTCGCAACCCTGAAAACCGGTACGGGCAAGAACTTTACCAAAGTGATCAAGATGGTAAAATCCGAGAAAACGGGTGCTTACGCATTCAAATCGGATATCGTACCGAACGAGCAGATCAAAGACTTCTTCGCAAACAAGAAATAAGCAGCGAGGAGTTTTGTGACGTGCTTCGCGCACGCACAAAAAGCGCGGCATCCATCATGGAAGCCGCGCTTTTTGTATTGGCCGCACACCCTGCCGGATGCCCGTGCCGCCCCATGCTCTCCTGGCAGGTGCCGCTTCACTTCCTCCCCCCGCAGCGCAAACGGAATAGCCGGCTTCCGGACTGCCCACAAAAAAGGAGGGGTATCCGCCAGTCGGACGCCCCTCCCCGTTTCTTCCGGATGCCGCCTTACCGCTTCGGCTCGGACGTCTCGCCGTCGCGGCGGTTCCGGTGTCTGCGATAGGCCATGACCCACAGGTAGATGGCCAGCACCACGAACGCGCCCAGCACGGTGAACATCTCGGTCTCATGCTCCAGCGGAGCCACCCAGATCTCGCTGAAGAAATTGAGGCGTCCCAGGATCTCGACGGGCACCCACACGATGACGACCGTAGCGATCGCCGTTCGTATATTCGCGCCCCACGCGCTCAGCCGCAGCTGGCGTTTGAAAATGAAGATCGCGCCGATCAGGCAGCCGATTCCCAGCAGGATGGTGACGGGATGATGGTCGCCGAGGAAATGATCGTCATAACAAAACATCAGAGCCAGATAGCAGGTCCACATCAGCATGTTCAGCTCCATGAAGGTGACGATCGACGTGTGGCGGGTCATCGGCCGCGCCACGATCTCCGCCTTGCGCCCGCGGAACAACACCTTCTGCCACCAGTTGATGAAATTGCAGCCGGTCTGCACGCTGAAGAGGTAGAGCAGCATGAACATCGCCCAAAAGCCGAACGAAGCGGGCAGGATGAGGTATTCGGGACGGGTAACCACTTCGCCGTCCACGATCAGCGGCTGCACGCCGAACCGGTTGGCGTAATACATGAACAGGAACTCGACCCAGCCCGTCCAGAAAAGCAGGCCGCCGAAGAGTCCCCACAGGGTCTGTTTCGTATCGCCTTTGACAAACACCCCGACGACCACCATCAGCACGCCCACGGCCCCCATCGCGAAGGCAGCATAGTGGAGTGCCGTCGGATTCAGCCAATGTTCCATCAGAATCATGAGCGCATGTCCCAGCGGCATCATGAACAGCACCAGCAGAAACGAAGCGATCGACTTCCACCAGTTTTTCGTTTGCACAGTTGCCATACTCCGTATATTTTAAGGTTCAACAATACGCATGTCCGGACGTCCCGCCCGCTCACCGCACGCCCCGCAGCGAGGAGAGGTAGCGCTCGATGTCGCCCTTCAACTTGCGGTACAGGAAGCAATCCTTGTAGTTCTCATTGAACTGCAGCACGTCACGCACATCCTGCAGGGCATTGTTGTAGTTGCTCTGCTCGTTCACCAGTGCCACGCCGTGGCGGTCGGAACCGTTGATGCGGGCAATGGACATGTTGCGCAGCCGGCCGCACACCGCATCCACCACCGGCATCACGACGTTGTCCAGCAGCGTATGCCCCTGCATGAAAAGATAGGTGTTCTCCGGCCGCACCCCCCGCTCGGCGAGCGTCCGCTCGAATGCGGGAAACTGCGCCTCCACCTCGGGATGCTGCTCGTGCAGCGTCCGCAGGCGGCGCTCCACATGTTTCGCGAGCCATTCCAGCGTGTCGGCACCGTTCTTCTCCACCTCCAGATAGTTGAGCTTCACGCTGCTCTTGAAATCGACCAGCGTGAAGATACGCGGCGTATCGATCTGTGCCGAGTAGGCGTACCAGACAAACAGCGGATAGATCGTTTGGGAATACTCCCCGAAGAAACGCTCGAAGTCGAAGATCTTGGTATCGTTCTTGGTCGCCTTCACGCAGATGTTGTGCAGCGAGGGGGCATAGCACTGATAATTTTCGGTGGCATAGGCGTAGGTATGGAAGATGTTGGGCGTCCCGTTGATCCGGCGCGAGGCCTCGGTCTGATCGGCAAACAGGTAGTCGAAGTCGCTGTCCACACACAGGATCGTATCCCGGTCGCCGTTGTCGGCCATGCCGAGTACCACCTTCTTACCCTTGGCCAGATCGTCGCGCAGCGGCACCGAAATCTCGAAGGTGAAGTGTTCCGACTCGTAGTCGTCGAACACGCCGCGCCAGAAAGCCACATCCTCGTAACCCTCGACATACACCCGGATCAACCGGCACCCCTTCTCCGGCGGCACCCGTTCGATCTCGCCCGTTTCGCCCTGCATGTTCCGTTCGCCGTCGTGTCGGTAGACCCGTTCGCGCTGACGGCGCGCACGGCTCACCCTTTTGGCATGATTGCGCTTGTTTCCTCCCATCGTTTCTCGATTTGTTTACTAAGATACGCAACAACAGCCGATTTCGTATGCTTCCGCCCGCCAAAAAACGCCGCCGAATCGCACCGCCGTCACTCCACCAGCAGGTTGCAGCCACGCGTCTGGGTGCGGTCCATGCGCCCCAGCAGCGAGAAAGAGCCGTCCTCGTGACAGATGCCCGCATCCTGCGTCTCGATGAAGGCGCACGAGTGGAGGTTGGCCAGGTCGATGATGTTCACACCGCCCCGCCGGCCGCATCCCAGCCGCTCGAAGGGATCGTTGAAGTCGCGCACCCCGACCCGCATCCATGCCGGCGTGCGGAAAATGCCGTCGCCCGCCGAATAGGCCTGCGAGGTCAGTTCGGCCATGCCGTACTCCGAGTGGATCTTTTCCACCCCGAAAGCCTTGCAGAGCATGGCATGGAACTCCTCCTTAGGCAGCTCGGCGCGCCGCCCCTTCATGCCGCCCGTCTCCATGACCACCGTGTCGGTCAGCTTCGGCGCGAAGCCCTCGGCCAGATCGAGCAGCGCATAGCTCACGCCGAGCAGGATCTTGCGCTTCGGATCGGCCGCCATGCGCTCCAGCAGCCCCTTGTGGTCATCGAGGAAGAAACCTCCGCCGCCGCTGCGGATCAGGTCGTCGGCCATCCACACGAGCGACGATCCCTCCCGCTCCAGATAACAGGGCAGCAGGGCGTAGAAGGCCCACCCCTCCGGATCGCCGTAGAACTGCGCGAAGGCGGCGCGCAGCGTCCGGCGGTAGTTCTCCAGCCGCTGCACATAGTGGCGCGAGGGGGTGTCGCCGCCGGTCGTGCTGCTCGTGAAGACGATCTCCGGCTCGGTGTCGGCACAATAGACCTTGCGGCTCTTGAACAGTTCGATCGGCAGGAAGGGGATATCGTCCACCGACAGCACCTCGTCCGGCGCTACGCCGATGGCAGCCAGATAGTCGCGGTAGGGCGCGCACGCACGGGCCTGAAAGGCAAAAACATCCAAGGCCGCCTTTTCAAAAGCGGCCTCGGAATCAATATGCAATATGTCGTCTATGGTCAGCATACAGTTTGTTTGATGGGACGAGACGGCTGCCGCGTCCCGTGTGCAATGACCATCCGCACCGGACTACTCGCCCAGGCGCAGGAAGTGTTCGCAATCCATGGCCGCCATGCAACCGCTGCCGGCTGCCACGATGCCCTGACGGTAGTGCGGGTCGCGCACGTCGCCTGCGGCGAACACGCCCTTCACGCTAGTGCAGCTCGAATCGGGTTTCGTCACGATGTAGCCCTCCTCGTTCAGTTCCAGTTTGCCCTTGAACACGTCCGTGTTGGGTTTGTGGCCGATGGCCAGGAAGAAGCCCGTAATGTCGATCTTGCGGGTCGAGCCGTCCTTCTTGACGAGCTGTGCGCCGGTTACGCCGCTCTCGTCGCCGAGTACCTCCTGCGTCTGGTACTCGAAGAGTATCTCGATCTTCGGGTTCTCGAACACACGCTGCTGCATGATATGCGAAGCGCGGAGTTCGTTGCGGCGCACGATCATATAGACCTTGTTGCAGATGCCGGCCAGGTAGCTGGCCTCCTCGCATGCGGTGTCGCCACCGCCCACTACGGCCACATCCTGACCGCGATAGAAGAAACCGTCGCACGTGGCGCAGGCGCTGACGCCCATGCCGCGGAACTTATGCTCAGACTCCAGACCCAGATATTTGGCCGAAGCACCCGTCGCCACGATCAGCGCGTCGGCTTCGATCTGCGTCGAACCGTCGATCGTCACCACGAAGGGGCGTACGTCGAGATTGACGTCGGTCACGATGCCGCGGCGGATGTCGGCGTGGAACCGCTCGGCCTGTTTGCGCAGATCCTCCATCAGCTGGGTACCCTGCACGCCCTCCGGATAGCCGGGGAAGTTTTCGATCTCGGTAGTCGTCGTCAGCTGGCCGCCCGACAACATTCCCTCGTACAGAACGGGATTCAGGTTGGCACGACCCGTATAGATGGCTGCCGTATAACCGGCAGGACCGCTGCCCACGATGAGGCATTTCACTCTTTCCATAACGTATATGTTTTGTTCTTAACTTTTTCGCATTGCTGCTACCTGCAAAGATACGGAATCTGCAGCGAATAACGGCCATTGCCGCCACAATTTAAGTTGCACCGGCGCACCAGACGCGACCGCAGCAAAAAAACCGGACAGCATACATGTTATTGGAAACTATCAGACGATGTTGTATATTTGATAAACCAATCTGCTGCCGTTTCCGACAGCACCGCCAACCATTGACCATGAAAAACGCGATCACCTATTTCGAACCTGTCCACGGTTCCACACAAAGCGCCTTCGACACCGAGCGTTACCGTCAGAGCGTGGAACTGTACGACACCGAACGGCATATCGAAGCGTTCCACACGTTTCTGGACAGCCTGAATCCGAAATTCCGCCCGACCTACGGCAATGCGGAGGGGACGGAATTCCACATTCCCCACGGCTCCATTGTCGTGGACATACGGCTTGCGGATGACCAGATCCGTTTCCATGCCGACTTCATGGAGCTGCCCGCCAAAGGCAGCGTCGCCATGCTCCGCCAGGTAGCCGGACTGAACACCAACCAGCTCCTGCTGCCGACCTTCCTGCTGGAGGGCAACAAACTGACCCTCGACTACACTTGTCCGCTCCGTCGCTCCCATCCGGCCAAACTTTACGGCATCCTGCGCGACATCTGCTACATCGGCGACCAGTACGACGACGAGTTCGCCTCCAAATTCGGAGCTGCCCGCCTCTATACGCCCAACGTGCGCCCCTATGCGGCCGAAGAGGTAGACCGCCTCTACGACGCCATCCAGACGATCTGCCGCGACGCACTGGCTGCCGTAAAGGAGTACGACGCCAACCGGCAGGGCGGCTACTCATGGAACATCCTCGAAACGGCCGTCTACCAAATCATGTACACGGCCGCCCCGCAGGGTCAGCTGCTCAACGAACTGGACAAGGCCATCGCCGACATGGACCGCGACCTGCCCGTAAGCGAACTGAACCTGAAAGGTGCGGAGGCATTGAAAAAACTGGCCGCTGCGACCAAGGAGGAGCTGGCGCGTGACCTCTACCATGTCGATACGCTCATCTCCACCAAACGGCGCAGCTCGCTGCGCAACGTGCAGGACAACATCCGCGAGGTTTACGAGCAGGCGGAGCAGGCCATCCAGAGCGGCAACTTCGAGGCGGCCGCGGTGCGCATGCTCTACAAGATTTACGAGATGTACTTCTACTGCGACGTGCAGGACGACCTCAACAAGGTTGCCTCCAAAGCATTGGCCAAGGCCTCCGGCCTGCCGTGGGAAGAGGCGGCCGAAGTGCTGTACGACGCACTGGACGACATCATGGAAGGCAATCTGGAGGACGATACGGACTTCGACTTCTCGGCCGCCATCGGCGAAGCCGCCCGCGAGATGCAGGAGAACCTGCAGGCCTCCATGGGCGACATGCAGACCGCCATGCTGGAAATGCAGCAGAAAATGGCTGAGGCATTGGCCAAAGGCGACATGCAGGAATACATGCGCCTGGCCGCCGAAATGCAGCAGCAGGTCATGCAGCAAGCCCTGGGCGGAGGCAACCGATAACCCCGAAACGACCAACTCAACGAATGCAGAATCATGAATAAAGAGATATTCAAGCCGGTATTCAAAGTGACGCATGCCGGCGGGTCGGGCAGCTGTTTCTACCTGAAGACATACGACCTTTTCGTCACCAACTACCACGTCGTCGAGGGCTACCATACCGTCGCCATCCATGACGAGGCGCGCAACCCCTACCTGGCACAGGTTGTACTGGTCAATCCCGATCAGGACATCGCCCTGCTGGCCGCCGAAGGCGACTTCTCCTCCCTGCCGGACCTCGCCCTCGCCGACGAGGACGCGCTGCAGGTCGGCTGCCGGGTCTTCGTGGCCGGCTATCCGTTCGGCATGCCCTTCACCCTCACCGAAGGCACCGTCTCCTCGCCGCGCCAGCTCATGGACGGCAAATATTATGTCCAGACCGACGCCGCCGTCAATCCGGGCAACTCCGGAGGCCCGATCTTCAACGAGAACGGCGAAGTGACCGCCGTCACCGTCAGCAAATTCACCGAAGCGGACAACATGGGCTTCGGCATCCGCATCGGAGCGCTCCGACAGGTTCTCGGCGCCATCGACGGCATCGACCGCACCGCATTCCACGTGCAGTGCAGCAGCTGCGAGGAGCTGATCGCCGAGGAGGAGGAGTTCTGCCCCTCCTGCGGCGAAAAACTGCCGGAAGGCGCCTTTGCCGAACACGGCCTGTCACCCATCGCCGGTTTCTGTGAAGAGGCGATCACGGCCATGGGCATCAACCCCGTACTGGCACGCGCCGGTGCCGACACATGGTGCTTCCACCGCGGCAGTTCGGAGATCCGCATGTTCGTCTACGACAACGACTATCTGTTCATGTCTTCACCGATCGTCCTGCTGCCCAAAAAGGAGGTCGAACCGGTGCTGCGCTTCATGCTGGGCAAAGATTTTCTGCCTTACAAACTGGGCATCGAAGGCAAACAGGTCTATCTCAACTACCGGATCCACCTGTCGGACATCACCGAGGAGTCCGCCGCCGACATCCAGTCGGACATCTGCCGTTTCTCCGAAAAGGCCGACGAACTGGACAATTACATGGTCGATACGTTCGGCTGCGAATTTTCCGAATACTCGAAAACCGATGCGGAAGCATAACCAACCCTTGTATAACCTATAAATTGAAACATGCCATGAAACAAAGGACGATCATCTCTCTGATTGCGTCTGCAGCGCTGCTGACGGCCTGCGGCAGCGGACTGACCGGCACGCAGATGGATACCGAAAACGCAGCCAAATTCGTCAGCGAAAAGGTGACCAAAAACATCGACCGCAATGACTGGAAAATCTTTGAAATCAACTGGAGCGAAGAGGAAGAACTGGAAAACAAACTGGGCTTCATCCTCGTTTCGATGGTGAACAGTTCGGGAGACTGCTACACGCAGCCCTTCATCGGCCAGATCGGCTGGGGTGCCGGAGACCTGACTCCGGAACACTGGTACAAACGCCTCGACTATGCCCAGGTCAAAGGCATTGATCCGGCCGCTATCGATCCGGCCGAATATGCCCGCCAGATCGCCGAAGCCAAAGCCTTGATTCCGGAAGGCTACTCGTTCAAATCGGTCAGCGACTACACGATCGCCGAGACGCTTCCTTCGCGAACGGAGATCGAAGAGGGGGAAGGCGTCTATCCGCAGACGACAACCGCTTCGTTCACCCTCTGTATCACGGAGGACGGCAAGGAGACCGTCACCAGCGCCGGCAACACATCGATCGTCTATTACGAGATTGAATTCGAGGTACTGCCCGACGGCACCGTCCAGATCGACGAATAAGCCTTTCCCCCAGACAACGGCAACGGGCGGCACCAGCTTCGGTGCCGCCCGTTTTCCTGTCACACATGAGGTTCTCTCCTGGTCGTCCAAAAGCCGCAGTCAGACTTCCAGCAACGCCTTTTAATGAAAAGCGTCCACCCGCAGGCGGACGCTTTTGCATTGTTCTCATCATCCAACCTCCGATTACCGAAGGTCTTCCTGTTCCAGTTCCCTGTCGAGCTCCTCGAAACGGGAATTATTGGACACGAACTCCGGCACCAGCGTTTTCATCAAACGTACCGTTCCGTGTATATCGACAATCAGAGATAATCGAACAAACTCACGGAAAGCGGGTTCGATAGAGGCATATTCATATTTGCGCACTTTGGCGATCTTGATCTTGCGGTGTGCGGTAGGAATGGTGTTTTCCTCCGTACTAAGCACCTCTTCATATAATTTTTCACCCGGCCGCAACCCCGTATATTTGATCTCAATATCCACATCCGGCACATATCCGGCCAAGCGAATCATCCGTTTGGCCAAATCGGCAATACGCGTCGATTCGCCCATTTCAAAGACCATGATTTCGTTGCCTTCACTGATCATTGCCGCCTCCATAACCAACCTGCACGCTTCGGGAATGGTCATGAAGAAACGGGTAATATCAGGATGGGTCACCGTCACCGGTCCACCGTGACGAATCTGCTCCATGAAACGCGGAATAACACTGCCATTGCTTCCCAACACATTACCGAAACGTGTAGTCACGAAGCGGGTGCGTCCCTTCATTCGCCCTTCCGCAATGGCCACCCCCAGACTCTGTACATAAATCTCCGCCAACCTTTTTGAAGCCCCCATAACATTGGTCGGATTGACGGCTTTGTCGGTCGAGATCATGACCATCTTTTCAACTCCGTACTCAACGCACAAATCGGCTACATGGCGTGTACCGACCGCATTGACAAACACGGCCTCGCAGGGATTCTCTTCCATCAGTGGCACATGCTTGTAAGCAGCTGCATGAAACACTTCGCTGGGACGATAACGTTCAAAAGCCATGCGCAGACGCTGTTTCAACCGCACATCGCCGATAATCGGAATAAAGTCAAGATTGGGGAAACGCTCTTCAAGCTCCAGCCGGATATTGTGCATCGGAGTCTCCGCAGCATCGAACAAAACCAGACGACCGACACCAAAACCGGCCAACTGACGGCACAACTCACTGCCGATGCTGCCCGCAGCACCAGTCACCATAACGGTCCGGTTACGGAAATTGGCAATGATCTCCTGCTCATTGACCTTGATCTCCTCCCGACCCAACAAATCCTCGATTTTGATTTCGCGAATCAATTCCGCAGCAGGCCGACCTTTGCCAACTTCATCAACCGGCGGTGTAATCAACATCTTCACCTGATGCGCTTCGCAATAACGAATCAATCGCTCCTTCTCCGCCTGCACACTTTCGTTGTCAGGAAACAGAATGCCTTCTATCTGATAACGGGAGACGACATGTACAAAATCCTGCTCGTCATTGAAATAGAAAACAGGCAGGTCGGCCAACCGATAAGACTTATAAGCCTTTCCGAAATTATAAAATCCGACAATCCGATAATGCTTCCCGTTGCGCAGGCGAGTTTCCAAAGCAACACTCGCATCCCCCACGCCATAAATCAACAATCGACTTCCATCTTGGGCTATTTTGGATACCAGCATGTCATACAACACGACCATGCCCACCCGCATGCAAATCAGCACGACGGCCGTCAACAACAGATCCATTGCACCGGCCACAAACAGTTGTTTTCCACTCGCCTCCGACCACGCACACGCAAAAGCCATCAACAACGTGACCTTAACCAAAGAGGCAGCCAACAGTTTCCACAACTCCCTGAGCGTCGAGTGCCGGATAATATTCTTATAAATACGGAACAAATAAAACGACAATGCGCTTACCGGCACAGACAACAACGTAAAACGCAAGACGACCTGATAGTCAAAACCGGCAGGGAACAAATAACGCGTCGTGATGCTCGCCAAAAACGAACAAACAACCGAAACGACTACGTCAAGCAACAATACAATCCAATAGTTCAGATAATGCATTCCTGCCAGTCGCTCACGCAACCAACTTCATATATGTGATCCTTTCTTATTATCTCCCGCGGCCCACCGAATGATTCGGACACACACCGCAAAATATTGTCTCTATACAGCAATAGTTTCAATTTCCATTTCCTCTGCTCCACAACAAGCAAAAGAAACGGCTACTTCCCCGTTACAAATATCGCATATTTATGGTAAAAATACAACGCATGGCAGGATATGAATGCACCGAAAGACGAAACGAAACCGTTTCCGCGTTTCTGATTATACGGGGACACGCACCCCGTTCGTATCTTTGCCCCGCCGTCTTACGAAAATCATTTGCCATCAACATGAAAAAGACCGCCATCAACCGCACATTCCCCATTGCCATGATGTTTGCGCTGTTTTTCATCATCGCATTCGTCACGGGACTCCAGAACCCGATGGGCGTCATCATCAAAGCACAGTTCCAGACCAGCCACCTGCTCTCCCAGCTGGGCAATCTGGCCAACTTCATCGCCTATGCCTTCATGGGCATTCCGGCCGGATGGATGCTCGGCAGAATCGGCTACAAGCGCACCTCGCTGACCGCCATTGCCGTAGGGGTACTCGGCGTAGCGATCATGTGGCTGGCGGGTCGAAGCGGACTCTACGGACTCTACCTCGCCGGCGCATTCGTCTCCGGCTTCTCGATGTGCATGCTCAACACGGTCGTAAACCCGATGCTCAAGACGCTGGGACGCAACGAACGGCAGGGAAACCAGCTGATCCAGTTCGGCGGCGCCTTCAATTCCGTCGGTGCGACGCTGGCACCGGTTCTGGTCGGCTACCTGATGGGCAGCAACGAGGCGCTGCGCACCATCGACCGCGCCAATCCCGCACTCTATATTGCCCTGGGCATCTTTGCCGCCACTTTCATCGTCCTCGCCTTTTCAAAAATTCCGGAACCCCACCTGCAACCGGCATCGGCCGAACGGCCGGCCGCTACGCCCCGCCTGCTGGGCATCCGCCATTTTCTGCTCGGACTGATCGCCATTTTCCTCTACGTCGGCACGGAAGTGGGCATCCCCAACATCGCCAACCTCTACATGACGCAGGAACTGCACATGGACGCCTCGGTTGCCGGAACGATCGTCGGCACCTACTGGCTGCTGATGCTCGTCGGCCGACTCGTCGGAGGTGCCGTGGGCAACCGGATCGCCGTACACACGATGCTGGCCTCCACCGCCACGCTGAGGCTGCTCCTCGTCGGGCTGTTCATGCTTTTCAGCCGCACCTCCGTCACCGTCGATCTGCCGGTCTTCCGCTCCGACCTGTCGTTCGGTACGGAACCCATCCGTCTGGGGCTGGTCTTCCTCATCCTCTGCGGTCTGGCCACCTCCGTCATGTGGGGGTCGATCTTCAGTCTGGCCACCGCGGGACTCGGCCAGGCGACGGCTCAGGCATCGGGCATCTTCATGACCATGGTCTGCGGAGGAGGCATTCTCCCAGCCGTACAGGCATGGATTGCCGACAAGACGTCGTTTACCGCCAGCTTCGTCCTCGTATTGTGCTGTCTGGGCTATCTGCTCTACTATGCACTCAGAGGCAGCCGGCCGGCCGCACCCCGCCTTTCCGATCAGAAGGGCAGGTCGTCGGCCGGATCGTTGGCGTAAGGCTCCTCCTCGGCAAAGGGAGGCATGTCGGCCATCGGCGCAGCGGCCGGCTGAGCCGCCTGGCGCGTCAGCTTCCATGCACGGGCCTCGGTGTACCAGCGGCCGTTGTATTCGCGCGATTCGAGATTGATGGCTACGGACACCTTCTCGCCGGGTTTCAGCGAAGCGGCATCCTGCGCCTTGTCGCCCCAGAAGCCCACGCACAATTTGCGGTTGAACTCGCCGGGAAGCTCGAATACGACCTCCTGTTTCACCCATTCGCCGCGCTGGCTGGTGCCTTTCACTACCGGAAGCACCCGATATACGATACCTTCAAATTCCATAATACATTCGATTTTGAGTGCCGCAAGATACGAAAAACGCGCGTACCCGTCGAATGAATGCCAAACAAAATCGCCCGCTTTCGAGGCGGGCGATCCGAAGGTGCAATGCCTGTCGTGCGGCTACTCTTCGACGATCCGGATCGACAGGATCAGGTCGCCCTGACGGATGTCGTCCAATACATTCAGCCCCTCCACTACCTTGCCGAAGCAGGTGTGTACGCCGTCCAGATGCTGGGTGTTCTGACGGTTCAGGCAGATAAAGAACTGCGAACCGCCCGTATTCTTTCCCCGGTGGGCCATCGACAGCACACCCCGATCGTGATACTGGCGGGGAGCGTCCGTCTCGCACTTGATCGTATAGCCGGGACCGCCCGTGCCGTCACCGAAGGGGCAGCCGCCCTGAACGACGAAATCGGGGATCACCCGATGGAAAGTCAGTCCGTCGTAGAAACCGCTCTCGGAGAGTTTGATGAAGTTGGCCGTCGTACCCGGCGTCTCTTTCGTGTAGAGTTCGGCCTTCATGTCGCCTTTCTCCGTACTGATAATCGCGTATGTCATGTCCGTATGGTTTGGTATATGTTCGTCACAGTGCAAAAATGCGGCGGCCGTTGTGGCCGCCGCACAGGACTCAGCTCTCGCTGTCGGTCCGTTATGCTTATTTCTGAGCCGGAGTCTCCTCGGCCGGAACAGCCGGAATCACCTCGATCACGTCGATCTCGAACTCAAGCGGCTCGTTGGCCTGGATGTTGCCACCCTGACCGCGACGGCCGTAAGCCAGGTCGGACGGAATCCACAGACGGATCTTGCCGCCTTCGCCGACCAGTTTCAGACCTTCGGTCCAACCTTTGATGACACGATTGACAGCGAAGCGGGCGGTATCGGGCTTATCGTAGTTGCCGTCGAACTCCTTGTCGCCGCGCAGGGGCAGCGTACCGCGGTATTTTACCTTCACCTCGTCACGATCGGAAGTCACGCGTTTGTCGCTGCCGGGCGTGATGATCTCGTAGAGCAGACCGCTCTCGGTTTTCTGCACATTCGGCTGCTTGGCGACCTCCTCGAGCAGTTTGGCGCCGTTCTCCTTGTTGCGCTCCGGCACGATCTCCATGAAGTAACGCTGCATGTAGCCGAATGCCTCCTCGGGGGTCAGCGTGCTTTTATCGGCCATGGCCTCCTTGATCGCCTTCATTACCACGTCGGGGTTGATATCGGAACCTACCGTTTCGATCGCTTTCTTCAGATAACGGCCATAGTCCGAACCGATCGCATAGGAAATGGAGTCGGAAACGTTTTTGAGTTTCATGCCGGTTTTACGCGGCGCTTCACCGTTCTGCGATTCGGCGGCAGGCTGCGACGTACAAGCCGTCATGCCGATGGCAAAAGCCGAAAGAGCAATCAGTAACTTTTTCATTGTCTTTAAATTATTATTAGGTTGTTCGTTGCGTTCGACACAGTGGGCCGCACGCATGCGGCATAATATGCAAATATATAAAAATCCGAGAATCGTCGATCGGCTTTCGGATTATTTTTGCTCGTCGGCTGCCGGGCCGAGCTGCCGCCCGCCCGCCTTATGCGCAAAGTGGACGGCAATCAGTCCCGTCACGGCGGCAACCACCGAACCGATCAGCACCGCAATCTTGCCGGCGGCGATGAAATGGGGCTGTGCAGCGAATGCCAGCGTATCCATGAAGATGGACATCGTAAAGCCGATGCCGCCCAGACAGGCCACCGCAGCAAACATACCCCAATGCACCCCTTCCGGCATCTCGGCCAGTTTGGCCTTCACAAACAGCCAGCTCAGCAGAATAATACCCAACGGCTTGCCGACCCACAGGCCGAAGACGATACCCGCACCCTGGGTCGAAGAGAAGATATTCAGATCCTCCAGCGACTCAATCGGCACGCCGGCATTCACCAGGGCGAAAAGCGGCATGATAACGAAGTTCACCCACGGCGACAACAGGTGTTCAAAACGTTGCGACAGGCTCGCCGAATCGAGGGCTATATGCCGGATCCGGTACAGGTCGGCCATCTGCTCCTCGTTTTCGGTGACGGCCACCTCGCGATCCTTGGTGACGAAATCCTCCATCAGGAAACGCACCTTGTTGATGAAATATTTCTTGTTGTATTTGGGCTTCGACGGTACGAACATGGCCAGCAGCACGCCGGCAATCGTCGCATGGATGCCGGAATGGTAGAACAACAGCCACAGCACGACGCCGATCACCGTATAGACCAACAGTTCACTGACCTTCAACTTGTTCAGTATCCACGCCACAATCAGCACGATGGCCGCCAGCAGCAACAGTTCAAAATGGATTGTCGTACCGTAAAAGATGGCGATCACGAGAATCGACCCCAAATCGTCCGCCACGGCCAGCGCCGTCAGAAAGACCTTCATCGCCACCGGCACTTTCTTGCCCACGATGGACATGATCGCAATGGCGAACGCAATGTCGGTAGCCATCGGGATGCCCCAGCCGTGGGCATAGGGAGTGCCGTGGTTGAACAGCGTATAGATCAGCGCCGGCGCAATCATGCCGCCCAGGGCGCCTGCCACGGGCAGGATCGCCTTCTGCCAGGTGGACAGATGCCCCGACACGATCTCGCGTTTGATCTCCAGGCCGACCGAGAAGAAGAAGATCATCATCAGGCCGTCGTTCACTAACTTTTCGACATCGAAATAAGAATCGAAATGACCGGCAGTAACCCCGATCGGCGCATGCAACAGGTCGTGGTAGAATTCGGCCGTAAAGGGCAGGTTGGCCAACAGCATCGCCACCACGACGAAGAAGAGCAGGATGACGCCGCCCGCCCATTGCGTGGAGAAGAAATGGCGCGAAGTATGGTAGAGAATATACGAACGGCGCTTGAAGCCGTATCCGATTGTCCAGCTCATGTTCTTTTCCGACAAAATCTATCCGTTACACATTCGTTTTGAGTACCGCGCCGCACAACTTGAACAGCACGCGCGCCCCTACGTTGGCGTCGATCGTCTGCTCCTTGCCGGGCGCCACTTCGCACAGGTCGAATCCGACGATCCGGCGGCCGCTGGCCGCCACGCGATCCACCAGCCAGACCGCTTCGTTGAAACTCAGCCCGCCCGCCACCGGCGTACCGGTCGAGGGACAGAGTTCCACGGAAAGCGCATCGATGTCGAAGCTGACGTACACCTCCTCCGGCAACCGCCCGACGATCGTGTCGCAAATGGCGTTCCAGTTTTCGCCGGCAAACCGGCGACCGCACAGCGCATAGTCGTCGAACAGCTCTACGCGCGGCGAGGAGAGTGCCAGCGCCCGCTCTTCGGCCGAATAGTCGCGCTGCCCGACCTGTACGATGCGTGCCACCTCGGGCGCCTCCTGCAGGACATTATACATGATCGACGCATGCGAATAGGTAAACCCTTCGTAAGCTTTGCGCAGATCGCAATGGGCATCTAGATGGAGGATCCCCACCTCCGGATGCCGCTCGGACACGGCGCGGATCAATCCCAGCGGCGTACTGTGGTCGCCTCCGACCAGTCCTACGAGCCGGCCTGCATCGAGCCGCCGGACACACGCGTCGTACACCTCGCGGTTCAGCTCCTCGGATGCGGCATTGACCCGTTCCAGCCGGCGGGACATGAGGTAGTCGTCCTGCACCGAACCGCCCTCCTCCAGCCGCTCCATCACCTTGCGGGCATCGGAACGCAAGCGGGAGCTGCGATCCTGCACGGAGTAGTCGATCGCCGCCGTGGCGATGCCCTTGCGCCAGGCATCGGGCGAGAACGGATCGAAGAAGTCGAGCTGCGTGGAGGCCTCGATGATGGCATCCGGCCCGAAAGCCGCGCCGCCGCCATAGGAGGCGGTCACATCCCACGGCACGGACAACAGCACGAGCCGAGCGTTGTCCTCCCCGAACGGGAAGCCGAAATAATTACCGTTGTCAATCCCCACGCCGTCGGGGTCGAATAGCAGCTGGTCGTCCATTGTTTTGTGTCTTTTTACAGTCTTTTCAAGTCGTCAAATTTCGCATTTTCAGGCGAAAATGCAACCGATTATGGTATGAATTCAAAAACTTTTATTACTTTTGTTTCGCACACAATACCGAAACGCCATTCTCGCAATGGCAGTTTCAGTGATTCTTTCATAATCAGTATTTTAAGTTGGGGGGATGCCATAGTCGTGAGATTGTGGCATTCTTTATTTCCGTCTCCCCTGCACAGGACGCCTGTCCCGCCGCCCGCGGAAAGCAGCATGCCGATTCAGGGTGCTGCCGCCCCGCCTCCCCAATATTACAAATATAGCGAAAGCCGAGTGCAGTGACAAATCGGAAACACGGTTTACGGAGTTGTTCTGCCGAGGCGCAGCCTATATTCTTTAAATAGAGCGAAACGCTGTCATTTTTCGCGTATGCCGGCCGCCGCCTGCCGTCCGAAACGCGGTCGGATTTCGATCGAAAAGCCGTAGTTGCGTCCCGGCATCGGGCGCGACAGTTCGGTCTCGTAGGCTTCGTTGAAGAGGTTGTCGATCCGGAAACTGAGATTGAAATCGGCCCAACGGGTCGCAAAGCGTTTGCCGAACGACACATCGTTCATGATGTACGGCACGATCCGTCCCGAGATGAGGGCGGAGTTGTCGGTCGTCGTATAGCGTTCGCTGTAATACGTCCATTTGTAGGAGACCGACCAGGTGCGCCACGTCAGCCCGAAAGTCATCGCGCCGGACCAGACCGGAATGTAGGGCAGCTGTTTGCCGACGGCATTGTCCCCCTCGCTGATCGGATCGCGCATGTTGAGCGACCGCATCCAGGCGAATACGCCGTCGGCCGCGAGCCGCCAGTCGTCGCCCCAGCCGTACCCCAGTCCGAACGACGCCTCCGCACCGAAGGCATGCACCATGCGGATGTTGGTGGGCAGCCATTGCGTGGCCCCCTTGTCGGGATACCAGAAGATCCAGTTGCGCACGTAGCTGTCATAGCCGGTCAGCGACCCCGTATAGGTGAAATCGCCCGTTTCGCCGTGCAGTTCCGCACCGAAATCGTACATAAAGCCGTCCTCGGGCAGCAGGTCGCCTTCGGCAAACTGCTTGTCGTTCAGCGTCGGGTAGCGGTAGTTGCGGGAAACGGATGCCTTTACGATCCACCGGCCATTGCGCGAGGTCCAGTCGGCCAGCAGTGCCGGGATGAACGGCGCCCCCTCCTCGCCGATGGCCTCCTGCCGCAGGTTGAGCGACAGTCCCACCGCCCGCACCGGCCGGTAGCGGACGGAGAGCAGCGCCGACATCTCGGTGCGCGCATCGTCGTAGGCCTGCGGCTCGGCGGTATTGCGCACCGGCTGCTGATCGGCCGTATAGACGAAGTGCTGCATGAGCGTCACGTCGGCCGACATGTAGAATTTGGGCGAAAAGGCATTCTCCCACTTCGCGTTGCCGAAGAAGGTATTGATGTAGCTGCGCCAGTCCTCACGGATCTGCGTCTCCTGCGTGGTGCCGTAGCTGCGGTCGGAGCGCTCCTGATAGCGGATGTCGCTGTAATGGTAGCCCGCCCGCGCCGACAGCTTGCCGACCACGCTGTACTGCTCCCAGCGCAGCACGCCCCGGAAGGTCCGCTCGGTCTGGGTCGAACGCGCCTCGCTGCTCTCCGTGTAGTCGGTATTGAGCAGCGGCAGCCCGCGCGAGGAGTCCATGTACCACGCCGACAGCGCGAAGTCGCCCGCCTGTCCGGCGTCGTAATACAGCTCCTGCAGCAGATGGAAATCGCGGTAGCGGCAGTTCCGGTTGCGCTCGGTCGGATAGCTCCACCCGACCACGTTGCCCTCGTCGTCGAGGACGAAATCCTTCTTGGCGTAGTTGCGGTACCGGAAATCGTTTTCGGAAGTGGTGAGCAGCACGCTCGTTTCGCTCTTGAGCCGTTCGCCTCCGTAGGCGAGGCTCAGATACTCGTCGAACGTCCAGAACGAGGCGACGCCCTGGATGTACTTCATGCCGAAGCCCCTGTCGGCCGTCGCCTTCGTGTCGAGGTCGAGCGCTCCGCCGAGGCCGCCTCCCGTGACGCCCACCGAACTGGCGCCGCGGTAAAGTGCCGCACCGTCGATAAAATAGGAGGGGATATAGGAGAGATCCATCATGCCGAACAGCGGCGAGTTCATGCTCATGCCGTTCCACATCACCTGCGTATGCGAGGCTCCCGTGCCGCGCAGCGAGACGGTGGCCATCGTGCCGCGCCCGTAGGACTTGATATAGACGGGACTGTTGTGCGCCAGCATGTCGGCCAGCGACAGCGTCACGTCTTCGTGCAGTAGCTCCTCTTCGAAGACCGTCTTCTGGATGCCGATGTCGGCCAGCGGACGCGAGCCGACCACCGTGACGGTCTCGATCGTCCCTGTTTGCTCGTCAGACGGCGCCTCCCCGCCGGACGCCGCACGGGATGCCGGCTCCTGAGCCGCGACAGACGCGGCTCCCGACCATGCCCACAGCACGACGCCCAGAACGCAAAGGATCCGCCGACCGCCCATACGCCGCTAATCCAGATTCTCGTCGCGGAAGCGCGACACCTCCGTCGAAAGTTCGCCGACTCCCGAACCGCCCTGAATATTGACGCCGGTCTGCACCTTGACGAAGTCGATGTATTTCAGTTCCACGGGATTGCCCGCACCGTCCACCGCATCGGCAATGCGGAAGAAGTTTTTCGTTTTCGGACTCTCCAGCATGTCCTCGCCCCAGTTGTCGGCATAGCCCCAGCCGTAGTCGCCCGTCGTGAAGCGGCCGTTCTCGCCCGTGCCGCTGCAGTCGGGCAGCAGAGTACCCGTCAGCGTAAAGGAGTCCTCCTCCCACAGCGGGTAGTAGTCCTGCTCATGAGCCAAGATGCGCTCGATCACCCCTTCGTTGCCCTCGCTGTCGGTCCAGCGCACCGGATCGGCGGCTCCTCCGCGATAGTAGGTCACCGCATAGCCGCGCTGCGACTCGGCCGCATGGTATCCCTGCAACTCGTACCACGCCCCGTCGTCGGGCAGGCCGTTGCCGTTCTCGTCGGGCATCACCCACACCACGCCGGGTTCGGAACTGCCGGAGAACTGGTTGCCGGTGATCGAGAAGTCATACCCCTCGTAGCCCCCCGTCGCCTGGATGCTGTGATCGAATCCGACCACCACATACCCGCCGAAACCGCCGAGCGAGATCATGCGGGGCGTCGAGCCATCGGCCGGATGGAGCATCCGGTCGGCATAGGCGCGGGCCGCTTCGGCCGTGGTCTCCCCGCCGGTAAAGCCCATCATCGTGTTGTTGATGAACTGCCCGGGAGCGGGACGGTATTCGATCACGCGGTTGCTGTACGGCGAACTCTCCGCCACCGGCGGACGCGGGCCGTAGGCTTCGGGCATCACCACCCGGGATTTGTTGCAGGCAGCCAACAGGGTTGCACAGGCTGCCAGAAGAATCAGTTTCTCTTTCATCGTATGTTATCTGAAACAAAAAGCCGTAGGCGTTATCCCCACGCGCAGCGTATCGAGCGGCACGCCCGCCTCCGAAAAGCGGTACACGATGCCCTGCTGCTGATAGTCGATCGCATCGCCGAGATAGAGGTCGCCGCTGCAGGGATCGACTCCGAGGGCGTAGTAAATCGTCTCGTGCGCACGGATATAGGGTTGTTCGGGCAGCGCATCGGCATCGGCTGCCATGCGCCACACGTCGTCGTTCAGGAAATAGACGGTCTGCCCGTCCGCCCCCACGCACAGTCCCTTCGGGTTGTCGCCGATCCGGAAGACGAACTCCCGCTCGACCGTAAACGTGGCCGGGTCGATCCGGTAGAGCGCCGGAGCCTGCCGCGTCTGGCTCTCCGCGCCGCCGTCGGTCAGCACCCACAGTTTGCCGTTGCCGTCGAGGGTCATCTGGCGTGGCTGGGAGCGCACCTCCAGCTCCTCCGCGATCGTATCGGAGTCCGTATCGATCGCCAGCACCGTATCGTCGTACGACCAGCAGGTGACAAACAGCCGCCCCTCCGCCACCACCATCTGTTCGGTCGAGGTGTGGTCGCCCGTATCGATGTAGCGGAGCGGCTGCGTCGTGACGGGATCGAGCACGGCGATGCGGGGTTCATAGAGCGAGGTCACATAGGCCTTACCGTCCACGAACTGGATATAACGCGGGGAACCGATCCCCTGAATGACCTTGCGGACAACGAACGTTTCGGGATCGATGCCGAAAATGACGCCCGAATTGTTGACCACGACATAACCCAGGCCTTCGTGCAGCGTCATCGACTGGGCCACGTCGCCCAGCTTCATGCCGTTGGCGCGGGCGAACACCTCGTTCTGCAGTTCGCCGGTCGAGGGCAGGTAGAACGACATCGTGGCATTGCCGTACATGAAGTTGCCTTCGCAGATGATGAACACCCCCTCCGGATCGTCGCCCAGCGGATAGGAGAACTGCTCCTGCGGGATCGGGCCGTACTTCATGCAGCCGGCTGCCGCCAAAGCGGCGACGCCGATCAGCAGGGCCGCCACGCGCCGCCCGTATGTTCCGATGCTTTTCATGGTTCTCTCTCCGCACCTGCCGCCGCTTGCCGCGCGCGCAGGCTAACAAAGATACCGTATCCCTGCGAGATACGCAACATACCCGCCGCCACCGGCCGTTTTTCGCAGCGCCGGAACCGCACAAAAAAAGCCGCCGCCCTGTCATGCGACAGCGGGCGGCGGCTGAACCGTAATCGGACAGGTCACTCCTGTGCCTATTCCCACTCGATCGTGGCCGGCGGTTTGGAGGAGATGTCGTACACGACGCGGTTGATGCCGCGCACCTTGTTGATGATGTCGTTCGACACCCGTGCGAGGAAGTCGTAGGGCAGATGTACCCAGTCGGCCGTCATGCCGTCCGTCGAGGTCACGGCACGCAGCGCCACCGTACTCTCGTAGGTGCGCTCGTCGCCCATCACGCCGACGCTCTTGACCGGCAGCAGGATCGTACCCGCCTGCCATACCTTGTCGTAGAGGCCCCACTCCTTGAGGGCGTCCATATAGATCTTGTCTGCCTCCTGCAGCACGGCCACGCGCTCGGGCGTCACCTCGCCGAGGATGCGGATACCCAGACCCGGACCCGGGAAGGGATGACGCTCCAGAATCATCGGATCGATGCCGAGCGTGCGTCCCACGCGGCGCACCTCGTCCTTGAAGAGCAGCCGAAGCGGCTCCACGATCTTGAGGTGCATCTCTTCGGGCAGGCCGCCCACGTTGTGGTGCGACTTGATCGTGGCCGAGGGGCCGTTCACCGACACCGACTCGATCACGTCGGGATAGATCGTACCCTGTGCCAGCCACTTCACGTTCTCGATGGCCTTGGCCTCGGCGTTGAACACCTCAACGAAGTCGCGGCCGATGATCTTGCGCTTCTTTTCGGGATCGGTCACCCCCTTCAGATCGGACAGGAAACGGTCGCCGGCATGTACGCCCTTGACGTTCAGTCCCATGTGACGGTAGGATTCCAGCACATCCGCGAACTCGTTCTTGCGCAGCAGACCCGTATCGACGAAAATGCAATAGAGGTTCTTGCCGATGGCGCGATGGAGCAGCACGGCGGCTACGGACGAATCCACACCGCCCGACAGCCCCAGCACCACGCGGTCGTCGCCGAGTTTCTCTTTCAGTTCACGCACCGAAGCCTCGACAAACGAGTCGGAACTCCAGTTCTGGCTGCATCCGCAGATGCCCACCACGAAGTTCTTGAGCAGCTGCAGACCGTCGGTCGAGTGGTACACCTCCGGATGGAACTGGATTGCCCACGTCTGTTCGCCCTCGATGCGGTAGGCCGCATTGCGGACATCGTCCGTGCTGGCCGTCACGCGGTAGTTGGCGGGCAGCGAGGTGATCGTGTCGCCGTGCGACATCCAGACCTGCGTCCGTTCGGGCAGACCTTTCAGCAGCGCATCCTCACGGTCGCCCACCTGCAGCATGGCACGGCCGTATTCGCGCGAGGCGGCCGGTTCGACCTGTCCGCCGTAGTGCTGTGCCAGCCACTGCGCGCCGTAGCAGACGCCCAGCAGCGGCAATACGCCCTTGATGCCCGTCAGGTCGGGTTGCGGCGCATGTTCGTCGCGCACCGAATAGGGGCTTCCCGAGAGAATCACACCCTTCACCGATCCGTCGAGTTGCGGGATCTTGTTGAAGGGGTGGATCTCGCAATACACGTTCAACTCGCGCACGCGCCGTGCGATGAGCTGGGTGTACTGGGAACCGAAATCGAGTATCAAAATCTTTTCCTGCATCTATGTGTAGTTGTGTTTGAATTGCTCCGGATCTTCCGCAAGCGCGCCGTTTGCCGCACGCCCTTCCGCTCCGTAGGAATCGCGAGAGGATCCGCATCTGGTCAATCGACCCAACCGCAGATCCTCTCCGTTATCCGAAATGGCCGGTGCATCCGTCAGCGGACACACCGGTCGTTTGTCTTCTGTCCGTTAATTGCCACGGGAGTAGTTGGGCGCCTCACGCGTGATGGTCACATCGTGTGGGTGGTTCTCGATCACACCGGCCGAGGTAATCTTCACGAACTTGGCCTTCTTGAGTGCTGCGATGTTCGGTGCGCCGCAATAGCCCATACCCGACTTCAGACCGCCGATCAACTGATAGATCGTCTCGCTCAGGTAACCTTTGAACGGAACGCGCGCCTCGATGCCCTCCGGCACGAATTTGCTCGTATCCACCTCGTCGCCCTGGAAGTAGCGGTCCTTGGAGCCTTTGTTCATCGCCTCCACGGAACCCATGCCGCGGTAGGACTTGAACTTACGGCCGTTGTAGATGATCGTCTCACCGGGCGACTCCTCCACGCCGGCCAGCAGCGAGCCGACCATGACGCACGAACCGCCTGCGGCCAGTGCCTTGACGATGTCGCCCGAATAGCGCAGACCGCCGTCGGCAATCACCGGAATATCGTCACGCTCCAGCTCTTTGGCAACGCCGTAGATGGCCGTCAGCTGGGGTACGCCCACACCGGCGATCACGCGCGTGGTGCAGATCGAACCCGGACCGATACCCACCTTCACGCCATCGGCGCCGGCATCGGCCAATGCCCGTGCGGCAGCGCCCGTGGCGATGTTGCCGGCCACCACATCCAGATGGGGATAGGTCGCCTTGATCTTACGCAGCGTATTGGCCACGTTGATATGGTGTCCGTGCGCCGTATCGAGTACCACGGCATCTACCTCCTCGGCATAGAGGGCGCCCACGCGGTCGAGTACGTCGGCCGTAACGCCCACACCGGCAGCCACGCACAGACGCCCCTTGGCGTCCTTGCAGGCATTGGGGTGATCCTTCATCTTGGTGATGTCGCGGTAGGTAATCAGGCCGACCAGATGGCCCTGCTCGTCCACTACCGGCAGCTTCTCGATCTTATGGCAGCGCAGGATGTCTGCAGCATTCTTCAGATTGGAGCTGTGGGTGGTAATCAGCCCCTCTTTGGTCATCACCTCTTCGATCGGCCGTTTCAGATCGTTCTGGAAACGGAGGTCGCGGTTGGTCACGATGCCGATCAGCGTCTTGTCGGCCGCAATGACCGGAATACCGCCGATACGGTACTCTTTCATCAGACGCAGGGCATCGCCTACGGTATTATCCTTGAAAATGGTGACCGGATCGTAGATCATGCCGTTCTCGGCGCGTTTGACACGACGAACCTGAGCGGCCTGCTGCTCGATAGTCATGTTCTTGTGGATCACGCCGATACCGCCTTCCCGTGCGAGCGCGATGGCAAGCGGGGCTTCGGTTACGGTATCCATGGCAGCGGATACGATCGGGATGTTCAGCTTGATATTGCGCGAAAAACGGGTGGTAATGTCCACTTCGCGCGGCAACACCTCCGAATAGGCAGGCACCAGAAGGACATCGTCGAACGTCAGCCCTTCCGTAAGTACTCTCTCATCAATGAATGACATGGTATCGGGATTTTGTTGCGTGCAAAAATAGGAATAATTATCGAGAAATCCTTCGGTCGGCCGCATTTTCCGTCCGACAAACCGCCTGCATTCCGTTCATTTCATCCGATCGGCCAAAGCGCCGAAACAGGAATCGGCCCGCAGCCTGGCCAGGTCGGGATCATTCATCGTATAGACATAGTCGTTCCAACCGAAATCGAGTGCTTTGGACAGGGCGTCGGCCGCCCCCTTGATGTCGCCCCGCAGCGACCGCATGCAGGCGATGTTGTACCACACGCCGCCCATAATCGGAGCGGCCGCTTCGCGCACCTCGCCGCTCTGCAGCTCGTAAAGTTCCGCTACCTCCAGATAGACCGTTTCCATCGCAGGGCGGTCTCCTGCGGCCATGGCGGCCGTCAGTTCGCCGTCCAGCCTTTCCAGCTGTTCGATAAACAGATCCATGGCAGGCGACTGGCTCCGCCCGACCGTTGCGCCAAACAGCAGCAGACTCAAAAACAGACAAATCTTTTTCATCGCTTTCTCTTTTTTACATTATTCTCCGGATGTTTTCCCGCCCCCTCTCCCTGCCGAGGCGCTTTTGCGGCCATCCGCATCGCCTCCTTCGCACAGGGCGGCCATCCGTTCGTACAGCAGGGATGCGATCCGGCGCTTCTCCTCATGCGCATCGTTCTCCGGATCGAACACGACCGGCTCGCCGATGCGGAACGTATGGTTCCTGCGGCTGGCATAGATCGGATAGAAACGCAGGCACTGCCCCGTCTTGTCGTAGTAGAGCCGCCCGATGCTGGCAAAGCCCGTGAAGAGCGTCCCCACCGAATCGGTCAGGTGTTCGACGGTCATCTTGTCCCCCCTACGCACCCGACGGGGGCGCTCCGGGAAGATCAGCACGTTGTCCCCCTCGCCCAGCACCCGCACCGTATCGTCGAACGTGGACATCACGTTGCGCAGATTATTCTTCTCCACCGGAATCGGATCGAACGAATTGAGCGCCCAGGTCACCGGTCGGGCCAGTCCCCGCGCCACGCTCCGCTTGGCCCGTTCGGAGAGCAGCGGAATCCGGTAGATGAAACGGCCGTACATCTCCTGCGCCGCTATATCGCGATCCACCATCTTGCGGTCGATCCACGGCCGGAAGTAGGTAGGCAGGTAGATCACCGCCGCCACGGGGCCGTAGATGATGCCGTGGTTGCAGACAAACACCGAAGGGAAATGCGCCATGTCCATGTTCTCGCACCCCTCCACGCGCAGATGGAGGAACGGACGCACAAAAAAGGCCAGGATCTTCACGCCGAAACGCACCCTGTGCCGCCCCACCAGGTTGTCATGCAGGCTCTGTTCGGCCGATTTGTTGCGGTTGCTCCAGCGCAGGAAGTTGAACAGCTTCTGCCGGCGCCGTTCGTCGAGCGGCTGACGCAGCGCGAACATCATGCTGACGAGCATGAACACTACGGGCAGCTCCAGCATGAACGTCCGGAAGACGAACGGCAGGCGGGGTTCGTGGGCGGCGGGAATGACGAACACCCACACGGTCACCACGCACAGCATGACGGCATTGGAGATGATGACGGCGATCACCTGGGTAATCATCGAACGGAAGTACATCTCCCTATCGCTCACCTTGCGGCCGGCAATGCGCGCCACCAGCTTGAAATCGCCGTTGTAACGGTCCAGAACGGCCGTTATGCAGGCCAGTCCGAATCCCAGCAGTGCCACCCACAGGGTCGAATTCCACACGCTGCGCACGTCGAACATCCCCAACGAGCCGACAATCCAGCAGGCCGCGCCGACCATAAACAGATTGAGGCTCAGCACCCAGTTCCGTCCCGCGACGAGTCGGCGGAACAGCTCCGAGCAGAGCAGCACGGCCACGATCCACACGGCCGTCCGCAGATAGAGCCGAGCCGAAAAGAAGGGTGTCGCGAAGCAGACATAACAGATATACATCAGCACGCCGAGGCTGAGCGCCACCTGCGCATAGAGCGACATGTTGGAAAAGACGCGGTAGGAAAAGATGTCCCGCAGCTGATCCTGGCGGGAGTGGGAGAGGTATTTGCCCAGCGACACCATCGTGCTGCCCTGAAAGGAGAGCAGAAAGCCGGTCACGGCGGTACCGCAGACAATCATCCAGCACACGATGCCGTCCGTCACCAGCCAGGCGAAAGCGGCGCAGGGGATGAAGAACAGCAACTGGTACAATCCCTTGTAGATACGCTGAGCCATACCCGGACGGTCGAGCGAACGGTTCACCACCCAGGTCAGCAGACTGCGGGCGGCAATCAGCAGCACGAAAAACGAAACGACATTTGTCCGGGCAACCTGCATACGGCTCGGATAGAGAAATACCAGAGCCAGACCGGCGAAAACCGACAGCGAGAGCAGTGTCCAGATCGGCCATTCGACCCGTTCGGAACGTCTGCTGCGGCGCAGGAAACGCAATCCGCTTTCAAAATAGAGTATCCAGATATTCGCAAACAGAAACAGCGCGCCGCCATAAAGCGGGTTGCCTATAAGATAGTGGCTGACCATCATACAGAGGATGAGCTGCAGAAAGTCGGCATTGACATTCGACAGGCTCAGCGCTACCTGTATCTTATAGGATTTTTTCCGGCTGCTCATGATTCGGGTCAGATTGATGCACCCGGCCGCCCGCGAGGCTGCGCCCGCCGCGGCCGAAGCCATACAAATATAGTGAAAGCCGAGAGCAGTGACAAATCGGAAACACGGTTTACGGAGTTGTTACTGCCGAGGCGCATCCTATATGATCCAAATATAGCGAAAGGTGAGAGCAGAGTCAAGTGTTTTCAATATCTGGCTCTACCGAACCGCCTCCCGTATATCCAAATATAGGCAGGAAACCACAGGAAACGCAGCGGGAGGCCGCCTGCGCCCTTCTTCCGCACGGGTTCCCGACCCCCGATCCCTACTCGCAGCTTTCGCCGTCGCAGAAGTAGCTGCGGGGCTGCGGATAGAGGTAATAGACCTCGCAATAGGAATAGCCAGCCTCACGCAGGCCGTCGGTCAGCACCCGCGCCGCAGCTGTCTCCACCTCGCGGCTGCGTTCAAACGCGATGATCTCGGCCATCGGATAGGGATCGGCATCGAGCCGCCCCTCGCGGATGAAATCCGACGAAATGATCTCCAGGGCGATGTTGTCCGAATCGGTCTCGAAAGCGCCGGCAAGGTCGCGGCACAATGCGGGGGCAACGGCCAGAATCTTCTCCTTCGCCACCGCATGCAGTCTGATGGTAGGCATACGCTATGTTGTGTTTTTTGATGGTTTTCTCAATCTTGTATCGAGGGGCTGTCCGTGTATAACAAACCGTATCGACCGACAGACCGCATCGTCCGGCGCGCCGCTATTGTCTGCGGCGAACCTCAACCGGCGGCAGCAATCGCCCCGCTGCCCCGATCGCCGACCGGGCATCGCGTGGCAGGTATCAATAGATAATCGGCGTGGCGGCCTCCTCGATCTGCCGCAACCCCCACACCGTCAGACGGGGATCCCAAACGACCTCCGCGCCGCTGGTCTCGCCCAGCAACTCCACATAGGCAGCCATGTCGGAGAGGCCGACCGCACGACGCCGCACCTCCAGCCGCCGCACATTCCGCACCGGCCACACATAGATAACCGGCCGCCCCTCCTGCGTCACCTCATAGGATTGCGTACCGTAGCGCTGCGCGCGCCCCGAGTTCAGGGCGATCCGGTCGCACAGCGTCGCCACCCGATCGGGCGACAGCGCCCCCTGTCGGGCTGCCCGTTTCATGAAGGGCAAGAAACGCCGTTGCGCCTCCAGCGGGGCATGATCCACGATGAGCCAAACGGCTCCCCACTCCTCCTCGCCGAACTGCCGTTCACAGCCTTCGCGGAACAGTCGGGTCACCAACACAATGTTCTCGGCATCGACCCGCTCCATCTCGGCAGAAAGGGCAACCAGCGAATCGACCACCGCATCCGAATACCCTTCGGTGTTGGCCACGCGCATCAGTTCCACCATGCGCAGCCGGACGGACTGATCGCGTTCGCGAGCCTGCGCCAACAGCGAATCGGCCGTCTGGGCATCGGCCGCCTGCGGCAACAGCCACAAGGCCGCCGCCAGCGCCACTCTCCATACAAGTCGCCTGCCGCTCATACATCCAATCGTTTGATTAACATGCTACTCTTTCGGCTCCCCGTCCTCCGGCGGAAGCGCCTCCCCGTCGTGGAAATGGAGCCAGATCCGGTGCGCACGGGCAGCGCCCACCGTCTCGGCCAGCTCCGCTTCGGAGGCCTCCCGAATGCGGGCCACGCTCCGGAAACGCTTCATCAGCGCATCGGCACTCTTGGTGCCGACCCCCTCGATCTCGTCGAGCTGCGAGCGGATGAAACCGGCCGACCGCTTGTTGCGGTGGAAGGTGATGCCGAAGCGGTGCGCCTCGTCGCGCAGGTGCATGATGACCTTGAGCGGCTCGCCCGTCTTGTCGAGATAGTAAGGTTCCGGATCGTTCGGGAAGAAGATCTCCTCGATGCGCTTGGCCAGTCCGACGATCGTGATCCTGTGCTGCAGCCCCAACTCGCACAACACGCCGTAGGCGGCGCTCAACTGGCCCTTGCCGCCGTCCACCACGATCAGGTCGGGCAGCTCGGCCCCCTCCTCCAGCAGGCGGCTGTAGCGGCGGCGCACGATCTCGCGCATGGAGGCGAAGTCGTCCGGCCCGATCACCGTCTTGACGTTGAAGTGGCGGTATTCACGGCGCGAGGGCTTGCCGTCGCGGAAGACGACGCACGAAGCCACCGGATAGGTTCCCTGCAGGTTGGAGTTGTCGAAGCACTCGATGTGGCGCGGCTGCACGTCCATGAACAGCGCCCGCCGCATGGCCTCCATCAGCCGGTCGGTGTGCTTCTCGGGATTCTTGATCTCCATGTTCTTGAGTTTCTCGAGGCGGTAGAGTTTGGCGCTCCGCTGCGAAAATTCCAGCAGTTTGAGCCGGTCGCCCCGCAAGGGAACCGTAAACTTCACCTCCTCGCCGAAGAGTCCCTCCTCCGGCAGGAAGGGCACGACCACCTCGCGCGCCAGCGTTCCCGACAGGCGGTCGCTGATCTCCAGGATCGCCCGCGACAGCACCTCCTTCTCGTCCGCCTCGGCGCCCACGGTGAGCTGCACGGTGAAGCTGTTCACCACCGTGCCGTCCGAAACCTTCACATAGTTGCAGTAGGCCGCACCGCCCGCCTCGTCCATCAGCAGCGAGAAGACGTCGAGCCGGCGGAGCGTATTGCTCACAATCACCGAACGGCTCTCGTAATTGTCCAGCAGGGCGAGCCGGTTCTTGTACTGGGCGGCCGCCTCGAACCGCATCTCAGCCGCTGCCGCCATCATCTGCTGGTGGAGATAGTCACGCGTGGCGCGCAGGTCGCCCCGCAGCGTCTTCTTGACCCGCTCGATGACGGCCGCATACTCCTCCTCGCTCTGCCGCCCCACGCAGGGGCCCTTGCAGTTGCCGATATGATACTGGAGGCAGACACCGTACCTGCCGCGGGCGATCGCCTCCGGCGACAGGTTGAGCGAACAGGTGCGCACCTGATAGATGCCGTGGATCAGCTCCAGCATGTTCTTCTGCACCATCACCGACGAGTAGGGGCCGAAATAGTGCGACCCGTCGCGCACCATCCGCCGCGTGGAGCTAACGCGCGGAAAGGGTTCGTTGCGGACGACGATCCACGGATAGGTCTTGTCGTCCTTAAGCAGCGTGTTGTAACGGGGCTGGAGGATCTTGATGAGCGAGTTTTCCAGCAGCAGGGCATCCTGCTCGGTCGGCACGTCGATGTGCTTCAGGGCAACGATCTGGCGCACCATCATCCGGATCTTGGAGGAGTGGTCGCGCGACTCGATGAAGTACGACGAGACGCGGCGCTTCAGGTTCTTCGCCTTGCCCACATAGATCACCTCGCCGTCGCGGTTGAAAAACTGGTACACGCCGGGGGTAGTGGGCAGCAGCGCCACCTGCTCCCTGACCGACAGCGCCGACCGGGCGCCGCCCTCCTCCATCTGCTCCGTCCGCTCCGCCATAGCACCGACCGGTTCCCGTGCGGAGTCCGCTATCGGGGCAGATAGTTTTTCATCAGCCGGGCAATGTACTTGCCGATGATGTCGAACTCGATGTTCACCACCGTGCCGACGGTGATGTCCCTGAAGTTGGTATGCTCGTGGGTGTAGGGGATGATCGCCACCTGGAACGACCCCTCGCGGGAGTTGACCACCGTCAGGCTGACGCCGTTCACGGCCACGGAACCCTTCTCCACGGTCACGTTGTCGCCCTTCGGCTCGTACTCGAACGTATAGTAATAGCTGCCGTCGGCGTTCTCCACCGCACGGCACACGGCCGTCTGATCGACGTGGCCCTGCACGATGTGGCCGTCGAGCAGCGCGTCGGGACGCATGCTGCGCTCGATATTCACGCGGTCACCTACCCGCAGCAGGCCGAGATTCGACTTGATGAGCGTCTCATAGATCGCCGTCACCGTATAGGTATCCCCCTCGATCGACTCGACGGTCAGACACACGCCGTTGTGCGAAATGCTCTGGTCGATCTTCAGTTCGCCGGCAATCTCGCTGCGCAGCGTAAAGGTTTTGTTCTGTCTGTCCTCCCGGATCGCCACCACCGTAGCCATCCGCTCCACGATTCCCGAAAACATATTTTTCCGATTTTTAGATTGATCTTTCACTTGGGACTGCGTCACAGCTCATACCACAAGTAGCCCTTGACCCGATACAGCGACCGCACCTCGTACTCGCCGATCCGCACCTCGCCATAGGATGGGTTGGCCGCCACCAGCCGGAGCATCTCCGGATCGGACTCCTCGCGCAGCACGCGCCGTACCACTGCCATCCGGTCGGTCACCACCAGGTAGGCATAACCGGGCAGCAGATCGGCTACCGCCGTTTCATCCAACAGCAGCAGCGCTCCGTTGGGTAACTCCGGCTCCATCGTGCGGCTGAAAAGCGGCGCGGCGAAACTGACCTTGCCCGCACGCGGCAGCGTCATCGTGCCGGCAGCCTGCGGCCTCCGCTCCATCTGCACCAGCGAAACGGCATCCGCATCGTACACGGGGATCAGGCTCCGGACAGCCGCACCGCCGGCGAACATGTCGCCTTCGCCCGTCACGAGCCACGCCCGGCTGATCTCCGGATACCTGGCCGCGATCATCTCGGCCAGTTCCTTGCTGATGCCGTTGTTGCCGCGTTTGATCTGATAGAGGTTCTCGCCCCGATTGAGTCCGATATGCAAAGCAAAGGCATTGACGGACAATCCTGCCCATCGCACGACTTTTTCGATCCGCTGCCAATCGTCCAGCACCATATTCCGTTCGTCTGCGTTATCTGTCTGTATGTCAATCTATTGGATCGCGTATGCCTCCTCTTTTTGATGGAGTTCCGCTCGGTTATCCGGTCAAAAATAACCAGATTCTGCCGAATTTGTTGAAAATACCGGAAAAAAGTCGCACCTTTGCAGTGGTTGAACCCCATGGTCCCGTAGTTCAATGGATAGAATATAAGATTCCGGTTCTTACGATATGGGTTCGAATCCCGTCGGGATCACAGACACCGATCGCTCCTGCAACGGTCGGTGTTTTTTTGTTTCCGGACCCGATTTCCCCTGTCTCCCCCCCCTTTGTCGGCCGCAGACGGCATGAATTGCAAAAAACACAAAAAAGTATCGAATCTTTCAAATTATCCGGATAATTTTACTTATCTTTACTTTTGATAAAAAATCAGTCGGATGACGGTCTCCGCACCGCGCCCCGGACGACGCACCGCGGTGTCCGCTCCGGCCAAAACACGACAAAAGACAATATCCACTTTTCATAAATTAAGGTTATCAGATTATTTGGAAAGGCCGTACGCGTGACGCCACGGCCTTTCGTTTTACCCTCCACCGAAAGATGGCGGCACGGAAATCGCCCGCGGCGATCCATCCGTACCAAAAAAATGGTACCTTTACTTTTTGAAACACCGCAACAAGGATCATGAAATATCAGATAAATCCTGCCGCACGCTGTGCGGTCATCGGAGCCGGAAGCTGGGCTACGGCGATCGTCAAGATATTGCTGGATAACGAGAAACAGGTAGGCTGGTATATCCGTGAGCAGGAGATACGCGACAGCATCGCCGCCAACGGCACCAATGCCCGCTACCTGCAGGACGTCCACCTGGACGCCAGCCGGCTGGCCGTATCGGGCGATGTGAACGAAGTCATTGCCGGTGCCGACATCGTCGTGCTGGCCGTCCCCTCGGCCTACATCAAGGCGACCCTCGAACCGCTGACCGTCTCGCTGGAGAACAAATTCATCGTGTCGGCCATCAAGGGCATCATCGCGGGCGAATACATCACCATCGCCGAGTTCCTCAACCAGGACTACGGCGTGCCGTTCGACCGCATCGGCATCGTATCGGGTCCCAGCCACGCCGAGGAGGTGGCCATGGAACGGCTCACCTTCCTGACCATGGTCTGCAAGGATATCGAAAACGCCAGGATCCTCGGCGAGAAGTTCCGTTCGCGCTACATCCACCCCGTCTATTCGACCGACATCTACGGCGTGGAGTACGGCGCCGTACTGAAAAACATCTACGCGCTGGCGGTCGGCATCTGCAACGGCCTGGGATACGGCGACAACTTCATCGCCGTACTGATTGCCAACAGCGCCATGGAAATGACCCGTTTCATGGAGCGCACCTACCCTGCCGCGCGCGACTTCAACGCCTCGGTCTATCTGGGCGACCTGCTTGTAACCTGTTATTCGAAGTTCAGCCGCAACCGCACCTTCGGCACGATGATCGGCAAGGGTTACTCGGTGAAAAGCACCATGATCGAAATGACCATGGTGGCCGAAGGCTACTACTCGGCCGACTGCATCAACCAGATCAATAAACGGTTCGACATCCGGATGCCCATTGCCGACGCCGTGTACCGCATCCTCTACGAGAAGGCTCCGGCCGCCGAGACCTTCCGCCGTCTGACCGACGAACTGATCTGACCCTCCGGTCGGAACATACGCAAACGGCTGTCCGCACCGCAGTGCAGACAGCCGTTTTCCTTTTCGCGCCCTGCCGGATCAGAAGGGCAGATCGTCGGGGTCGTCATTAACATTGACCTCCGGCGCGGCAGGTGCCGGAGCCGGCTGCGAGGCCGCGCCGTAACCGCCCCCATAGGACGAACCGCCCTGCTGGCCGTAGCCCTGCTGCTGGCCGCCGTAAGAGGAGTTTCCGCCGTAGCCGCCCTGCGGAGCCGATCCGCCGCCGTAATGCTGGCTGCCCTGCTGGCCACCGTTGTCGGAACGGCGTCCCAACATCTTCATGTCGTCGGCCAGAATCTCCACCGTGGTGCGTTTGGCACCCTGCTGGTCGGTCCACTCGCGGCTGCGCAGACGTCCCTCGATATAGACCTGGGAACCCTTGCGCACGAAGCGGTCGGCCACATCGGCCAGGTTGCGCCACAGCACCACCGTATGCCATTCGGTATGGTCGCGCGCTTCCTGCGCCTCGCGATTATAGATCCGCTCGGTCGTGGCGATCCGCAGACGCGCCATCTTCACACCGCTCTCCAGCGTCCTGATCTCAGGGTCCATCCCCACGTTGCCGATCAGAATAACTTTGTTTATCATAGTTTCTCCTTTATGTTTCCGTCCGCAGCCGGCCTGACCGCCCGCCGCGACGGCAGTTTCCGTTGTTTTTCCGTTCCTCCGCCGGCTGTCACCCCAACCGCTCCAGCATGCCGATGAAGAGGCGCGACATCTCGGCCTCCGCCCGGCGCCCCTGCTGCTGCACGATCTCGTGCGACACCGTCTCGTCCGAAGCCAGGTCGGTGATGATCGATACGCCGAAACAGGGCAGCCCCATGTGACGCGCCGCGATAATCTCCGGCGTGGTGGACATGCCCACGGCATCGCCCCCGATGATCCGCACATAGGCGTACTCGTGGGGCGTCTCGTACGTCGGGCCGGTCAGCCCCACGTAACAACCGTACTGCAACTTGATCCCTTCCTGCGCAGCCACCTCCGTAGCCAGCGCGATCAGCTCCGGATCGTAGGCATGCTTCATGTCGGGAAAGCGCGTCCCCAGTTCGTCGAGGTTGGGTCCGATCAGGGGATTGGGAATCTGGTTGATGTGATCCGTAATAACCATCAGATCGCCCACCCGGAATGTCGGGTTGGTGCCGCCGCTGGCATTCGACACGAAAAGCCGTCCGATGCCCAGCATCTTCATGACCCGCACGGGAAAGACCACCTGCTGGGGGGTATATCCCTCGTAATAGTGGAAACGCCCCTGCATGGCCACGATGCGACGGCCGCCCAGCAGGCCGAAAATCAGCCGGCCGCGGTGTCCCTCCACCGTCGAAACGGGGAAATCGGGAATGTCGGCATACTCCACGGCATGTTTTATATCGATATGCTCGACCAGGCCGCTGAGGCCTGTGCCGAGAATGATTCCCTCCTCGGGGTGGAAGCCGGCGATACGCTCCTCAATGAACGCCGCCGTGCGTTTGATCTGTTCCAACATAGGTTCCATTCCATCGTCCGGCGCGTGCCGCAGCGGCACGCGCCGTATATCCTTCATTCTCGCAAAAAGTCATTCGAAGATGTCCTGCGGCCGGCAGCAGCCTTCCGCCTCCTCCGCAACACGGCGCCACGGTCAGTCGCGCGCACGGATCTGCTGGCACAGGACGGAGAGAAACTGCTCCTCGTCGCCCTCATAGAACGACAGCCGCACGGGAATCTTGTACAGACGACGCTGCAGTTCCTGCGGTACCTTGCGGCTGTTGGTCAGCTTCACGGCATCCTTCTCGGTCGTTACCACCACCATGTCGGGGGGCAGCGCCGCCAGCTCCTCGGCGATCCGCTGCAGTTCACGCACACGATAAACATGATGGTCGCGGAACAGCCACTCCTTCTCGACACGGTAACGCACGCCGAGCGATCCGAGCATCGCCTTCGGATTGCCGATGCCGGCCATCACGGCGATCCGCTGCTTCGGCTCGATCCGTCCTTCGGCATCGGGGAAAAGCGGCTGCAGCTCGCCCTGCCGCATGGTCGTAAAGAAAACGGACTGATAGGGAAAGAGGTTCAGCGACTTGACCGCAATGCGGCGGTCGATGGGGGTAATGTTCGTCGGTGTCTTGGTGACCACCACAATATTTGCCCGCGCCATCTGCGACGGCAGGTCGCGCAAATTGCCCAACGGCAGCATGCGGTCCTCCCAGATCGGCCGCGTATAGTCCATCAGCACGATATCCACCTTGGGTTCGACGCGGCGGTGCTGGAATCCGTCGTCGAGGAGGATGAGATCCACCTCGGGATGCTCCTCGCGGATGCGGCGGATGCCCTCGGCCCGTTTTTCGCACACGACAACGACCGTATCGGGGTACTTGCGTTTGATCTGCTTGGGTTCGTCGCCCACATTCAGGAAGGAGGAGTTGGTCTGCACCTCCAGATACCCCTTCGTGCGGCGGCCGTAACCGCGCGACAGCACGGCGATCGTGAACCGCCGGCCGAGCCGGTCGATCAGGAACTCCGTAAAGGGTGTCTTGCCCGTTCCGCCGACCGTAATGTTGCCCACGCACACGACGGGAATGTCGGCCGTGTAATGGCTGATGATTCCCGAATCGTAGAGCAGATGGCGGATCCGCAGCACAAATGCGAACAACCCTGCAGCTATGGCGCTCAAGAAACGCATGTTACGACTATTCTGTCCGAACGAATATTATTTTTTCAAAGATAGTTCAAAAACCCCGTAAAAACAAAGCGTTCACGCTTTTCATGCAAAAAGGCGTCCGGAACCCGTCGGGGTTCCGGACGCCTGCATCGTATCGCGATCGGAGCGGCCGCTACTTCACGAGCCGGTTCGTCGCCGTATCGGGAAAGATGACCCACGGGCGGAAGCACTTGGCCTCCTCGAATTCCATGGCGGCATACGAGATGATGATGACCACGTCGCCCACGGCAGCCTTGCGGGCTGCGGCGCCGTTCAGGCAGATCTGGCCGCGGCCGCGCTCGCCCTTGATGGCGTAGGTCTCGATCCGCTCGCCGTTGTTGATGTTCACGATCTGCACCTTTTCGCCCTCGATGATGTTGGCCGCATCGAGCAGATCCTCGTCGATCGTGACGCTGCCGACATAGTTCAGGTTGGCCTCGGTCACCGTCACGCGGTGGATTTTCGACTTGAGTACTTCGATCGTCATCATAGGAAGCGCAGGTTGTCGATCAGACGGATCTCTCCGGCCTGTACGGCGATGCATCCGCGTACATGGGCGGCCGATTTCCAATCCTTCACGGGTTGCAACGTATCCTCGTCCACCAGCTGGAAGTAGATGACTTTCAGCAGCGGGCTTTTCTCCACGCGGGCAATCACGTCACGCACGGTCTCCTCCACGCCCTTGGTGTCGGCCGTTTCGGCCTCGGCCTGCATGGCGGCATGGATCATCGGCGCGGCGGCGCGGTGCTCGGCCGTCAGCAGCAGGTTGCGCGAACTGAGTGCCAGACCGTCGCTCTCGCGCACGATCGGACACTCCACGATCTGCACCGGGATGTCCAACTGACGCACCAGTTCCTTGATGACGGCAATCTGCTGAAAATCCTTCTCGCCGAAATAGGCGCGATCCGGCTTCACCAGTTCGAGCAGGCGGCTGACCACCTGACCCACGCCGTTGAAATGGCCGGGACGGCAGGCGCCCTCCATCACCTTGTCGAGCTGGCCGAAATCGAATACGCGGGTATCCGGTTCGGGGTAAACCTCCTCGACGGTCGGCATGAATACGATATCGGCACCGGCTTTGCGCAGCACCTCCAGATCGGCCTCCGGCGTGCGGGGGTAGTTGCACAAATCGTTCTTGTCATTGAACTGGGTAGGATTGACAAATACGCTGACTACAACCGTATCGTTCTCGGCACGCGCCTTGCGTACCAACGACACGTGTCCGTCGTGCAGCGCTCCCATCGTAGGCACGAAACCTACCGACGAACCTTTGCGGGCGGCGAGTGCGCCCTTCAGACCTTCGACGGTCGTGAATTTTTCCATTATATCTTTGTCTGTAATTGCCTTCCGGCGTTATACTTTCGACTTGGACGGCAAAGTTATCAACTTTTCAATACACTCCCAATTTTCCCGTTTTTTTTATCTTTGTGCATTCGGGCAGGCCGCCGCGACCGCCCGGCTCTAACGATTCCCGCCATGCGCCACTATCTCACGCTCCTCATGTCCGTTCTGCTGCTTACGGCCTGTGCCGAACGCCGGACGCCCGCCACGACCGTCGAAGGCTTCGCGCTGGGTACCGTCTATACCGTAACGGTAGCCGACTGCGCCCCCGACAGCCTCCGCACCAAAATCGAGGCGATCTTCTCCGAGGCCGACAGCACCCTCTCGGTATTCAACCCGAACTCCCTGCTGAGCCGGCTCAACCGCAACGAGACCGACCGCGTGAACGACGACATCGCCCGTAACATCGCCCTCGCCCGCAGCGTCAGCGAACTCTCCGGCGGACGCTACGACATCACCATCCTGCCGCTGGTCGAGGCCTACGGCTTCCTGAACGACCCGCAGCACGAAGGCATCGACATCGACTCCGTGCTGCAGTACGTCGGCTACCGCAAGATCGAAGTGCGCGACGGACGCCTCGTGAAACAATACCCCCAGACCCGCATCGACCTCAACTCCATCGCCAAAGGCTACATCGTGGACAAGGTGGCCGCCATGCTGGAGCGCGAAGGGTCGCAGCGCTATCTGGTCAATATCGGCGGCGAGATCTTCTGCCGCGGCACGAACCCCGCCGGCAAACCGTGGAACATCGCCATCGACACCCCCTACGAGGGCAACTACATCCCCGGCGAACACACCTCGACCGTCATCCACGTGTCGGGCGTAGGCGTGGCCACGTCGGGCAACTACCGCAACTTCCACACGGGCGAGGACGGTGCGCGCTACACACACATCATCGACCCGACGACCGGCCGCAACACGACCAGCAACCTGCTGTCCGCAACCGTGGTGGCCGAAAGCTGCGCCTATGCCGACGCGCTGGGTACGATGTTCATCGCCCTCGGCCCGGACGAGGCGCTCGCCCTGCTGGAGCGCCACCCCGACATCGCGGCCCTGCTGATCTTCGCCATGCCCGACGGCTCGATGAAGATCCACGCCTCCGAAGCCATGCAACACTATCTGTAACGCCGCCATGCTCCGCAACGTACTTTTTCTCTACAACCCCGCCTCCGGCGACAATCCGGTGACGGACTATCTGGACGAGATCGTCGCCCGCTACCAGGACCGCGGCTACCGCATGACGCTCTACCGGCTCCGTTTCGACGACACCGACCGCCAGACCATTGCCGCGGCGGCCTCCGAGTCGTTCGACCACCTGCTGCTGGCCGGCGGCGACGGTACGCTCAACTACCTCATCAACCTCATCATGACCTGCGGCCCCGACATCCCCGTCGCCGTCCTGCCGGTCGGCACGGCCAACGACTTCGCCACGCTGCTGGGCATGCCGCAGGAGACGATGGAGGCCTGCCAGGCCATCCTGGAGGGTTCCGTCCGCCCGATCGACCTGGGCATCGTAAACGGCCGCTACTTCGTCAACGTATTCAGCTGCGGCCTCTTCACGGACGTCTCCCAGAAGACGCCCACCGCATGGAAAAACAACCTCGGCAAGATCGCCTACTACATCAACGGCATCGGCGACCTGCCCCGCTTCCGGAGCATGGACCTGTCGATCCGCACCGACGGCGGCGACTTCGACGGCAAGGCGGTGATCTTCTTCGTCTTCAACGGCCGCACGGCCGGCACGCTGCCGATCGCCTACCTCTCGGAGGGCGACGACGGGCTGCTCGACGTGCTGATCCTCAAGGGGGACAACCCGCTCACCCCGCTGCGCACGGCCATGCGCTACCTGCCGAACATCGTGCTGCGCAAGGGCTATCCGTCGGACATCGTCCATATCAAATGCAGCCGGCTGCACGCCGTCTCCACGCGCGACGAACACACCGACATGGACGGCCAGCCGGGGCCTTCGTTCCCGATCGAGATCCGGTGCGCCCACAACGCCCTGCGCGTCATCATGCCGCCCAAAGCGATGCAGCGCGCATTATGGACGGAAAATATCCCGACAATTCCCAGCCGCAGCAGAGCGAAAGAATAAGTATTTCGTCATTTTTCTTGCGAAACCGATTTTTTTACACTACCTTTGCCCCGCAAAGTCCGATAGGACTTGACATGGTGGATGTAGCTCAGTTGGCAGAGCACCAGATTGTGGTTCTGGGTGTCGTGGGTTCGAGCCCCATCTTCCACCCCAACAGCCAGGCGGCTTCTCGGCAGAGAGGCCGCCTTTGTTTTTGCCGGCGCCGCCCGAGCGCCCCAACGGAACAGAAAAAGAGATGCTTCCCGGCAGGGAAAACATCTCTTTTCTTTTTGCTTTGCTTGCTGCCGGCCGCCGCACCGCTCCTCTGCCGATTATCGCATCCGGCCGCAGGCGTGTCTCCGCATCGGCGGAAAATGCAGCCGCACGCGCCATGCACAACGCTCTGCCGGCCTTGCCACCGCGGGTATGTCAGCCGGCGATCGGCCTGCTGCACCGGAAGCACCCAACCGCCCGGAAGCAGCCGCCCCGGCCATGCCTCTGAACAGCCTCCTTAATTATTAAAATATTTTAATATGCCCCACCCGTGCGGAAAACAGCAAAGGGAGCCATTCCCTTGTCTCGGAACCGCTCCCTTCCGTGCGGATAAAGGGACTCGAACCCCCACGCCCGAAGGCATCAGATCCTAAGTCTGACGTGGCTACCAATTACACCATATCCGCAGTGCGGGCAAATATACGAATTTTTCGGTTATTCCCCGCCGCCTCCGGCCCGCGGCCGCCGATTGCCGCAACGGCTGCCCGCCACAACCGCAGCCGCAGCCGGAACGGACACGCACCACGCCTCCGACATGGCAGCGACACCGCCGCCCCCGACAAGAAGCGGGGCGGAAACGCCGACCGTTCCCGCCCCGTATCTCCGTCCTCTCCGGCACGTCACGCCTCGCGGTGGAACTTGGCTCGCTCCACCCGCTCGCGCGCATACGGCAGGGTGATGCGCAACGTCTCGCAGGGGTGCGAGGGGGTGTCGAACATGGCGTCGGTCATGATCGCCTCGCAGATCGAGCGCAGGCCGCGCGCCCCCAGTTTGAATTCGATCGCCTTGTCCACGACATAGTCGAGTACCTCCTCGTCGAAGACCAGCTTCACGCCATCCATCTCGAACAGGCGGACATACTGCTTGACGATGGCGTTCTTCGGTTCGGTCAGGATCATGCGGAGCGTCGCCCGATCCAGCGGATCGAGGTAGGTCAGCACGGGCAGTCGGCCGATGATCTCGGGGATCAGTCCGTAACTGCGCAGATCCTGCGGCGTGATGTACTGCAACAGCCGCTCGCGGTCCACCTCCTCGCGCTCCTGCACGCCGTAACCGACGGCATGCGTATTCAGCCGGCGGGCAATGCGCCTCTCGATGCCGTCGAAGGCGCCGCCGCAGATGAAGAGGATGTTCGACGTATTGACCTGGATGAACTTCTGGTCGGGGTGCTTGCGCCCTCCCTGCGGCGGCACGTTCACCACCGTACCCTCCAGAATCTTCAGCAGCGCCTGCTGCACACCCTCGCCCGACACGTCGCGCGTGATGGAGGGGTTGTCGCTCTTGCGGGCGATCTTGTCGATCTCGTCGATGAAGACGATGCCCCGCTCGGCCTTCGCCACGTTGTAGTCGGCTGCCTGCAGCAAACGGGTCAGAATGCCCTCCACGTCTTCACCCACATAGCCCGCTTCGGTCAGCACCGTGGCATCCACAATGGTGAACGGCACGTGCAGCATGCGGGCAATCGTCCGCGCCAGCAGGGTCTTGCCCGTACCCGTCTCGCCGACCAGGATGATGTTCGACTTGTCGATCTCCACGTCGTTGCCGCGGCCGGCCTCGTCGAGGTGCAGCAGCCGCTTGTAGTGATTGTACACCGCCACCGACAGTGTCTTCTTGGCGGCATCCTGGCCGATCACGTACTGGTCGAGAAACGCCTTGATCTCGGCCGGCTTCATCAGTTCGCTCCGGTCGATGCGCGCCTCGTCGCGGGCGGCGGACTCCGCGGTCAGATGATGCTCGGCCAGCGTTTCGTAGCCGTGCGCAATGCACTGGTCGCAGATGGCCGCGCCGTTCGCCCCCGAAAAGAGCATGGCCACCTCCGTAATCGGAGTGCCGCAGAACGAACAGCGCTCGACCTCCTGCCGGCCATTCCGGTTATTCCTCTCTGCCATCGTTCTCCTTTTTATTGCGGGTTACCACCCGGTCGATCAATCCGTATTCCACGGCCTGCGGAGCCGTGAGCCAGTAGTCGCGGTCGGCATCCTTGGCGATCGTCGCCACCTTGCGGCCGCTGTGCAGGGCAATGATGTCGTAGAGTTCGCGCTTGAGCTGCAGGATCTGACGGGCCGTGATCTCGATGTCCGAGGCCTGTCCCTGCACGCCACCCAGCGGCTGGTGGATCATCACGCGCGAGTGCGGCAGGGCGGTGCGCTTGCCGGCCGCTCCGGCCGTCAGCAGCACGGCGGCCATGCTGGCAGCCATGCCCGTACAGATCGTCGCCACGTCCGGCGCGATGAGCTGCATCGTGTCGTAGATGCCCAGGCCGGCATAAACCGAACCACCGGGCGAGTTGATGTAGATGCTGATGTCCTTGCTGCGGTCGGCCGCCTCAAGATAGAGCAGCTGAGCCTGAATGATGTTGGCCACGTCGTCCGACACGGGTGCGCCGAGGAAGATGATGCGGTCCATCATCAGCCGCGAGAAGACATCCATCGCCGCCACGTTCAGCTGCCGCTCCTCGATGATCGTGGGCGACACGTAGGCCGACGAGACGGCCGACGCATAGTCGGACAGCGTATGGGAGTTCACCCCCAGGTGGCCGACAGCGTATTTTTCAAAATCGTTTTTCATGGTTCTTTCCATTTCTCCCCCTCTCCGCGGTGCGGGAAGGAGGGGTTAGCAAAATTTCCCCGTACCGGCGGCGATACGGGGAAATGTCTTGCCCGTCCCATCGGGACAGGAGCCGTTCCTCTGCAGGCAGGGAACTATTTCGTCATCTTGTCGAAGATCTTGCCCAGTTCCTCCGGCGTAACCGACTTGTTGGAGATCTTCACCAGCGGGGTGATGGCCTCGACGATCTTCTTCTCGTACACCTTGTCGAGTACGCGGTTGGCCTCCTCCTTGTTGCCGAGGATCGAGTGGGCGTATTTGGTCAGCGTCTCGTCGTCGATGTTGGTCATGCCGTACTGTGCGAACTGGGCGGCGGCATAAGCCTTGGCCTCGTTCAGCATGTCGTCCTGCTCGACCTTCACGCCGTACTTGTCGCCGAGTTTCTTCTGGATGAAGTTCCATTTCATCATCTTGAGGAATGCCGGGAACTCCTTCTCGATGTCCTCTTTCGAGAACTTGCCCTCGTTGATGGTGAAGAGCCAGCGTTTCAGGAACTCCTCCGGCATGGTCGGGTTGATCTTCTCCAGCAGGAAGTTGCGCACCTCGGTGGTGAAGACGTAGTCGGCCTCGCGGTTCAGGTCGGCCTCGAGCAGCTGGTCGATGCGTGCCTCAAAGCCCTTCTCGTCGGTCACGGAACCGTCCTGGAAAGCCATCTTGAAGAACTCCTCGGTCAGCTCCGGCTCGGCGAACTTGCGGATCTGCTTGATCGTCAGCTTGAATTCGGGTTTCACCGACTCCAGCTCGTTCTCCTTGACACCCAGCACCGAAGCACGCTGCGAGGTACTCGGATAGATCTCGTTCACATTGACGGTCATTTCGTCGCCCACCTTCTTGCCGATGAACGGTTTGCGTGCCTCCTCGCCGAGCGAGATCAGCCCCACGTAACCCTCCTCGACGGTGATCTCGCCGTTGTCGAGCGTACCGGTGATGGCCTCGTCACTGGTCACCTCCTCCACATCGACCAGACGGCCGTAGCGGCGCAGGAAGTTGGAGCGGAAACCGCTGCGCATCTCGTCGGAAACCTTGATCTTGTAGCGGGTCAGTTTGTCCTTGTCCGAGAGTTCGACCTCCACCTCGGGGGCCAGACCGATCTCGAATACGAACTCGTGTTCGGTGTTGTTTTCAAAGTCGAACGCACCCTGCTCGTCGCTGGGCAGCACGTCGCCCACGTAGTCGATCTTTTCCTTATCGATATATTCGAAAACTGCATCGGAAGCCGTTTTGTAAGCCGTCTCGGCAACGACGCCCTTGCGGTACATCTTGTTGATGAGGCTCATCGGAACCATGCCCGGACGGAAGCCAGGCACGTTGGCCTTGCGGCGGTATTCACGCAGCTTTTTGTCTACTGCCTCGTTGTAATCGGCCTCGCCGACGGTAACTTTGATGACCGCTACCTGGCCTTCGCGGTTTTCTCTTGTAATGTTCATTGTTATACTGATATATTTTGATTGTTGCGCAAACTGCCTCCGGCGGATCGCTCCGCCGAAACGGCCGGACGACCGGCCATACAAACGTACAAAGATAATAGTTTTACCCGCGGAGTGCAAATTTTAGAGCGCAATCTTGCGGCACATAAGGACGTTACCCCCTTTCGGACAGGATAACGCACGCTTTCGGCTCCCCGCTCCGCATCGCGGCAGCCCATCACGATTCGGCCGGATATTTCGCCCGGAACTCCTCCTCGGACAGCAGCGTGACATGCGAGGCAGGCACTTTCACACAGAATACGGGATCCGCGCCGGCCGCCTGCAGCGTAAGGGCATCTTCCGTGAGCGACAGGATGTTGTACCACGTATCGGGTAGCAGGCACAGATAATTGTTGAGAAAATCGACGGCATATTCCGTGTGGGGCTGCATCGACGGATCGCGCCACGCATCGACGGCATCGTTTCCGGCGGTCCGGACAAAGCGGAAATACTGCATCTCGCCCGAAGCGAAAAACCGCACCAGCAACTCTTGATCGACGGATGTCCAATAACCCGACGTCAGATTTTCCTGCATCTGTTTGTTCAGTCTGGCCTCCTCGTCGCAAGCCGTCATCAGCACGACTGCAGCACAGGCGATTCCCCACCGCAGGATATTTTTGACCATACGCATGATTTTCCGGTTTTAATTCAAAGAAGACGGAACGGGAGCTGGCTCCGCTCCGGCATAGAAAGACAGGTCGAGTACGCCCGAATCACCCTCAAGACGCAACCGATCGACCGAAAGTTCCTTGACTGTAAAAACGCCGTAACTGTCGATGACCAGACGGTCGTCTTCCGGCGTATAGATATACCGCAGCATGGCCACCGCATCGCCGCCCTCCGCAATGCCGGAGGATTCGGGATAGACGGACAGCACGCCGTTCGTACCGAATACATAGAGGAACCGGCTGCCGCGCCACTCGTCGGCAGGCACCGCCGCACCGGCCGGCACGAAACGGTCGCCGCACCAGACGGTAGACACCAGGATCTCCTTGTTTACGGTATACATGTCGCGCGCCACGCAACCCGCCATCATCAGACAGGCAACGGCAATGGCAGCCATTTTCATTAAACGAAACATAGGCGAACTTGCTCTGTGCTACGCCCCGCAGGCCGTCGCAGGTTCTTTAGATTACAAATATAGCATTTCTGCACGAAAAGCATCCTATTTTCTGCCGAAACGCCCGATCAGCCGGAGATCAGCCCGAACCGGCGCAAAGCCTTGGCGATGCCCCCGTCATCCGTTCCAGTGGTCACATAGTCGGCAGCGGCCTTCACCTCCGCATCGGCATTTCCCATGGCCACCCCCAGCCCCACATACTGCAGCATGGAGATGTCGTTCTCGCCGTCGCCGAAGGCCATGCTCTCCTCGCGGGAGAAGCCGTAATAGTCGAGCGTCTTCCGGATGCCGACATGCTTGCCTCCCCCGCGGGGCATCACATCGCACAGCAGGGGCGTCCAGCGGGTCGTCTCGCACGAGGGCATGCGCGCAATCAGCCCCGCCTCCTGCTCGGGGCTGCAGAAGACGATCAGCTGCAGCATCGGATAGTCGGGAATGTCCGACACGTCCTGCGTGTCGGGCATGCGCAGGTCAAGCAGCGCCGCCCCCTTGCGTGCCAGATCGGTCATCAGGTTGAGCCGCATGAAATCGATGCCCTCGAAAATGGTGGCCAGCCGGTGTTCGGTGACGAAGTCCACGGCCGACCGCGCATCCTCGGCGGTCATGGCGTTGGCATGGATTGTCTTGCCGCCGATACGCACGCACTGGCCGTTGAGCGACACGATGCCGTCGAACAGCGAGGTGTCGAGGTTGTTGATGAGCAGCTCGTGCCGGCCGGTGGAGATAAAAAGCCGCACACCCCGCTGCCGCAGTTCCTGCAGCGCACGCAGCGTGGAAGGATGCACGGCATGGGTCTTGAAACTGAGCAATGTGCCGTCTATGTCGAAAAATATCGCCTTGATCATGATCGGATCGGTTCTGCGCGCTGTTGCGGCGGGGCAAAAGTACGAAAAAGCAGAGGGATTCCCAATTCCCTCCCGCTGCCGTTCATCCGCCAGCGCCCCCCACCTTCTTCCTGCTGCCGGTTCCGGCAGGAAAATCGGCCGGAATATGGGCAAACCGGCCGGCACAGTTTGTTTTTATCCGCCATATTTTCTATATTTAAGGTCGATTGCGTTCCCGACTGGAACGCACCTCTCCGCGCCGGCCGGTCCGGATGAGGACATGAAACAGCTTATATCAAACCTAACACGTACACAACCGTATGAAAAACTATCAGACATCGGAGATCAAGAATGTGGTACTCCTCGGCGCGTCCGGTTCGGGCAAGACCACTTTCGCGGAAGCCATGGCCTACGAAGGCAAAGTCATCGACCGCCGCGGCACCATCGAAAACGGCACTACCCTGTCCGACAATACCGAACTGGAACGCACCAACCAGCGCAGCATCTACTCCACCATTCTCTATACCGAGTTCATGGACCACAAGCTCAACATCATCGACGCCCCCGGCTCGGATGACTTCAGCGGCGGTCTGTTCTCGGCCTTCAAGGTGGCCGACGTCGGCCTGATGCTGTTCAACGCCCAGAACGGCTTCGAGGTAGGCAGCGAGATCCAGTCGCGCTATGCCGAAGCCTACAAGGTGCCGCTGATCGGCGTCATCAACCAGCTCGACCACGACAAGGCCAACTGGGAAAACACGATGGAGAGCATCGCCGCATTCTCCAAGGTGAAACCGGTCATCGTGCAGTATCCTGTCAATCCCGGCCCGCATTTCGATGCCTTCATCGATGTGCTGCTGATGAAAATGTTCCGTTTCAAGGACGAGAACGGCACCCGCGAGGAGCTGCCCATTCCGGCCGAAGAGGCCGAGCGCGCCGCCGAACTGCACCACGCCCTGCTGGAGGCTGCCGCCGAGAACGACGAGGGTCTGATGGATCTCTACTTCGAGAAGGGCGACCTCGAAACGAACGACATCCGCAAGGGACTGGGCATGGGCATCGCCAACCGCGACTGGATGCCGATCTTCTGCGCCTCGGCCAAACGGGACATCGGCACCAAACGTGTCATGGAGTTTGTCATCAACGTGGCTCCGAACCCCGACCAGCGTCCTCCGATCCTCGACGTGGAGGGCAATCCGGTGGTTGCCGACGCTTCGGCTCCGACGGTGCTGTTCGTCTTCAAAAGCACGATCGAGCAGCACGTGGGCGAGATCAGCTACTTCCGCGTGGTAAGCGGCAAGGTTACCGAGGGCATGGAGCTGATGAATGCCCGCACCGAAAACAAGGAGAAGATCTCGCAACTCTTCGCCGTGGCCGGCAAGAACCGCACGAAGGTAGCGGAGATGGTGGCCGGCGACATCGGCTGCACCGTCAAGCTGAAATCGACCCGCACGGGCGACACGCTCGCCGCAGCCGGTTCGCACGTGGTCATCTCGCCGATGATCTTCCCCGAGCCGCGCTACCGCGCCGCCGTCCGCGCCCTCAACCAGGCCGACGAGGAGAAGCTGGGCGAACTGCTCAACAAGGCCAAATATGAGGACCCCACCCTGCTGGTGGAATACTCCAAGGAACTGAAACAGACCATCGTACAGGGACAGGGCGAACTGCACCTCAAGCTGCTGCGCGACCAGATCGTCAGCGGCAGCAAGATCGACATCGAATACTTCGCCCCGAAGATCCCCTACCGCGAGACGATCACCAAGACGGCCGCAGCCGACTACCGCCACAAGAAACAGTCGGGCGGTGCAGGCCAGTTCGGCGAGGTGCATCTCGTCATCGAACCCTACTACGAGGGCATGCCCGAACCGTCGAAATACAAGGTGGACGGCAAGGAACTCACCCTGAACGTGAAGAACAAGGAGGAGTACGACCTCGAATGGGGCGGCAAGCTCCAGTTCTACAGCGCCGTGGTGGGCGGTGCGATCGACGCACGCTTCATGCCGGCCATCCTGAAGGGCATCATGGAGAAGATGGAGGAGGGCCCGCTGACGGGTTCCTACGCACGCGACATCCGCGTCATCGTTTACGACGGCAAGATGCACCCCGTGGACTCGAATGAAATCTCCTTCAAGCTGGCCGGACGCAACGCCTTCAAGGAGGCCTTCCGCAAGGCCGGCCCCAAGATCATGGAGCCGATCTACAGCGTCGAGGTGCTCGTGCCGACCGACAAGATGGGCGACGTGATGAGCGACATGCAGAACCGCCGCGCCATCATCGAGGGCATGTCGTCGGAAGGCGGCCTCGACCGTCTCTCGGCCCGCGTGCCGCTGTCGGAACTCTACCGCTACTCGACGACGCTCAGTTCGCTGACCAACGGCCGTGCGACCTACACGATGAAGTTCGCCTCCTACGAGCAGGTACCCTCCGACGTACAGGAGAAGCTGCTCAAGGCCTACGCCGACACGGACAGCGAAGAGTAGTCCCGTACACGACGGACATCACGACAACGGGGGAACGGCCGCAGGAGCCGCTCCCCCGTCCGTTTTGCGGCACGGCACACGACCAACGGGATACCCCTTCCTCCCCACTGCCAAGCACGCTGCCCCGTTCCGCAGCGACACGTTCCCGTCCCGCGACAAGGCGTCATCCCCCACCTCCCGGCAAGACACCCCCTGCGTCACCCACACCTGTCCCCGCCGTACCGCTCGACCCTCCCGTCACCCCAGCGCTCCTTCCGCCCGAGAAACGCGGCGGGCGGATGAAACATATCATTGTCCCGTTCGGGATAAATTTCTATTTTTGTTGCTCATCAGTTGTCAACAAAACAATCATCGCATGGAGGATATTCTCAAAGTCGAGCATGTAACAAAGCGGTTTGCCAACCATACCGCGCTCGACGACGTCTCCCTGACCGTGCCGCGCGGCTCCGTCTACGGACTGCTGGGCCCCAACGGTGCCGGAAAATCGACGCTCATCCGCATCATCAACCGCATCACCGCCCCCGACAGCGGCAAGGTGTGGCTCAACGGCCGCGAACTGGCTCCCGAGGACGTGTACCGCATCGGCTACCTGCCCGAGGAACGCGGCCTCTACAAACAGATGAAGGTGGGCGAACAGGCCATCTACTTCGCCCAGCTCAAGGGACTCTCGCGCCGCGAAGCCACCGTCCGCCTGCGGCAGTGGTTCCAGAAGTTCGGCATCGAATACTGGTGGGACAAGAAGGTGAGCGAACTGAGCAAGGGCATGGCCCAGAAGGTGCAGTTCATCGTTACCGTACTCCACGAACCGGAGCTGCTGATCTTCGACGAGCCCTTCAGCGGTTTCGACCCGATCAACGCCAACCTCCTCAAGGAGGAGATCCTGGGGCTGCGCGACAAGGGGGCGACGGTGATCTTCTCGACCCACAACATGGCCTCGGTGGAGGAGATCTGCGACCACATCACCCTCATCAACAAGTCGCACAACATCCTCTCGGGCAGCCTGGAGGCGATCCGCCACGAACACGGCACAGGCATCTTCGAGGTGGAGTTCAGGGGTGACCGCGAAGCGCTGCGCCGGCAGCTCGACGCCCGCTACACGGTGCTGGCCGACAGCGAGGAGGCCGAAGCCGGACGCAACACGCTGAAGATCCATCTCGAACACCACGAGGCGATCCATGCGCTGGTGGCGGAACTCAACGACACGGTGGAGATCCGCTCCTTCCGCGAGATCATCCCCAGCATGAACGACATATTCATCAAGGCGGTAGCCGGACAACTCTAACGGAACGGAGGAACGAATTATGGGAAAAAGCAAGATAGGACTGATCGCCCGCAGGGAATTCAACGAGCGCGTCCGCAAGAAAAGTTTCATCATCACGACCATCCTCACTCCGCTGCTGATGGTCGGCGCCATGGTGCTGATGGCCTGGCTGATGACCCGCGAGAACGACCGCGACAAGGAGATCCTCGTCATCGACCGCAGCGGCATCATCGCCCCGCAGCTGACCGATGAAGGCACCCTCCGCTACCGGATTGCCGACCGCACGCTCGACGAGATGCGGCAGGAGGCTCCGGCCGGCGCCTACGGCATCCTCATCATCGGCGAAGATATCATGACCGACCCGCGCGCCGCCTCGCTCTACACCTACGAATCCTCGACGGTAGATATCGAGAAGGCCGTCGCCGACCAGATCCGCCGCATCGTGGAGGACCGGAAACTGAAATCGTACGACATCGAGAATCTGGACGAGATCCTCGCCGCCATCGACTCGCCGATCGCGCTGCAGACCAAGACGATCACCGAGACGGGCGAAACACAGGACTCCTCCAGCATCCTGTCGATGGCCTCGGCCTACCTCTTCGGCCTGCTGATCTACATGTTCGTCTTCATGTACGGCACGATGGTGATGCAGGGCGTGATCGAGGAGAAGAGCAACAAGGTGCTGGAGGTGATGGTCTCCTCCGTGCGCCCCTTTGAACTGATGATGGGCAAGATCCTCGGCATCGCCTCGGTGGCGCTCACCCAGCTGCTCATCTGGGTGGCCTTCATCACGATCGTGGGCGGTGCGGCCGTAAACTACTTTGCGGGCGACCTGATGCAGGCGGCCGGTGCCATGAATGCCGGTGCGGCCATGCCGATGGATATGGATCCCGACACGATGGACCAGGCCGTGATGCTCAGCCGGCTGACCGACGTGCGCTACATGCTGACGCTGGTGGGCGGCTTCACCGTCTACTTCATCGGCGGCTACCTGCTCTACGCGGCCATGTTCGCGGCGGTGGGCAGCGCGGTGGACAACGAGAAGGACACCCAGAACCTCCAGCTGCCCATCACCATTCCGCTGCTGCTGGCCTTCTTCGTGATGTTCAACGCCATGAAGGACCCGAACGGACCGCTGGCCTTCTGGTTCAGCCTGATCCCCTTCACCTCGCCCGTCATCATGATGGCCCGTCTGCCCTACGGCGTGCCGTGGTGGGAAGTGGGCGTCTCGGTGGCGCTGCTCTACCTGACCTTCATCGGCATGGTCTGGCTGGCCGGCAAGATCTACCGCGTCGGCATCTTCATGTACGGCAAGAAGCCTTCGTTCAGCGAACTGTTCAAATGGATGAAATACAAATATTGACGTTTCACCGGCCTCCGAAGCGGTTTTGCCCGCCGGATCGCTATCTTTACGCCATCCGGCACACGGCACACCCCGACGGACACACAGAAACCGACAACACAAACATCACGACGTTATGAAAAAACTACTCTTCCTGCTCGGCATCGTATGGCTGAGTTTCGGTTGCACCGGACCGGCAGGCCCCCAGGGTCCGCAGGGTCCCGCCGGCGAAGGCGTCCTGAGCGCAACCGTCGAATCTACCGTCTATTCGCAGGACTGGCAGGTGCAGCGTGACGGCGGCGGCGCCTTCATCGGCTACTGGTACGAGATTCCCGTTCCCGAACTGACCGACTACATCTACCGCAACGGCATCTACACGACCTATCTGCAAGACGGCAACATCCAGAATCCGCTTCCCCTGATCGTCTATAACGAAACGGACGGCGCGCTGTGGGAGAAGAAGATCTCGTGCGACTATGCGGTCGGCTCCGTAGCCGTGTACTATCAGGAGAACGACTTTGCCAACGAAAGCTACCGGCCGGAGACGATGACTTTCCGCATCAAGCTGCTTTGGAACTAACCGGATCCCGATCCGAACACGCCACCAAGAGGTCAGACCCGCTATTCGGGTCTGACCTCTTTGCTTGAAACGATTCCGCCCGCCCCTCCGCCCCGGCATGGCATCGCATGGCATCGCAACCGCCGCCCCAGCATGGCGCCGCAGCAACCGCCCTGCAGGCTACCGCAACCGCTGCACCGATATGACGCCATAACCGTCACCCGACACGACACCGCAGCCTCCGCACCGGCACAACGCAGCAACCGCCTCCCTGCTGGTATACTAACCACACCCTGCACCGGCATGGCACCACAGCCCCGCACCGATATGACGTCGTAACCGTTGTCCCCGATATCGATCCGCCCCCAACTCGCCCCGACTCCGCAAGGCACCGTTCTCCTGCCCCTGCCGCAAGGCATCGCCGCACCGCCCACAGGACGCCAGAACGGTGCGTACTCATTTTTTCTTCAAAAAAATTACGAAACATTCGTTTTCTTCAAAAAATAGCTATACTTTTGTGTTATCGGAATAACAGTTAGCCAGCTAACAGTTAGCCCGATAACACAAGCAGTTCTTCAACACAATTGATTAAGCCATAGACGTTTAAAATCCATGTGGGTGCGGCTTCTCCGCTTTATGGACGGCTCCGGAACAATAGCCGGCAGACGGAGAACACCGAAAACAACTTTCCATGTCACCTTTCATCCGCACCACAGGGGAGACGATCCGCGCGGCCGCCGGGAGGTCGCCGCACGGAACCGATCGGACAGATTATGATGCCGTTTTGGTTAAGCAGGGCGTAAAGGTTGCGGAGTTCCGGCGCAGACCTTTACACGACCCGCAGCGGAACGGCTCGCTGCAACGGCTTTGGATACAACAGGACACGCGCACCGTGTCCGACACGATACTGTTCGTTTCATGATGAACACGCATTGAAGTTTTAGGTAGGATTTTAGAATGGTAACGCCGGCAAGCTGGGAAGCTCGCCGGCGTTTTTTGTTGTCCGCACCGCACCGGAAGGAGACGGCGCGGCAAACGAACGGCGTCCGCCCCGTTCGGAGCGGACGCCGTTTCATCCGGTGGTCACACGCTACAGGACCCGCAGAATCGTCTCCAGCGTGCCGACCAGGCCGTCGATGTCCCCGTCGGTCGTGTCCCACGAGGTCACGAAACGCACCTCGTGCGCCGCCTCGTTCCACACGTAAAAGAAGTAGTGTTCCGACAGCCGTGCAATCGCCTCCTCCGGCATCGACAGGAAGATCTGGTTCGTATCCACCGGCTGGGTCAGCTCCACGCGGGGCAGCGCAGCCAGCCGCACGGCCAGCCGCTGTGCCTGCCGGTTGGCGTGTTCGGCATTGCGCAGCCAGAGGCCGCTGTCGAGATAAGGCACGAACTGCGCCGACAGGTAGCGCATCTTGGAGGCCAGCTGGGCCGACTGTTTGCGGAAATATTTGATATTGGCGGCGGTGTCCTCATCGAAGGCAACGACTGCCTCGCCCATCATCATGCCGTTCTTCGTGCCGCCGAGGCTCAGGATGTCCACACCGGCATCGACCGTCGCCTCGCGCATCGTGCATCCCAGGGCGGCACAGGCATTGGCCAGACGGGCGCCGTCCATGTGGAGCTTCATGCCGTGGGCATGGACGAGGTCGGCAATGGCGCGGATCTCCTCCGGCGTGTAGAGCGTGCCGAGTTCGGTGGCCTGCGCCAGATAGACCGCCCCGGGCTGGGCATGGTGGCAGTCGCCGAAGTGGTGCAGGTGGGGACGGATCAGGTCGGGCGTCAGCTTGCCGTCGGGCGTGGGTACGGCAATGAGCTGGCAGCCGGTCATGCGGGCCGGCGCATTGCACTCGTCCACGTAGATGTGAGCCGTCGTGGCGCAGATGATGCTGTTGAAGGAGCGGGTGACCACCTGCAGGGCGACGGAATTGGCTCCCGTGCCGTTGAACAGGAAGAAGGGCCAGGCCTGCCCGCCGAAGACGCGCCGGATGCTCTCGGTGGCGCGCTCGGTCCACCGGTCGTCGCCGTAACCGGCCGCATGGTCGGCGTTGGCCGCCAGAATGGCCTCCATCACCTCGGGATGGACGCCCGAATTGTTATCGCTTGCGAAACTTCTCATAATCGTCTGTTTTCCGTAGCACAAAGATAGGACAAAGCCTCCGCGGATGTTACCCGCCCGCCGCATTCCGCCGCGCAAAAAAAGCGATCCCCGCCTCGCAGGAGACAGGGACCGCCGATCAGTTGCATGCCGCGTAAGGTCAGAAGCCGACGCTGCCGATATAGCCGTACAGGCCGCTCAGGATACCTGCCAGCAGGATGCCCGCCGTGCAGCCCACGAGGCTCACGCAGTTGTAGCCGTCGGTGCGGATCCGTTCGCCGATGCCGCCCTCCGGAGCGTTGATGAACATGGCCTTCACGATGCGCAGGTAGTAGTAGAGCGAGATGATCGTATTGACCAGCGCGATGAACACCAGCACATAGTCGCCCTCGGCCGCTGCCGAGGCGAAGATGAAGAACTTGCTGAAGAAGCCGCCGAGGGGCGGAATGCCGGCCAGCGAGAAGACGGCCAGCATCATCACCAGCGCCAGCCGGGGATTGCTCTTGTAGAAGCCGTTGTAGGCGGCGATGTCGGTGCGTCCCGTGCGATTCTCGACGGAGGCGATCACGCCGAAGGCGGCCATGTTGGAGAAGAGGTAGACCAGCACGTAGTAGATGACGGCCGAAAGCCCCATCTCCGTGCCGTGCAGCACGCCCAGCATGATGTAGCCCGCCTGCGAGATGGACGAATAGGCGAAGAATCGCTTGATGTCCTGCTGGCGGATGGCGAAGATGTTGCCCACGACGATGGTCAGCACCGTGATGACCCACAGGATGTAGTACCACACCTGGGCGATGTTGCCGAATACGTGGTGGAGGGTCAGCAGCAGGGCGAAGCAGCCGGCTGCCTTGGAGACCACCGACAGGTAGGCCGTCGTGGCCGTCGGCGCACCCTCATAGACGTCGGGCGCCCACATGTGGAACGGCACGAGCGAGATCTTGAAGGCCAGACCGGCAAAGAAGAAGCAGAAGCCCAGCAGGGTCATCCAGTCGGCCGTCACGAGCGGGCGCATGTCGGCGAAGTACATCGTACCCATCGCGCCGTAGAGGTACGACAGGCCGAACATCATCACACCCGACGCCAGCGTGGACATGAGGATGTATTTGGCACCCGCCTCGGCCGATTTGGCCTTGTACTTGTTGTAGGCCGCCAGACAGGCCGTGGGCAGGGAGGCCAGCTCGATGCCGATGTAGAGCAGCATGAAGTTGCCGGCCGAGATCATCAGGTACATGCCCAGCAGCGTGGCCAGCGTGATGACGTAGTACTCGCCCTCGCGGATGGCCGTCTCCTTGCCGTGCAGCCACGCACCCGCCTGCAGGAAGACCACCAGCACGCCGAGGTTCAGCACGTTTTTCATCAGTACGGTGAGGGGGTTGGAGACATACATGCCTCCGAAGGCCTCGCCCGCCGGTACGGGACAGAAGAAACCGGCCGCCGTGTGGAGCGCGAACAGCACGATGGCCACCGGACGGAACCACCGCATGCCGCGCGTCTCGCCGGCGCATATGTCGAACAGAAGCAGCACCACGAATACGACCAGCAGGCCGAGTTCCTGGTACATCATCATGAAATTACTCAGATCCATAGCTTAGAAGATGTTTAAGTGTTCCACAACCGGCGCAAAGCTGTCGTACAGGATGCCCTGCACGGCCGACGGCCATACGCCGATGGCCACGATGCAGGCGATCAGCGCCACAGCCGAGAGACGTTCGTACCAATGGGCGTCGTCGAGCTTGAGATGGTCGGGGTTCTGCACCTCGCCGTAGAACACCTTGCCCACCGTGCGGAGAATATAGACGGCGGTCACTACGATGGTCGTAGTGGCCAAAATGGTCAGCACGCGACGGAAGAGATCGGCGTGTTCAAACGAACCGATGAAGATCGTCATCTCGGCCACGAAGCCGCTGAAGCCCGGCAGACCCAGCGAGGCGAAACCGGCGATCACGTAGCACACCGACGCGAAGGGCATGATGCGCATCATGCCGCCCATCTCGCGGATGTCTCGGGTGTGGGTGCGGCCGTAGATCATGCCGATCAGCGAGAAGAAGAGGGCCGTCATCAGACCGTGCGAAAGCATCTGCAGCACGGCGCCGGTCATGGCCGTCTGGTTGAGCATCAGGATGGCGAACAGCACCAGTCCGCAGTGGCTCACCGACGAGTAGGCGTTCATGTACTTCAGGTCGGTCTGCACGACGGCTCCGTAGGCTCCGTACACCACGCCGATGCCGGTCAGGATGAGGAAGATCCACGACAGCTCGTGAGCCGCCTGCGGCATCAGGAAGATGGCCACGCGGAAGCAGCCGTAGCCGCCCAGTTTCATCAGCACGCCCGCATGGAGCATCGACACGGAGGTCGGCGCGGAGGCGTGGCCGTCGGGCGACCAGGTGTGGAACGGGAACATGGCGCCCAGCACACCGAAGCCGATGAAGGTGAGGCAGAAGATCCAGTACTGATGATTCATCGGGATATTGCCCGCCTGGGCGATCTCCATGATGTTCATGGTCGTGGCGCCCGAGGTGAAGTAGATGCCGAGGATGCCCGTCAGCAGGAAGGCCGAACCACCCATCAGCATCAGGGTCAACTTCGTGGCGGCATACTCCTTGCGCCCCGTACCCCATACGCCGATGAGCAGGAACATCGGGATCAGCGCAATCTCGTAGAACATGAACATGGCGAACAGGTCGAGCGAGATGAAATAGCCGAAGACGCCGATCGACAGCAGGCTGTACCATGCGAAGAAGTCGCGCTCCATGTTCCACGACGAGAAGACGCCCGCAAAGGCCACGACGGCCGACAGCAGGATCATCAGCACCGAGATGCCGTCCACACCCACCGTGTAGTGGATGTTGAAGGGAGCGTACCACACCATGTCGCTGAAGAGGAGCATCGCCTCGTCCGACACGGCCCGCAGCCGCAGGAACTGCACGGCTACGGCAACCGCACACAGCAGCTGGAGTCCGAATCCCGCAACGGCGACCGTGCGCACGTAGCGCTGATTGCGGCTGACGAACAGGGCCAGCAGGGTCAGCAGCGGGATAATCACTAATATCGATAAAATATTCATAGCTCCTTTAGAAAATAAATACGCATACGACGATTATCAGCACACCCCACATGAAGAAAGTGGTATAGGCCTGCACCTGGCCGTTCTGTGCGCCCTTGATGGCTTCCGAACAGCGCTGGGTTCCCGTGCCGAGGGCATCGATGCCGCCGTCGATCGCATGGCGGTCAAACCATGCCACCGGCGTACTGATGCAACGGAAAATGATCTTCTTGGTAACGAACAGCCAGGCCTGGTCGATGTAGAACCGGTGCGAGGCGGCACGCCAGAAACCGGCCCATTTGGCAGCCAGACGGGCAGGCAGGTCGTTGGCGCGGCGGTAGAGGCGCGTGGCCACCGCAATGCCCGCGAGGCTCACCAGGATACCGCCCGCCGCGATCCACCCGTTGATGCCCAGCGCATAGGGGATCCCATCGCTGCTGACCAGCTGCGAGAAGGGCAGCCAGCCCGTCGTCACGGAAAGCAGGGCGAGGAACACCAGCGGCACGAGCATCGTGGCCGGAGCGTCGTGGGGCTTCTTCTCATAAGCCCTGTCCTCGCTCCAGAAGATGCGGTAGTAGAGGCGGAACATGTAGAAGGCGGTCAGTCCGGCCACCAGCAGCAGCACGGCAAAGACCACCTTGTCGCGGCCGAAGGCAGCCGACAGGATCGCATCCTTGCTGAAGAATCCGGAGAAGGGCGGGATGCCCGAAATGGCCAGACAGGCGATCAGGAAGGTCCAGTGCGTGACGGGCATGTGACGGCGCAGGCCACCCATCGCCTCCATCTCGTTGCTGTGGACGGCGTGGATCACCGAACCGGCGCCGAGGAAGAGCAGCGCCTTGAAGAAGGCGTGCGTGAAGAGGTGGAACATCGAGGCGGTGTATCCCTCGCCCGCATGGTCTCCCATACCCGATACGCCGAGCGCCACCATCATGTAGGCGATCTGCGAAATGGTCGAGAAGGCCAGCACGCGCTTGATGTCGGTCTGCGTGATGGCGATCAGTGCCGCGAACAGGGCGGTAAACGCACCGACGTAGGTAATCAGCGTCAGCACGTCGGGCGCCGCAAAATAGTAGAGAGGGAACATGCGCGCCACGAGATAGACGCCCGCCACGACCATCGTTGCGGCATGGATGAGCGCCGACACGGGCGTCGGGCCCTCCATGGCGTCGGGCAGCCAGATGTGGAGCGGGAACATGGCCGACTTGCCGGCGGCGCCCATGAAGAGCAGCGCCATCGCCCACGTGGCGGCCGACAGGCCGAGGAACGAACCGCCGGCCAGCGACGTCACGGCCAGCGAGGCGTTGTCGGCGGTCAGCTGGCCGAAGTCGAACGTCCCTGTATAGAACGACAGGATCAGGATGCCGATCAAGAAGCCGAGGTCGGCGAAGCGGGTTACGATAAACGCCTTCTTGGAGGCGGCGATCGCGGCCGGACGCGTGTAGTAGAAGCCGATCAGCAAATAGGACGAAGCACCCACCAGCTCCCAAAAGATGTACATCTGGAAAATGTTGGTTGCCACGACCAGTCCCAGCATCGAGAAGCTGAAGAGCGACAGGAAGGCATAGTAGCGCTGGAATCCGCGCTCGCCCTTCATGTAGCCGAAGCTGTAGACATGCACCATCAGCGACACGGTGGTGATGACCACCAGCATCATGACCGAGATGGGGTCGAGCAGCACGCCCATGTCGATATGCAGCCGGTCGGTGAAGCGCAGCCACTCGACCGACCAGGCCGTCACCGTGGGATAGGCGCCGTCGGCCGCCACGCCCGCCGAGAAGTAGTTCCATGCGGTCGCATAGGCCAGTGCGGCCGCCACGCCCATGCCCAGCGTGCCGAACCAGCCGGCCACGCGCGGCGCGAGCCATTTGCTCCCCAACCCGAGGAAGAGGAACATCAGCATCGGGATCAGAATGATATATACGGTGTATTCCATACGCTTAATATTTCATTTGGTCGATGTGCCGCACGTCGATGTTGTTGGCCAATCGGTACACGTTGATGATGATGGCGATGGCCACCGCCGTTTCGGCCGCCGAGATGGCGATGCCGAAGAGGCTGAAGAAAAGACCCTCCATGTGGTCCGGATAGAGGTAGCGGTTGAAGACGCTGAAGTTGATCTCCACCGAGTTCAGGATCAGCTCGATCGAGATCAACACGCCCAGCAGGTTCTTGCGGGCGATGAACCCGTAGATTCCCACGAAAAACATGATCGAACTCACGATCAGGTAATGCTCCATTGATATCATGGTCTTTCGTTTTTAGCAGGTTATCGTTTACGGGCGATCAGAATGCCGCCGATCGCGCAGACCAGCAGCAGGATGCTGAGGGTCTCGAACGAGAGCAGGTATTCGTATTTGCCCGATCCCATCATGGTTTGGCCGACCAGACGCATGTTGGTCTCGTGTTCGCCCAGCACGGTGGGATTGTTGCCATACAGGAACTGGTGTTTCAGGGTCGCCCAGGTCGTGATGCCCAGTCCGGCCACGGCCGAGATGATGCCCGCCACGACGCGGCGCCGGTCATGCGGCTCGGTGCGGTCGCCCTTGGCACTGGTCAGCAGAATGGCGAAGATGAACAGGATCAGGATACCTCCCGCATAGACCGACAGCTGCACCACCGCCAGGAAGTGGTAGTTGAGCAGCAGGTAGAGTCCGGCCGTACAGAGCAGCACGATGAGCAGATAGACTGCCGCGCGGAAGATCCTGTGCGAGGTGACTGCCAGAATGGACGACACGACGATCGCCGCAGCCAGCAGGTAGAAAATGACGAGTTTGCTTATCTCTTCCATACCCTAAGCGTTTTTGGGTTCGACACGGTCGGCGGCAGCCTTTTCGCCGGACGCCGGAGCTGCCGGCGACAGGGCGGATGCAGGTGCAGGAGCCGGTTTGGCAGCCTGCTGCGACGACCCGGGGCGGTTGAGCTGCAGCAGCAGCCGCTCCTTGGTGAAGACCGCGTGTTCAAAATGGTTCGTGAATCGGATGGCTCCCGTCGGGCAGGCCGCCACGCACAGGCCGCAGAAGATGCAGCTGCCCAGGTTGTAGAGGTGCTTGTCCAGCACCCGTTTGGGCTTGCCGGTGGCGGGATCGGTCTCCGTCTTGGCGATCACCTGGATCGTCCCGTTCGGACAGCTGTTCATGCACATGCCGCAGGCAATGCACTTGTGGTGGTTCTCCGCATCGTGCGGCATGGTCAGCAGGGCGCGGAAACGCTCGCCGTACTCGTACTTGCCGCGGTTCTCGGGATACTGTTCCGTGACCTTCGGACGGCACATGTTCAGCAGCGTGATGTACATGCCCTGCATCAGGTGCCAGATTCCGAGGCAGATGTTTTTGCAATAATTGATCAGTTTCATACCCTTACCAGATTACGACGACCGACATAAGCATCAGGTTCACCAGGCTGATCGGCATCAGCACCTTCCACTCGAGGCCCAGCAGCTGGTCGATACGCAGCCGCGGGAACGACCAGCGCACCCACAGGGCGAGGAAAATGCAGACGAACGTCTTGCCGAAGAACCAGATGACCGAGGGGATATAGTCCATCACCCGGTTGAATCCCTCCCATCCGGGGACATGCAGCGGCTGCCAGCCGCCGAGGAACATGGTCGTGGCGATGGCCGCGATGATGAACATGTTGAGGTATTCGGCCAGGTAGAAGAAGCCGAACTGGATACCCGAATATTCGGTGTGGTATCCGGCGGTCAGCTCCGACTCGGCCTCCGGCATGTCGAACGGGCCGCGGTTGGTCTCGGCATGGCCGGCGATCAGATAGACCACGAAGGCGATCACGGCCGGCACGCTGCGGAAGATGAACCAGCCGTCGGCCTGCTGGGCGACGATTTCGGACAGCTGCATCGAGCCGCAATAGACGACGATCGTCATGAGCGACAGACCGGCCGAAATTTCATAGCTGATGAGCTGGGCACCGCTTCGCAGGGCGCCGATCATGGTGTACTTGCTGTTGCTCGACCAGCCGGCCAGCAGGATGCCCACTACGCCGAGCGACGAGACGGCCATCAGATAAAAGACGCCGACATTGAAGTCGATCGCCTGCAGTCCCTTGGCAAAGGGCAGGGCGCCGAACGTACACACCGAACCGATGATGACGAAAAACGAGGCGGCGCGGAACAGCACCTTGTCGGAACGATTGATATGGACCAGTTCCTTGAGCAGGATCTTGATCATATCGGCCACGGACTGGAAAATACCCCATTTGCCGACCCGATTCGGCCCGAGGCGGCACTGGAAGAAGCCGCAGATCTTACGCTCGGCGTAGATCAGGAAGAGGGCGATCAGCGCATAGGCCGCCAGCACGGCCACGCCGATCAGCACGAACTCCACGAACAACGCCCAGTCCGCACTCATGCAGCTGTGCAGCGAGGTGTCGATCCAGTGCGTCAATTGTGTAAAACTCCACATATTATTCTAATTCTTCTTTTGTCTCTTAACGATCGATACAGGGGATCACATAGTCGAACGATCCGCCCAGCATGATGAGGTCGGCCACCTTGTTGCCCCGAGCCACCTCCTTGAGGGCATTGACCAGCACCATCGACGGCGAACGGAACTTCACGCGGTAGGGCGTCTTGCCGCCCGTACTGGTGATGTAGACGCCGAACTGGCCGCGCGCATTCTCCACCCGCTGGAAGAAGTCGCCCTTCGGCAGTTTGATGATGCCCTTCACCTTCTCGGCATAGGGTCCCTCCGGAATGTTGTCGATCAGCTGCTCGATGATGCGCAGCGATTGCTCGATCTCCTCCAGACGCAGGATGTAGCGGTCGAACGTTTCGCCGCCCGTGCGCAGCAGCTGGTCGAACTCCACCCGGTCGTAGGCGGCATAGGGAGCCGCCTTGCGCAGGTCGTTCGCCCAACCCGACGCACGACCCGAAGGTCCGGTCACGCCGAGCGCGATGACCTGCTCGCGCGAGAGGTACCCCACCCCTTTCATACGGCCCGTGGCGATCGGGTTGCCCGTATAGAGCAGGTGGTGTTCGCGGAGCATCTTGCGCATGTAGGGGATGAACTCCTTGACCCGTTTGCGGAAGTTGGGATGGATGTCGTTGGCTACGCCGCCGATGACGTTGTAGTTGGCCATCAGGCGGCCGCCGGCAGTCTCCTCGAAGATGTCCATCACCTTCTCGCGGTCGCGAAGGCCGTACATGAAGGCCGTCACGGCACCCATATCCATACACATCGAACCCCAGCCGATCAGGTGGGAGGCGATGCGGGTCAGTTCGTCGAAGATGGTTCGCACCACCACGGCACGCTGCGGCACATCCATCTGGAGCGCCTTCTCGCAGCAGAGGCAGTAGGCATGGCGGTTCATCGTACCCGACAGGTAGTCGAGCCGGTCGGTCAGATGGGGAATCTGCGGATAAGTGTATCCTTCGCAGAGTTTCTCGATGCCGCGGTGGATGTAGCCGAAATGGGGATCGACCGAACGGACGATCTCGCCCTCAAGCGACACGCGCAGGTGCAGCACGCCGTGCATGGCCGGGTGCTGCGGGCCGAAGTTGATGACATAGTCGTCATCGGTGTAAAGGCTGCGGCTGGTCACATGTTCGTTGCCCTCGGCATCGCGTTCCACCGTGCGGATCGTATCCATATCCTCCAGCGACTCGTTCTCCAGCGGGACGGGATTCACCTCCGGGCTGGCATCATAGTCCTTGCGCAGCGGATAGCCCTTCCAGCTCTCGCGCAGGAAGAGACGGCGCATGTCCTCGTTGCCCGCGAAACGGATGCCGAAGTAGTCGTGTACCTCCCGCTCGTAGAGTTGTCCGATCTTCCAGACGTTCATCACGGTGGGGATGACCGGAAAGTCGCGGTCGGTCACCGAGGTTTTCAGCGCGATCACGTCGGCCGGACTCTCGCCCCGCGCCACATAGTCGATCACGCCGAGACGGTCGCCGTAATCCATGCCCACCATATCGACCAGGAAGTCGTAACCGCACTCCTTGAGGTAGGCGGCCACCTCCTGCAACCGGTCGGCCGGTACGGTCACCGCCAGCCGGCCGTCCTCTTCGCTCAACTGCTCCGGAGTGAGCCAGCCGAACTTATTTGCCAAGTTTTGCTTCATAATGGGCTGCATTTTCTTCGGGTGTAACATGCTCCTTCACCTCCGGCTGTTCGGGAAGTTTGAAGAAGTTCTGAACCTTGATCTTCCGCTCCAGCTGCATCATGCCGTAGAGGATGGCATCGGGACGCGGAGGACAACCGGGGACATAGACATCGACGGGAATGATCTCGTCCACGCCCTTGACCACGTGATAGGAATTGCGGAACGGGCCGCCGCAGATGGCGCAGCTGCCCACTGCCACCACATACTTCGGCTCGGCCATCTGGTCGTAGAGCCGCTTCAGCACGGGAGCCATCTTGTGGACGATCGTGCCGAAGACGAAGATCACGTCGGCCTGACGGGGGCTGTTACGATAGACTTCCCAGCCGAAACGGGCAAAGTCGGTACGCGCACCGCCCACGCACATGAACTCGATGCCGCAGCAGCTGGTGGCGAAGGTGAGGGGCCACACCGAGTGGGAACGGCCCCAGTTGATGATGTCGCTCAACTTGCCCAGCGCAACGGGAACGTTGTTGCGACGCAACTCCTCGACATACTGTTCGAGGTACTCGTTGTCGTTGAAATCCTCATAGCGCATATTCTTGATATGCGTCTTTTTGCTCATTTCCATTTCAAAACTCCTTTCTTCCATGCATAGGCCAGACCCAGTGCGAGGATGATGAAAAAGAACAATACGCTCTCCAGGCCGCCGGGGCCGAGTTCCCGCATGACGGTAGCCCACGGAAAGAGCAGCACGGTCTCCACATCGAACACGAGGTAGAGGATGGCGAACAGATAGTAGCCCACACGGAACTGCATCCAGGATGTACCCCGTGTCGGAATGCCGCATTCATAGACCTCGCCCTTGAGCGGATTGGTCGAACGCGGAGCCAACCACAATGCGATCAGCAGCGCCGCCCCCACCAGTACGAAGGCGGTGATCAGTACGACCAGAAATAGTGATGAATTGCTCATCTCGCTTCTCCTTTATTATTTTCCAACAATGACAAATCTTGTTTCCGGCGTCAGTGCCGGATCCGAACCGCGACAGGCGTCGCAGCAGCGCCGGAGGTACGCTCCGGCGCAGAACCGGCGCATCAGATATTCAGCCGGTTCAGTTCGCTGAGGGTATCTCCCTCCCGCAAAGCATCCTCCGTCTGCACGACATAGGCGCGATGCACCCTGCCGATCAGCGCATCGGCACAGGGTCGGAAATCCACAAAAGCATGCAGGAAACGGACGGTCAGCACCGATACGGCACAGGAAAGAAAGTCCGCGAAAGAGGTTCCGCTGGTTTCGCCCGACGTGCCGAGCGTACTGTCGGCTGCCAACACGAAACCGGATTGCTGGGTAAGAACCGGCGGGCAGAGGGTACGACACGATTCGCTGCAAGTGAGCGTTGTGTGCAACACGATCGCTATCAATACTATGACAAATGCAATGCCTTTCATCTTCCCAGCGATTATTTGGCAAAAATACAAGAAAAACCGATACGGTAGCACTCCTGCCGCAAAAACACCCCGCCGCGCGATTCCGGCCGATGGCTCTGTTTTACAGTCAAATGCGAGCAACCGGACAGATTGCCGCCGGTCAGCGGCCGATCCGCCCCCTGCGCGGCGGTTCATCTTGTCCGGCATGCCGGCGCTCCAGATAACGGTCGGTGAGCCGCGAGACGGCATAATCGCCCAGCCGCTCCTCCGCTACGGGGATCGCCTCCGGCCAGTCGGGCAGCCGGTCGGCAATCAGTTCGTGGAACGTCGCATGGATGGTCTGGTGCGAAAGCTGGTGGCGCGGCATGGCCACGCTCCCCGCGCGGGTGAAGGCAACGCCCTCCATCCGCTGCCGGAACGCATCGCCGCCAGCCACCTCCTCGAACGAAGCCTCCGACGCGGTTTCGATCAGCGGAAATTCGTACAGTCCGCGCCAGATGTCGTCACCGCTGCGCCGCACAAGCAGCGTGCGGCCGGAGCATCGCAGGAACAGATAATGGAAATGGCGCGGACGCACTGCCGTTCTCCCCTGCCGCACCGGGAAGGCTTCGGGCGTTTCCCGCCGGCAGGCAAGGCACAGATCCCTCAGCGGGCAGCCGTCACAGGCGGGATTGCGGGGCAGGCATTGCAGGGCGCCGAACTCCATCATGGCCTGGTTGTGCAGGCCGGGCCGCTCCTCGTCCAGCAGTTCCTGCGCCAGGCGGGCATAGGTCTTGCGTCCCTGAGCCGTGTCGATCGGCTCCTCCAGCGCAAAGAGGCGCGACAGCACGCGGTAGACATTGCCGTCCACCACCGCACGGGGCTGCCCGTAGGCGATCGAACAGACGGCCGCCGCCGTATAGTCGCCCACGCCGCGCAGGGCGCGCACCTCGTCATACCGTTCGGGAAAACGGCCGCCATACTGTTCGGCCACCTGCCGGGCCGCCGCATGGAGATTGCGCGCACGGCTGTAATAGCCCAGTCCCTGCCACAGTTTCAGCACCTCGTCCTCATCGGCCCGCGCCAGCGACACCACGTCGGGAAACCGCTCCACGAACCGCAGGTAATAGGCCTGTCCCTGTGCCACACGAGTCTGCTGGAGGATCACCTCCGAGAGCCAGATCCGGTAGGGATCGGCCGTCTCGCGCCAGGGCAGGTCGCGGCGCACGGTGCCATACCAGTCAATCAGCCGGTCGCTTATGTCATGCGGAAACGCCATGTGCCGTTACATCAGATCGGCCGTCTCCCCCTCTACGCAACGGATCAGGTCGGCCGGCGCCACTTTCAGCTGCAGCCCGCGCTGCCCCGCGCTGACGTAAATGAACGGAAAGGAGAGACAGGTTTCGTGGAAATAGGTCGGGAAACGCTTTTTCATGCCGACGGGCGAACAGCCTCCGCGGATGTAGCCGGTCGTGGCGAGCAGTTCACGCACGTGGAGCATCTCCACGCTCTTGTTGCCCGACACTTTGGCCGCCTTCTTCAGATCGACCTCGCCGTCGCCGGGAATCACGCAGACCAGCATCCCGTTGCGGTCGCCCCGCAGCACCAGCGTCTTGAACACCTGTTCGACCGGCTCGCCCAACTCGGCAGCCACATGCACGGCATCCAGATGCTCCTCGTCCACCGGATAGGGGACCAGTTCGTAGGCAATCCCCGCCCGATCGAGCAGCCGCGCCGCATTCGTCTTGTTGATTTTACTTGCCATTGTCCGTCGTTTTTGCAACCTCACGGCAAAGGTACCGTTATTCCCCGTAACGCGGATCGGCGGCCGGAACATTCCGGCCGCCGATCCCTTCTCTTTTTCCCTCCGCACGGCTACTCCCCGTCGGGCAGGGCGTCGTAGACCAGCTCGAAGTCATCGACCCACATCCTGCTGTCGCGGCTGCCCGTGTAGTAGTCGCCGTAGCGCGAAGCCGAACAAACCAGCACGATGTGCGTGGGAACGACCTCCGTAGTGACATAGTTGAGCCGCACGGTGAACTCCTGCCACTCCTCTACGGAACGGTCGAAGACCAGTTCGCCGTAGGCCACCACATCGGGGCCGTTCGGGTCGAAGACGGTCGTCCGGTCGCGCGTGTCGATGCAGATAGGCACCTCGTCGGTTCCGAGCAGCTTCTCGCCCTCCTCCTGCTCGCAGACGCCGTATTTCTCCTTAGTCCACGTGCCGAGCGCAAAATAAATGATGCCGCAATCGGGATCGCCCTTCGCTATCGTCACGCCGGAGGGCATGTCCGCCCCCACGTCGGTCACCGCACCGCAGGTATATTTCACCCAGCCGCGCAGCGCCGTCGGCCGCTTGGTGAAGGGACGGCCGAAGCCGACGATGCCGTTCGTGCCGCGCGTGGCCACATAGCGGCCGATGAAGAGGTTGCCGGCAGCCAGCTTGCCGATGCCGGCAATGCCGGCCAGCTTGGATTCAAGCCGTGCGGCATACCGGCCGGACGATCCGGGGCGCACCTCCTCCGTCTTGTCGGTCAGTACGGCTCCGGCCACTGCGGCTCCCGTGTTGCCGGTACCCCAGTAGGCACCGTCCCTGGTCAGTCCCGGATAGATGATGCCGCTCTCCTGGCACCACTCCTCGAAGCCGCCGTTCGTGAGCGGCTCCTCGGCGTCGGTCGTCCGCTCCATGACGGGCGACTCGTCCGCATCCGAGTAGGCGATCACCTCATAGGCCGTTTCGGGCTGCAGGCCCGACAGGCAGCAGCTGAACGTACCGCCGTCGATCGTCAGCGACCCGGACGGCACCTCCGTCCACTCCTCCGTTCCCGCCACGCGATAGCGGAAGCCGAGGTTCGTGCCGGGACGTCCCTGTCCGTAGAGCCACATGACACGCGTCCAGGCATCGGCACGGGTCAGTTCGACCGTTACGTCGGTCTTTTCCAGATAGAGGAACCAGCGCTCCTCGAAGTCATGATAGCGGATATCGACCGTCCGATAGGTCTCGAACGAGGTCAGCTCCTCGATGGAGGGCGACATGGTCGTGATTCCCTCCGGCCCCAGTTTCAGTTCCTTGACCGTCACATGCTGCAGGTCGGTTTCCATCGGCACTTTGACGCGAGCCATGCGCCGCTGGGGATCGAACTCGGCCGCACCGATCTGCCCCTCGACGACAAACCGCCGCTCGATGGTCTGTTCGGCGCGCAGCGTCCACGCATACTCCTGATACAGCGACAGGACAATCTCCTGCGACAGCCTCATGTCAAAGGAGCCGGACAGCGGCACGGAGGACTTTCCCCCCTCCGTAATCCGGATCGTGTCGATCTGCACGCGGCTGATGTCGGTCACCTCGTCCAGATGGAGGGTCACGACCCGGTTCTTCGTATCGATGTCGGACGCTCCGCAGGTAAATCCCTCGCCTTCCACGCCCAGTATCTCGACCGGCACGACCGGATAGGGAATATCGTTCTTGATGCAGGACGAGAGCAGCGCAACCACCGCCCCGATCGCCATCAGCATGCCTCTTTTGCCACTCATCGTATTTCCTCGCCGTTAGAGATGGATGTTGAATCCGATGCGGATGTCCGCCAGGTTGAGCCGGAACAACATCTTCGACGCCTGACGGGAACCGGTCTGGACCCCCTCCGCGTCGCGCTGATTGATTTTATTGTATTGCAGGCCGCCCAACCCGAACGACAGCGTGCAGCACACGTTCGGGAAAATATAGACCGCCACACCCGCGTTGAGCGAGACCTTGGCCTGCGACGTGGTGCCGAAAACCTGTTTGGCCGACTCGCCCGTGCCGTATCCGAACGAGGAGGTTCCCATCTTGTAGGCCAGCTCCAGCTCCGCAAAGAGGCCGAAATGGCCTTTGGGGTCGATGCCGGCAAACGAACGGACAAATGCGGCGATCGTTGTCATGCGGTTGCGCAGCTGCACGCCCGACAGCGACAAATCGAGATCGCTGGCCGACCCCAGATTGAGCGAAACGTTGCCCAGCGTACCGTCCGTCTGCGAATAGCCGAAACGCGCGCCCACACAGAGGTTGTCCCGCACGAAATAGCCGAACGACGGATTGATGGTAAACACACTACCTTTCAGATCGATGCCGTCCAACAGCAGCATGAAGTCGGAATCGTCGCTCGTGAGGGTGGCGTACGACACGGACAGGCCGAGTGCCATCTCCCCCTTGTAGACGAACCGGATGTCGTCGATACCGCGGTCGATGCGGCGCGACGTGGGCAGGAAACGTTGCGACGTGGGCAGCGTATCCCGCACGGCCGGCGCGGCTTCGTAGCGGCAGGCGGCGCCGTTCTGCGGAGCCATGTCCGCCGTTGCGCCGACTTCCGCCGCAAGACGCGCGGCCGGAAACAGCACGAACAGCATCAAAAGTAACGTTCTTCTCATCCTCCGCCTGTTTTAAAGATAAAACGCCATACCCAGCCCGATCGAAAAGAGGTTGATCTTGAAGTTCATGACACTTCCCGACCGCATGCCCACATCGACCTGGTTATGTATCTGCCGCACCTGCTCGTAGGTAATACCCATGATGCCGACGTTCAGTTCGAAAGCCAGGTCGTTCGTTACGAAGGCAGCCAGGCCGGGCGTCACGCTCAACGCGCAGGTAAATCCCGTCTGATAGGTTCCCTGCACGGGCGTGCCGGCCGCGAACTTGGCCTGCGAACCGCCCAGAATCAGCTGCACTTCGCTGAAGAGGGCAAATCGCTTGTTCGAGCCGAAGGGGATGTACTGCCTCCAGAACAACGCCCCCTCGTACACGTGTTTCAGCGAGTAGTAGGAGTCCACCTTGAGGGACACGCCGGTCTCCTCGTCGCCGAGGCTCAAACCGCCTCCGGAGAGGCGCAGGAAGGTACGCGAATAGCCGAAGCGCGCGCCTACGACCATGTTGCTGCGCACGGCATACCCCAGCAGCGGCGACACCTTGACGGTATGCCCTTCGGAAGTGATGCCTTCGACGATGGCCAACGTATAATTATCGTTGGTATGCGTCGAGAACGACCCCGTCAGTCCGACCACCCACTGTCCGCGCGGGACAAAGGTGTTCGACTGGCTGGTCAGGCCGCGCGTAGCCTTCGTCGGCCGCAGCGGATTGTCCGGTCCGCCGGCCGCCGTTCCGCCCTCCTGCGGAAACGCGGCCAGACCGCACAGGCTCAGCACCAGAGCCAGTATCCACGTCCGTTTTCCTGTCATGCGATCGATCAATAGACGAATTCCACGTCATCCAGGAAGAGCGTACTGCCGACCTCTCCCTCGAAATAGTCGCCCCGATAGCTGGCCGCCGCCGTAACGATCAGGACATTGGGCCGCTCGGCGGCATATTGTTCCCGATAAGTGACCGGAATCTCGACCTCCGTCCACTCGGACACCGTACTCTCCAGCATCAGGTCGCCGTAACCGATCACATGACCCTGCAGCGTGGCCGGATTGCTCTTGTCGGAGTAGAGGAACTCGTCATCCGGCGAGAAGGTGGTCTTGTCGGCATTATTCGTATCCACGACATGGTAGGTGCTGCCATCGGTCATATTGACCAGACAGAGATAGATACGCCCCTTGTCGGTTCCTTTCGGCGTGTATTTGTACCATACGCGCAGCGCACGCGGCTTGGCATTGAACGTGAACGCACGTCCCATGTGGACCGTACCGCCCATACCCGACACCGCTCCGAACTCGCCGACGAACAGGTTGCCGGCAGCCAGTTTTCCGATACCGAACATGGAGGGTTTCTTGGTCTCGAGCTTGGCGGCGGTGGTTCCGGCCGATCCCGGACGGGGATCATCCACACCGGCCGTCAGGTTGTACTCGGCGCCCACAGAGGTAGCGCCGGGGTTGCCGGTACCCCAGAACGGGGTGCCGCCCGTAGCATACGGGAACCACGACGACCCGTCGTAATGCCACTCCTCAAAGCCGGCATTGGGCAGCTGAATGCCCTCTTCGCTCCGCTGGGAGAAGAGGGTGCCGCTGTCGCTGCCGTCCTCGAGGAGCTGGAACTCGTACTCAGCACCGGCGCGCAATCCCTCAACCGCAGCCGTATAGGAGTAGCCGTCCCCGCCCTTTACGGCCGGAGCCTCCTTCCACTCCCCTTCAGCTCCCGCCTCGCGGAAACGGATCTGTACGGTCGTCGTGGCCGGATTGGTGACCACGGCGCCGAGCGTACCATCGCCGGACCAGAGGTCGGCCGTCACGATGCCCGTTGCACCGGTCAGCGCCACACGGCCGGTCGCCTCGCCTTCGCCGCCGTCCTGATCGACCGCCTCGAGAGCGATCTCCTGAATGCCGGCGGGGAGCTGGGCAAAGAACGTGCCGTCGAGGGTCAGCGTGCCGCTCATCGCATCGGTCGGCGTATAGACGATACCTTTGGCAGCGAGCGACTCATCCACCGTACCGCCCGTCATGACCTCATAGCGCTGTCCCGCGGCCGTGAAGGCCACCGACGACAGGGCGTTGATGGAGGTAAGCGCGAATCCGACAGGCTGGCTGTAGAAACCGGTGACCCGATCGATGCTGAATCCCTGGCCAGTAAAGGTCGGCTGCGGGCTGAAATAGAAATTATCGTCGTGCGTGCTTTCGTACTCGCGTACCTGCAGTCCCACCGAGAGCATGCCGTCGGCCGTCTTGGAGTAGCTGTACGTCAGCGTGTACTGCATGCCGGCCTGCGGCAGTTCGATCACGCCGCTCTTGGTGCCGTTCTTCTGAATATCCGGATCGGAACTCGTGCCGAAGAAGCCCCAGCTCAGATTGCTCGTTCCCTCCGGCAGCAGGAAATACCCCGTGCCGTCCTCGGTATACTCCAGCGTGGGAACGCTGCCCTCTTTGGCGGCCGATTCGTCAAAGGCGTCGGCTGCCGAGACATACACCGTGCGACCCTGATCGAAAGCGGTCGCCACCGTCGGGTCGAACACGACCTTCACGGCCACGTTGGTCAGTTTGCAGACAATCGGCTGCGTCTTGACATCGTGCGCCCCCAGCACGAACGACTCCTCGCCGTAATAGCTTTTGTGCGTAAATGTCGCCTCGCTCCGGTCGCCCGCCTCGACGGTCACCTTGTATTCGCCGGCCGTCAGATACAATTCGGCAGGAACATCCGTAACGGGACGATACTTGCGGATCAGCCGCTCCGCCGCTTCGGATCCGGTGCGGTCGATCTGATAGATCCGCAACGTACCCAGGGCGAGCGCATCGTAATCGTTGTCCGTCGCACGGGTTTCGGGCAGCTCGACGCTCAGCCGCAACAGTCCTTCATCCACACTGCCGCTCCACTGCGTTGTTTTATCCAGCGTACAGCCGGCCAGCAGCATACCCGCCACGCAGCACACAGCCATGCCGCGCATTCTATTCAACCTGTATTTCATGAAACACTCTCTCATTAGTCTTGTTGAAACAATTACGATCTCCGGCTACTTTACCACATACAGCTGAATGGTCTTCACCGTCGTTCCGGCAGCATCCGTCACGGTCAGGCGGAAATCGCAGTTACCCTCCTTGTTGAGCATCGACAGCATGCCCATGAAGCTGGAGATGTCGAACGAGATGTGTTTCTGACCTCTCACCGCATCCCCCGTGGGGAATCCGAGATTTTCCAGCTGGGTCTTGTACTGTCCGGGGTCGATCAGATCGAGGTGATCGCTCAGGCCGACACCGCCCAGTTCCGACGGAGGAAGTACGTTGTCGCTGATAATATCGACCTCAAAGCCGGTAAAGCCGCTCTCGGAGGTCACGTCGATTACGATCTCGACCTCGTTGTGGTTGTAGCGCTTGTTGAAGTCATAGGTCTTGCTGCCGGACTTGTCCTTCCAGACAACCACCGGACCGCTCTGCACGACGCCGCCTTCGCTCACGCGCACTTCCAGCGACGTGTAGGAGGTGCGGCCCTTCTCATCGACCGCCACGAAACGCAGCGTATGGGTACCCTCGTAACCGTACAGCGCCGTCATGCCTTCGTCCTTGAGGGTCAGCGACACGGCACCCGACTCCTCCTTGCACAGCACCCAGGTCGAGAGCGTACCCGCATCGGGCCACAGCGCAACGACATGACGGTCATAGCTCTGCTGCTCCAGTGCATTCAGCAGTTCCGCATTGTCGGAAGCGATTTCGACCTCCGCACTACGCAGCGCCACGCCCGTCTCCGGCGTAACGGTCACCTTCAGGTTGTCGCTCCATTTGTTCAGATCGGCATCGTACATCGAGCCGTTGATGTCGTAACCGCCGGCCATATCGCCGTTGGCGAGCGTCACGGCCGGAGCGCCCTCATCGGAAACATCCTCGTCGGGAATCGTCTCCTCGGTGGCCTGATAGAGCGTCATGACATCCACCTCGACTTTCTCGTCGTACACCCAGTTCTCGACCGTAATGCTGAACTGGACATTGCCTTCGTCGGCATTCAGGATGCCGATCGATATTTTGCGCCACTGACCGGCCCTGCATCCCGCAATCTCCTGCGTCCAGCTGACCGGTACATAGTCGGGCGCTTCGTCGCCGGCCGCCTTGTTGTACTGACCCTTGAGGGTGATCTTCAGCACATTCTCCGCATCGACCGCCTTGAAGTAACCCGCTTTGCCGCTTTCCGCCGTCGGCCGGTCGAATTCGAGGCCGTCATCGGCCAGCGCGACCGTCACGGTCAGTTTCTCCTTGCCGGCCGACTCGGCATCGGCATCGGACATGAACAGCGCCTGCAGATCGGGCGACAGCGACACGGTCGTCTTGATATTGGCCAGCGTACACACCAGATCCTCCACGACGGTTTCCTGCCGTTTCTCGACCGTTTTCGTCACCAGCCCCGCAAAGACGGGTTTCTCCCAGTGCGCACACGCCTCCTCGGCCAGGTAGTCGGCCAGGTCGGGAGACTCGGCACTGATGTCGTAAATGCCCGGCTGCAGCTCGATCCGCTGATTCTCGACATGTTTCAGATCCGCATACGCATACTCTACCGTCTCGTCGGTTTTCGTATTGCGGATCTTCACCTTATAATCGTCCGACGCATCCGAAGTGGCACCGGTTGCCCGCGTCGCCGCCGACGGCTGCGTGGAGATCTCCTCCACAACAGAGGCTACCGAAACGCTGAACTGATCCAGACAGAGATAGCCGACCGCACCGTCGCCATCGGCACCGCCGCCACCGAAATTGGTCTTTTCGTTCTTGCAGGCCAGCAACGCCAGACCGCACAACGAAAGCAAAAGCGATGTGAATTTTCTCATAAAGCCTATCTTTTTTTTATTTTTCCCGTTTTACGCGTCCGGATTCAACTCTACCGGAATCTCCTGGATGCCGACCGGCGTATCGTCGAGCGACACGATCAGCCCCGCCTGCCCCACCGAACCGGCATCGATGCTGAGCGTATGCCATGTCCGTGCCGTCGCATGTCCGACGAGGGTCTCCGGAAAGGTCACCGCCACGCCGTTCGTCTTCACGGCCGTACCGCTGAGATACAGGTCGGTATCGGCCTGCACGAACACCGGATCGGACTCCTGCTGGCCGGCCGAAGTGCTGTCGTAACGGGTTTCCAGCCCCGACGCCGTCCTTACCGTCAGTTCATAATCGGTATAATACTTGCCGAACCACTCCGAGAAACTCACCGAATAGAGCGCATTGGCCAAGCCGACGGCTACCGACTGGCTCACGGTCTTGCGGGCCACGATCGTGAACGAGCAGCCGCCCGCGAAATAGCCTTTCCCCGCCCCCTCGGCCGACGGATCGCCATAGGTAAAGGCGGCCGTATAGTCGCCCTCTTTCAACAACGGCTGATCGTACTCCGCCATCGTTGCATAGGAAGCGATCTCGCCCTCCTCGCCGGAGATCACCAGTTTCAAATCGCCCGAAGCGGGGAGAACCCCCTCCGGCAACTGACGGGTGTCGCTGCGCGTGACACCCACGGCATCGAGGAGTTCGCACGTAAAGGCGACCTGTCCCTCGCCCCGATGGGCGACAGGCTGCGTACAACCCGCCAACATCAGGCAGCCTACCGCTGCCATCCAATACTTTTCCATGTCAATATATGTTTCGTTATTCTTCCTGTTGCGTGGAGTTCGCCGGTTCGATCGACACCCGCACATTGTCCAGATAGACATGGACCGTCTTGCCGGTCAGCACCGACAAAATGCTGCCGCCCTCGACGGTAAACGTGGTGCGCCATGCCAGCCGGTGGCGGTTCGTACAGCCGTCGATCACCAGCTCCTTGTGCAGCGGCAGGTTCGTGTAGCTGCCGTCCGTACCGGCCTTCTCGCCGTTGATGAGCGTCCGCTCGATGCTGTTGTCGTAGTCCACCGCACCGGTCCGCGTGTCGGTACCGAACTCATAGGCCGAGTACATCATCTTGGGATTCGACAGCGTACCGCTTGCACTCGTGCCGCCCACATCGAACGACACGCGCAGCGACACCTGCGCCCCCTCCTTCAGTCCCGTCAGCAGCGGCGTGTCGAACCTTCCGCGCCGGTTGTCGCCCGAATCGGGATTCGTCAAGATCGACGAACCCAGATAGGCTGCCAGACGGCCCGCCATACCGGCCGAAAGGCCGTAATTCGATCCCGACCAGGCCGCCAGGCCGTAGCTGTCCAGCAGTTCGGTCGTGTTGCTTCCGTCCCGATCGGCCGCGGTGTCGAAACTCTCGGCCAGCAGATAGGGTACCGTGAGCGATACCGGCGTGCGGTCGCCGGCCGAAGCCCCTACAGTCAGCTTCTGCGATACGACCGCATGTTCCGACTCGTAGGTGACGGTCAGTTCGCCCGCGCGCAGCGCATCGCCGTTGGCAATGCCGTCGTAGGTATCATAGAACCCGACCGGATAGCTGTTTGCACCGGTAACCTCAAATGATACGGTATCCGTGCCGTCGCGGAAACGCGCCCCCTCCGGTGCGGTCACCATCAGCAGGTAGGGTTCCTCGCCGAGCAGGTTGTCGGTCACGGAGAGATCCAGCCAGCTCACCGGCAGCTCCTGCGGCACGGTAAGGTTCACGGGGGTGATGCGTCCCGCCTCAAGTGTCTTGTGCATCGTCACGCTGACGCTCTGCGACTGGTAGCCGTTCGCGTCGTATGCCGTAAAGACCACCTCGCCATCCACGGCCGCAGGCGCCAGGAACAGCCACACGTAGCTGCCGTCCGGGTCGTCCTCCTCCGATTCGGAGAGCGGACGCACGAGATCGGCCACAACCGTACTGCCGCCGTTCTCCAGCACCGGCTGCGCATCGGGATCGGCCAGATCGAACGACAGCGTGCCGACCACATCGCAGGGAAACTGCACCCGCAGCGAAGCGACATCCCCCCCCAGCCGGTTGCGCCCGACGGGAACCTGTATGCGCATCACATGGCACTGGTGGACAAATTCAAGAGGCGGCACCTCCGACGAGGTCACAGCCCCGCCCGCTACCGGACGGGCGATCATCAGATCGCACACCGACTGACCGCCGGTCGAAGCGACATAGCTGCCGTCCTGCACGGCCGGCAGCGTATAAGAGACCCGCATACCCGAACGGGAGTCGGGTACGGGATAGGCACCGTAATAGGTATAGGAACCCGCCGCCGTTTCCGGAACCTCGGCGGTGAACAGCGCCTCCTCCGCATAGATGCGGTAGCAATGGAAGTCGGCGCCGGACAGTTCGCCGCCACCGGCGGGCTGCCAATAGATGCCGATCGTATCGCGTTCCGACCAGAAAGTCCGGTCCAGCGCGTCGCCGCCGACGGACGTGCGGGTTTCACCGCCCTGCACGGCACGTATGTAAGCCGTCCGACATTCCGACGGAACATCTCGCATGCCTCCGGCATCGTTCTGCGAACAACCGTACGACAGTACGCCCGCAGCCACAATGCCGACAATTTCGTGGATCCATTTTCGACGCATACGTCCCCTGTTTTAAGGTATGAAATGGGACAAATATAGCAATTTTTCGCCGATCCGGACATTGCGCTCCCCCCGCACGGCCGGCACCGGAGGCTCTCGGCCGCCCTGTTCAGCCCCATCCGAAAGGAGCGGCGGGATAAAAAAAGAGCGGGAGGCCGTCCTTCAGACAGTCTCCCGCTCTGTGCGGAACTTCCTTTCGGAAGCCTTGCCGTACTACATCATGCCCATGCCGTTCATGCCTGCGCCGGCTCCGGCAGGCATCTGGGCTGCCGGCTCTTTCTTCTCGGCCAGCACGCACTCGGTGGTCAGGAACATCGAAGCGATCGAAGCGGCATTCTCCAGGGCGACACGAGCCACTTTGGTCGGGTCGAGGATGCCGGCCTCCAGCATATCCTCATAGCGGTCGGCACGTGCATTGTAACCGAACGCGCCCTTGCCCTCGCGCACCTTGTTCACTACGACGGAACCTTCGCCGCCGGCATTGGTCACGATCTGACGGAGCGGCTCCTCGATGGCTCTCTTGACGATGGCGATACCGGTGGTCTCGTCGTCGTTCTCACCCTTGAGGTTCTCCAGCGCTGCGGTGGCACGGATGTAGGCCACACCGCCGCCGGGGATGATACCCTCCTCGACTGCTGCACGGGTAGCGGCCAGGGCATCCTCCACGCGGTCTTTCTTCTCCTTCATCTCGACCTCGGTGGCAGCACCGACGTACAGTACGGCTACGCCGCCTGCGAGTTTGGCCAGACGCTCCTGCAGTTTCTCCTTGTCGTAATCCGACGTGGAGGCCTCGATCTGTTTGCGGATCTGTACGATACGGGTTGCAATGGCCTCCTTGTCACCGCCGCCGTTCACGATGGTGGTGTGTTCCTTGTTGATGGTCACCTTGTCGGCCGTACCCAGCATGTCGAGCTGTACGTCCTCCAGACGCAGACCCTTGTCGCCGGTGACATAGACACCGCCCGTCAGGATGGCGATATCCTCCAGCATCTCCTTGCGGCGGTCACCGAATCCCGGAGCCTTCACGGCAGCCACCTTCAGCGTGCCGCGCAGCTTGTTCACAACCAGCGACGAGAGCGCCTCGCCATCGACATCCTCGGCGATGATGACCAGCGAACGGCCGTTCTGTGCAACGGGTTCGAGGACGCCCATGATCTCCTTCATGGTCGAGATCTTCTTGTCGGTGATGAGGATCAGCGGCTTGTCGAGCGTGGTCTCCATCTTCTCGGTATCGGTTACGAAATAGGCCGAAATGTAGCCTCTGTCGAACTGCATGCCCTCGACAACCTCCACGGTCGTATCGGTACCCTTGGCCTCCTCAACGGTGATGACGCCTTCCTTGTTGACCTTGCTCATGGCCTCGGCGATCAGTGCGCCGATCGTGTGGTCGTTGTTGGCCGAAATGGTAGCCACCTGCTCGATCTTCTCGATGTGGTCGCCCACCTCCTGGCTCTGCGACTTGAGGTTCTCGACCACCGTAGCAACGGCCTTGTCGATACCGCGTTTCAGATCCATCGGGTTGGCGCCGGCAGTCACGTTCTTGATACCCACGCCGATGATGGCTTGAGCCAGCACCGTAGCGGTCGTCGTACCGTCACCGGCATCGTCGTTGGTCTTGGAGGCCACCTCCTTGACGATCTGTGCGCCCATGTTGGCGAACGAATCTTCCAGTTCGACCTCCTTGGCTACCGACACACCGTCCTTGGTGATGTGCGGCGCACCGAATTTACGGTCGATGATGACATTGCGGCCTTTCGGACCGAGCGTAACTTTCACGGCGTCTGCCAGTGCATCGACACCTTCTTTGAGGAGTTCGCGGGCCTCTACGTTATATTTGATCTCTTTTGCCATGGTTTTCGTATTTTAAAAAAGCGTTTGAAAAAAGATTAGATGATGGCGAAAATATCGCTCTGACGCATGATGAGGTAGGTTTCGCCGTCCACCGTCACCTCCGTACCGGCATACTTGCCGTACAGCACCGTGTCGCCCACTTTCACTTCCATCTTCACCTCGGAAGTACCGGGACCTACGGCCACTACCTTGCCTGCCAGCGGTTTTTCCTTCGCCGTGTCGGGAATAATCAGGCCTGCGGCCGTTTTCTCTTCAGCCGGATTGGGCTGTATCAAAACTCTGTCTGATAACGGTTTAATGTTCATGGTTGTAACTTTTAATGTTTTATATTGTTTCCTTTGTTTTCTGTGACGATCATTACGAATCGCGACTGGAGATACTGCACATAACATGCCAAACCGGATCGGCGCCGATCTGGCAGTCACATTCTGCCATCGTGACACCTCCGCCCTCCGGCAAATGACAAAATAACAATCCGAACCTGACGCAGGCGCCTCAGCGGGCAGGCCGCTCCAGCACAATCCCCCGATGCGTCTCCACCGGCACGGCCTGCTGCAAGCCGCCGAAAACGACCAGCCGGTAATAGAGATAATGTACGCGTCCCGTCTGCCCCCATATCTCCGCACGATCGGGAAAATTATCCGCACCGGCCGTCACCGTTCCGGCAAACTCCAGCCGGTCATAGGTCACGCCGTCGCGTTCGACGCGGGTCGGCACGACCTCCAGAAAGGCCTCCTCCCCGTGCCACACAGTCAGCTCCCAATCGGGAAAGACAATGCCTCCGGAAAAATAATAGGGTTCCGCCCCCTGCACAAAGGCATCGCTGCAGACCACGCCGAGCCGCCCCTCCCGCCGTTCCAACCGGATGGCCGGGTCCGGAATGCCCAGTACGTCAATGCCGGCGCCGGCCATGCCCGTCAGCCGGTAGGCCTCTCCGCCGTCCGCGGCCAGTGTCGCCGTTCCCGAAGCGGTCCGTTCGGAGCCGTCCCCTCCCGCCACCTGCGAGATCCAGTTCCACACGCCGCACAGGTCGATCTCCGTCCGTCCCTCCTGCCCGACCGTCAGGGCGGCCGACGCACCGAGTGCATTGGAGAGCCATACGGTACCCTGCGGGATGTAAAGGCCGTATTGGGGAGTGCCGAAACGGTCACGCATGCGCCGTCGACCTCCGCCGCCAGCCATGCCGCGCACCCCTCATCGGGGCGGGCGGTCAGTCCCTCCCGATTGCCCGACACCGTGCAGACGGCCGAGAGCGGCTCCTCGGCCCCCAACCGCACGACGGTGGGATCGCACCGGAACGCTCCCGCATGCTGCACCACCTCCAGCGACGCGCTGCCGCCCCCGCTATTGCCGACAGTCACCTGTCCGACCCGCTCGGCACCGCCATTTTCGGCAACGGTTACCGACAGTCGGTCGCCCGACAGGTAGAGCGTAATCCACACCTGTCCGGTGCGGGCGGTCAGTCCGCCTTCTGCGGAGCGCACCGTCACCGTCTGCGTCAGCTGCTCCCCCGCAGCGTCAAACTCCAACCGTTCCGGCTCCAGCACGACGGAACAGTCATCCGCCCCTGCCTGCCATACGGCCAACTCCGCCTCCCCGCCCTGCGCATTGGACACGCCGATCCGGCACGACCGCGCCTGCCCGTCCTCATTCTCCGCGGCCGACACCTGCAGCAGGCCGGCATCCAGGCGCACCCTACACCACGACGCCTCCGAGACTGCCTCCAGGCCGTCTCCCTCCGTCTCGATGCGCACGACACCGGTCGCCTCCTCTCCCGAAGCGGCCAGCCGCAGCGAAGCAGGCTCCAGCACGATGCCGTAATCGGTCTGGTCATTGTCCGCACGCTGGGTTATGGAGACCGTCTGCGGTTCGGCCCGATCCGCCATCACCGTCACGGCCGCATGGCGCGGCGTATCGCTGCGATTGACCGTCCGGACGGCAATCCCGACGGACTCCGGGTCCCGGACGACATCCAGCCACTCGCGCTCCTCACCGTAGTAGGTCACCCGGGTGACGAACGCCGCGGCATTGGTCTGCACGGCTACTGTCCGGACAACACCTACTTCATCATAACCGAACGACAGCGCAGCAGGATCGACCCGCAGCACGGGAATACTGTCCGCAGCCGCATCGCGGCCGCACCCCGCACACCATGCGAGGCATCCGATCCATCCCGCCCAGCGGAAAAACATCGGCACGAAACGGAAGAAAAACTGACGATTCATGACCGCAAGATACGAAACAAGCCCTGCGAAAACATCTTCGTAGGGCTTATTTTTATTATCAGGCAATCCGAATATGTTATCGGACAGGCAAGGCGCACTACTCGGCTTCCGCAGCCGTTCCGGCATCGGCTGCCGGCACTTCCGCTTCGGGTATGGTCTGTCCCCAGCCGCCGCCGAGCGCCTTGTAAAGCTGCACGAGAGCGATATACTCGTCCCGCACGGCATTGCTGAAGCCGATCTGCGCATCGAAGTATTTACGCTGGGCATCCAGCAGGTCGAGGTAGTTGATGACACCGTTGATATATTGCAGACGGGCCAGTTCGACATATTTGAGCGAAGCCTGTTCGAGCACCTTCTTCAGGCTGCGCGCCTCGCGGGCGCTGTTGTACCGCACAATGGCGTCGCTGGCCTCCTGAAAGACGGTCAGCACGGTCTTCTCATAACGAGCCACCTCCTGGTTGTAGGCGTGCTGGGCTGCCCTGTATTTGGCACGTTTGGCATTGAACGCAAAGAGCGGAGCCAACAGATCGCCACTAATAAAAGCATAAGGAGAACGTAGGATCGTCTGCACCACGTCGCTTTCCAAACCATATACGCCAGTCAGCTCAATGCGAGGAAAGCGATCCGTGTAGGCCACACCGACAGTCGCATTGGCAGCGATGAGTGCCTGCTCGGCCTCGCGCACATCGGGACGGCGGAGCAGCAGCTCGGAGGGCAGTCCCACCGGCAAGTGCTCCGGCAGCCGCTCGGAGCTGTCGAAATCGGCACGCTCCACCGAACCGGGATACCGGCCGGCCAGCAGGGCGATCTCATGCTCCTTGGCCGCCACCTTCTGGATCAGCTCCGGAACGAGCGTAGCCGTACTGGCCAACTCCACCTTCGACTGCTGGTAGGAGGTCTCGGAGGTCAGGCCGCTCTCGAAACGGAGCCGCGCCTGCCGCACACCCTCCTCGCGGGTGGCCAGCGTCTGACGCACGATGGCCAGCTCGTTGTCGAGGGCGATGAGTTCGAAATAGGCCTGCGCCACTTCGGCCACCAGCGTCATCTGCAGGGCGCGTTGCGCCTCGACCGAGGCGAGGTATTCGGCAATGCCCTTGCGCCGCTCCCAACGCAGGCGTCCCCACAAGTCAAGTTCCCAATTCAGGCGCAATTTGATACCGAACTCATGATCTGTATCCAAATTATCGCCACCATAATTATCCCATTCAGGATCGGCATAGACGTTGGCATCGAGCGAGGGCAGCATGGCCGCATTGTCGATCCGGCGCAGCTGGGCCAGCTCCTGCACCCGCTCGGCCGCAATCACGAGATCCCTGTTGTTCTCCAGCGTGGCGGTAATCAGGTTCTGCAACGTGGTGTCGGCATACACCTCCCACCACTTCATGTCGGCAAAGAGCAGCGAATCGTTCGGATTGGCCTCCCACGCCCCTTCGATCCGATCGGGCAGATTCAGGTCGGGACTCTGGTATTTCTTGCCCAGCACGCACGAGGCCATGACCATCGCAGCTGCGACACACAGCGCGACATTCAGCAGATTATGGAAAAGTCCTCTTTTCATGCCTTCTTCTTTTTTAACCGGTCGGTGAATTTATGGATCATGACGAAGAAGAACGGAACCAGCACGATGCCCACCACGATCGCCACGATCATGCCGAAGAAGACACCCGTACCGATGTCCTGGCGGCTGGCCGATCCGGGACCCGACGCCAGCACCAGCGGCACCATGCCGAGGATGAAGGCCAGCGAGGTCATCAGAATTGGGCGGAAACGGAGCTGTGCGGCATGGAGTGCGGCAACCGACGCCGCAACGCCCCGCTGCACTTCCGTTTCGGCAAACTCCACGATCAGGATGGCGTTCTTGGCTACCAGACCCATCAGCATCACCAGACCGATCTGGAAGTAGGCGTTGTTCTCCAGGCCGCAGATCCAGACGCCGAGATAGGCGCCCAGCACGGCTACCGGCAGCGAGAGCATGATCGATACCGGAATCGACCAGCTTTCATACTGAGCCGCGAGGAACAGGAAAACGAAGACGAACACCAGTCCGAGGATATAGACGGTCTGGCCGCCGGCCTTCTTCTCCTGATAGGAGAGGCCGCTCCAGTCGATGCCGATATTCTCGACCAGTTCGGGGGGCAGCTGTTCGCGCGCCAGTTCTTCGATGGCCTCCATGGCCTGTCCCGAACTCTTGCCCTGCGCCGCCTCGCCGCTGATGGTCGCCGCATTGAACATGTTGAAACGTTTGACGACACCCGGCCCCGTCGTATAATAGGTGGAACCCAAAGCCGTCAGCGGAATCATCACGTTGTTGTTGCCCCGCACATAGAACAGGTTGATGTTGTCCTTGTGGGCGCGGTACATCGCCTCCGCCTGAATATACACCCTGTAGATGCGGTTGAACATGTTGAAGTCGTTCACATAGACCGACCCCGTAAAGGTCTTCATCGTCGAGAAGACGTCGGCCAGCGGCACGCCCGACAGCTTCACCCTGTCGCGGTCCACATCAAAGTAGAGCTGCGGTATCTCCGGCTGCAGCGACGACGAAACCGCATTCAGCCGGCTGTCATGCGACGCATGGTACACCAGCGAATCGGATGCCTCGCGCAGATCGTCGAGCGTAGCCTCGCCGCGCGCCTGGAGCACCATCTCGAAACCGCCCGACGTACCCAGACCCGGAATGACCGGCGGCGTGGTCAGAATGGCCTTGGCCTCCGGATAACGGGCGAACTCGGTGCGCACGTCCTCCATGACCTTCTCCAGCTTGCCCTTCTTGCGCTCGTCCCACGGCTTGAGGATGACGGTCAGCGTGCTGCGCGACTGGCTGGTTCCCACTCGGGGACTCGATCCGGTCACGTTCTGCACGTGAGCCACGTCGGGGTGAGCCAGCAGATAGGCCATCGCCCGATCGGTCACCTCCCGCGTCCGCTCCAGCGTAGCGCCTTCGGGCAGCTCCAGTTCGACCGTGAAGTATCCCTGGTCCTCCTGCGGCAGGAAGCTGGTCGGCACGGCATAGTTGAGCAGCCAGATGGCAATCACCGTCAGTCCCAGACCGGCAAAGACGCGGCGCGGCATCGCCATCGCCTTGAGGATCATCTTCGCATAGAGTTTGTTGCTGCGGTTCAGGAAGATATTGATACGCCGGAAGACGATGTTTTTCTTCTTGTGCGGATCGGGCAGTTTCAGCAGACGGGCGCACATGGCCGGACTCAGCGTCAGCGCCACGACGGTCGAGATCAGCACCGACGCCACGATGGTCACCGTAAACTGGCGGTAGAGCATACCCGTAATACCCGACAGGAAGCTCACCGGCACGAACACGGCACACAGCACCAGCGAGGTGGTAATCAGCGCGCCGGTCAGGCCGTGCATCGCCTCCTTGGTCGCCTCGTAGGCGCCGATCCGTTTCTCCTCCATGATGCGCGTGACGTTCTCGACCACCACGATCGCATCGTCCACCACGATACCGATGGCGAGGATCAGACCCAGCAGGGTCAGCATGTTGAGCGAGAAGCCGAACATGAGCATCACGCCGAAGGTACCGATCAGCGAGATCGGCACGGCGATCACGGGGATCAGCGTCGCCCGCCAGCTCTGCAGCGACAGGAACACGACGAAGATCACCAGGATCAACGCCTCGAAAAGCGTCTTGTACACCTCATGGATCGACTCGGAAATATAGGTTGTCGTATCGAACGGGATCGTATAGGAGATGCCGTCGGGGAACGAGCGGCTGATCTCCTCCATCTCGGCGCGCACGTTCTTGGCCACCTCCATGGCATTGGCGCCGGGCAGCAGCAGGATGTTGATTACGGCGGCATTGGCGCCGTCCAGACCGCTCTCGGTGTTATAGCTCTGCGCCTCGAGCGACACGCGGGCCACATCCTTCATCCGGATGATGGAACCGTTCGGGTTGGCGCGCACGACGATGTTCTCGAACTCCTCCACCGACGAGAGTCGTCCCTGCGTGGAAATCGGGATCGAAATATCGACGCCGGAGACGGGCTGCTGGCCCAGTACGCCGGCCGCCGACTCGCGGTTCTGGTCCTTGAGCGCATTCTGCAGGTCCTGCACGGTCAGGCCGAAGTTGGCCAGCTTGTCGGGCTGCACCCAGATCTGCATGGCATAATAGCGGCTGCCGACATTCGACACGCCGCCCACGCCCGGCACACGACGCAGGATGTCCACCACGTTCAGCGTGGCAAAGTTACTGAGGTAGATCTCGTCGAATTTCTCGTCCGACGTAATCAGACAGATGGTCATCAGCTTGTTGGGCGCCTGCTTCTCGACGCTGATGCCGTTCTGGATCACCTCGGCCGGCAGACGCGACTCGGCCTGCTTGACACGGTTCTGGATCTCCACGGCAGCCAGGTCGGGATTAACCGAAATGTCAAAGGTCACCGTAGCGGTGAAGCTGCCCGTGTTGGTACTGCTCGACTCCATGTAGAGCATGCCCGGCGTACCGTTCAGCTCCTGTTCGATCGGCGTGGCCACCGCTTCGCTGACCGTCTGCGCGCTGGCGCCCGGATAGCTGGCACTGATCTTGACCGTCGGCGGGGTGATCTGCGGATACTGGTCCACCGGCAGCAGCGTCAGGCCGATGAAGCCGACGATGACGATCAGGATGGAGATGACGGCCGAGAAGACGGGCCTGTCGATAAAAAAGTCCGCTTTCATCGGCTACTCCTCCCCGTTGGTTTGCGTCTGTCCTTCCGCAGCCGTTTCAACGATCTCCACCTTCATGCCCGGCATGAGTTTGTGGTATCCCTCCACGACGATCCGTTCGCCGGGGAGCAGGCCGCGTTCCACGATCATCTTGTTGCCCGTTTCGGGGCCGAGTTCGATCAGACGGCGCTCGACCGTATCGTTATGACGCACGACGAAGATATACGAACCGCCCTTCTCGATAATCACCGCCTTGGCCGGCACCACGACGGCGCTCTTGCGCACATCGAGCAGCAGCCGCACCTTGGTGAACTGACCGGGCAGCAGCGACTGGTCGGGGTTGGGCATCTCGGCGCGCACTGAGAAGGTACCCGTCTGGGGATCGACCTGCGGATCGGCGAAATCGACCAGACCCTGATAGGGATAGACCGACCCGTCGGCCAGCGTCACGGTAATGTAGGGGTTCCAGCCGCGCGTAGGATCCTGATGGCCGAGATTGACGTTGCGCTCCTTGCTCTTGAGGTAGTCCAAAGCGGTCATGCTGAAGTCGATGCGCACCGTATCGCTCTTGACGATCGTTGCCAGCAGCGACTTGCCGCCCGGCCCGACGAGCGTACCGATGTCCACGTTGCGCTCGCTGATGTAGCCCGATATGGGCGAACGGACGGTCGTGTATCCCAGTGCCATTTCGGCCTGCGTCAGGTCGGCCTCGCTCATCATCACCGCCGACACGGCGCTCTCATAGGAGGCGATCGCATTGTCCAGGTCGAGCTGGCTGGCCGCGTTCTGCTCGAAAAGCGGGCGGATACGGTCCAGGTCTCGCTTGGCCTTCAGCTCCAGCGCGCGGTCCTTCTGCAGCTGGGCGTAAGCCTTGTCCACACGGGCGCGGTAGAGTTTGGGATCGATAATGAAGAGGATTTGATTCTTCTGGATATAGGTGCCTTCCTCGAACAGCATCTCTTCGAGATAACCCTCCACACGGGCGCGGATCTCGACGAACTGCTGCGCACGGATACGTCCCACGTACTCGCCGTAAATCTCCATGTCTTCGGTCTGTACTTTTTCGACCGTAACCGTAGGAATCACCTCAGGCTGAGGTTTTTTCCGGAAAACAAAATAGAGTGCCACCGCAATGGCCGCCACCACGACAGCCAATGCGACCAGACGTCCTCTCGTAAATCGGATTTTGATGCTGTGTTTCGCCATAAGATTCGGTTTGTCAATCCTCCGGAGGAGGAGCCGGAGCAGGCACAAAACGGCCTGTCGGCAAATATAACGATAAGTAGGTAATAAAAGTCTTTCGGACAGGAAGAAATACGTTCGGGGAACCTGTCGGAGGGCGATCTCCGGACAGCCCGCCCCCATTTCCCTGCCATGCCTACACAACCGCTCCCCGCCAATCCGGCTCTCGGCAAAAGCAGCTATCTTTGCACCGGCAAAAACGCCTCAACCACCCTTTGCTATTCATACACGCCATGACACGACACGGCAGCCGGCATGGCACTCTTCTTCCACGAAAAGCTGTCGTGGAAAACGACGCTCGCCATCCTCGCCTCGCTCGCCGGCGCCGCCCTCCTGTCGGCCAACGACTTCTCATCGGGCAGCAGCGACGCCATGACCGGCATCGTCACGGCCTGCCTCTCGGTGGTCTGCTACAGCAGCTACATGATCGGCGTGCGCAAAACCCGTGCGGCACAGATCGACTCCGCGGCGCTGACCTTCTATGTCACGGCCTTCGGCGCCCTCCTCTTCGCCTGCTGCGGCATCGCCTCGCCCGCCGGCATCCGGTGGGTTTCGGACAGCCGGACCTGGCTCTGCATCCTCGGCCTGGCGCTGCCCGCCACGGCCATCTCGAACATCACGCTTGTGCAGGCCATCAAATACATCGGACCCACCTTCTCCGCCCTGTTCGGCGCCATGGAGCCGCTCACGGCCATGATTATCGGCGTACTGGCCTTCTCCGAACGGTTCACATGGCTGACAGCCGTCGGCATGGCGCTGGTCATCGCCGCGGTCAGCAGCGTCGTGCTGGGCGGCGCATCGCCCGAAACCCGTCCGGAACCGGACATCCGGGAAACAAAAGAAGGACAACAGCCTTAGCTGCGTCCTTCCCGTCGCTTTCGCCGCTCCCGTCGAAGCGTATTCTCAATAGCCGTTCCACGACGACATTGCCCCGGCCGCCTTGCGCACTTTCTGCCTCAGGGGCGCATCGCTGTATCCGACCGTTATCAGCAGCGGAATCCGCCGTCCGCGCGGCACGCCGAGCAGACGCCGCACCTTCCTTTCGTCGAACCACCCCACCATGCAGGTACCCAGCCCCAGATCGGCGGCCTGCAGGCAGAACTGGTTGGCTGCGATGCCGACATCCAGCAGACAGTACTCCTTGTCCTGAATGACGCTGCCGACAGCCGAGAGCAGATTGGGCTTTTCAAGTACGACAGCCACAATGACCGGCGCAGAGGCTGTCCAACGGTTCATGCCGCCCATCATGGCACAGCGGGCCACCTCCTCCCGCAGTTCCGGACGGACGATCACCACGAACCGCCACGGCTGGGCGTTGTTGGCCGACGGCGACAGCCGCGCCGTTTCAATGCATTGTTCCAACTTCTCCCGCTCGACGGGACGCTCCAGATAGCTCCGCACACTCTGCCGGCTGCGCGCCAGTTCCGCAAATGTTGCCATATCATGCTGTTTTTGTTGTTCCAGAAACAAAGATAGACACGCGCCACACAAATTGCAACAATCCATGTCGAGGCTCCGGAAGGCAGCGAAACGGGAGTCTCACCGCAACCGGAAACGGACTCTCCGCCTTCCGGACGGAAAAAGGGGAATCGCCCGCAACGGGCAGTTCCCCTTCCTTTGCCGTACACCGCTCCGGCCTAATCCCTGCGGGCGAAGCCGATGTAGTAGAGCAGCGTGGCGATCGCACTCAGCGCAGCCACCACATAGGTGCGGGCAGCCCAGCTCAACGCCGTGCGTGCCTGCTGGAGGTGTTCGCCGTGGAGCGTGCCGCTCGACTCAAGCCACTGCATGGCCCGGTTGGAGGCGTTGAACTCGACCGGCAGCGTGACGATCGAGAACACGGCCGACAGGGCGATGGTGGCGATGCCCAGCCAGAAGATGGCCGGCATGGAGTTGATCATGATGATACCCAGCAGGATCAGCACGAACGACCACTGCGACGAGAAGCTGATGATCGGCACCAGCGCCGAACGCAGCTTCAGCGGCGCATACTCGCAGGCATCCTGCAGGGCGTGACCCGTTTCGTGGGCAGCCACCGCGGCAGCCGCAATGCTGTTGGAGGCATAGACGCTCTCGCTCAGGTTGATCGTCTTGTTGGCCGGATTGTAGTGGTCGGTCAGATGGCCCCGCGTGGAGATCACCTGCACGTCGTAAATACCGTTGTCGCGCAACATCTTCTCCGCCACCTCCCTGCCGGTCAGTGCATTTTCCATAGGCACTTTCGAGTATTTGGAGAAAACGGACTGCAGGCGCGCCTGCACGATAAAACCGATGATCGCGATAACGATCAGCAACATCCATTCGATTGTCATGTCTCTTCTTGTTGTGTATTGATGCTTTTTCCCGAACAAACGCACCCCGCCGTCCCGCTATTGTGTGCGCGGAAGCGAAACTTCGCCCCCGCCGCCCCGCGGAGCAGCCTGTTCTCGGATGGCGGCAGCAGTTAAAATTCCTTTTTATTATAATAGGAGCAGGCCTGCGAAATCGGCGTGATGACCACCTCGTCGATATTGACATGGGCCGGCTGGGTCACCGCCCACAGGATGGCCTGGGCAATGTCGTCGCCCGTGAGGGGACGGATGCCTTCGTAGACCTTGTCGGCCTTCTCCTTGTCGCCGTGGAAGCGGATCATCGAAAACTCGGTCTCGACCTTGCCGGGACGGATCTCCGTCACCTTGATGCCCGTGCCGAGCAGGTCGATGCGCATGCCCTGGCTCAACGCATGCACGGCATGCTTGGTGGCGCAGTAGACGTTGCCCGCCTCGTAAGGCTCCGTGCCGGCGATGGAACCGAGATTGACGATGTGGCCGCCGCCCTGGGCGATCATCCGCTCGGCCATGAGGCGCGCCATGTAGATGAAGCCCTTGACATTGATGTCGATCACCTCGTCCCAGTTGCGGATGTCACCGTCCTGGAACTTCACCAGATCGGTGGCGCGGCCGGCGTTGTTCACCAGCACGTCGATATGCCGGAACTCCTCGGGCAGGGCATCCAGCGCCGCCCGGCCGCGCTGATAGTCGCGCACGTCGAAACAGAGGATATGCACGGCCGTATCGTACTTCTCGCGCAGCTCCTGTTTCAGCTCCTTGAGCCGGTCGGCACGGCGGCCGGTGACGATCAGGTCGAAATTCTTGGTCTGTGCGAACAGCCGCGCCGTCGCAATGCCGATGCCGGAGGTGGCACCGGTTATCATGGCTACTTTTTTCATAATTGTCTTGCTGTTGAATTGTCCCGTAAAGCTACGAACATTGCCCCGAAAATACAATTTTGGAGAGGCAATTTCACCGCAGCCCGTTTTTTCGCTTACCTTTGCGCGAAAGGAGGCGTATCCGCCCCCTGCCAATCATACCCGCAACCGATGCCGCGTATCCGTACCGAATTTTTCATAGCCCGCCGGATCTCTTCCCGCGCGGGAGGACGAAGCAACGTGATGGTGCGCATCGCCACGCTCACGGTGGCCGTAGGCATGGCGGTCATGATCCTCGCCCTGGCCATCGTCATAGGATTCAAACGCGAGATCACCTCCAAACTGGTCGGCTTCGGGGCCCATGTGCGCATTGTCAGCCTCTACTCCCACGACTCGTTCGAGACCGAGCCGATCCGGATCGACTCGGCGCTGATGGCCGATCTGGCCGCCCTGCCCCGCTGCTCCTCCGTCGCCCCCTATGCACTCAAGGGGGGCATGATCAAGACCCCCGACGCCATTCAGGGCGTCGCGCTGAAAGGGCTGACCGCCGACGGCGACACGACGTTCCTGCACCGCCACCTGGTGCGCGGCCGCCTGCCCCGCATCGGAGGCACCCGCACCAAGGAACTGCTTATTTCAGACAATGTGGCACGCCTGACCGGACTCGACACCGGCGACCGGGTGGAGATGCTCTTCGTGGACACCTCCCGCCCCGTGCGGCGCGACCGGTTCAAGATATGCGGCATCTATGCGACCGGCATGGACGAACTCGACGACGCGATGACCTTCACCGACATCCGCAACGTCCAGCGCCTGAACGGCTGGGACGAGGAGCAGATTTCGGGATACGAATTGATGACCACCGACTTCGGCCGGCTCGACGACTTCGCCCAACAGGTGTACGAAACCGTATTCGACCATGCCGACCAGGCCTCCGACGTCCTGAAAGTCGAGGATGTGGTCAGTCTGAACCCCAACACGTTCGACTGGCTGCGGGCGCACAACGTCAATGCGGCGGTCATCATCGTGGTGATGCTGCTGGTGGCCTTCCTCAACATGGTCTCGGCCATGCTCATCATCCTGCTCGAAAAGACGTCGATGATCGGCATGCTGAAGGCGCTGGGCATGCGCAACAGCGCCATCCGCACGGTCTTCATCCTGCGCTCCTTCCGCATCGTCGCCACCGGCATGCTGTGGGGCAACCTGATCGGACTCGGCCTGGCCGTACTGCAGCAGGCCACGGGGCTGGTCCGCCTCAACAGCACCGGATACATGCTCTCGCACGTTCCCATCAGCCTCGACTGGGGCTGGTGGTGCGCCCTGAATCTCGGCATCCCGCTCGTCATGCTGCTGCTGATGGGCATTCCCGCCCAGGCGGTGGCGGCCGTGAAACCCGAAAAGACCATCCGTTACCAATAATTCGCCATGAGTGAAACGAAAAAGAAGATGGTGCGCGACATGTTCGACCACATCGCGCCCACGTACGACCGGCTGAATCACCTGCTCTCGTTCGGCATCGACCGGCTGTGGCGCCGCAAGACGGTGCGCCGGGTCGCCTCCGGCCGGCCGCAGCGGATCCTCGACCTGGCCACCGGCACCGGCGACCTGGCCGTCGCCATGGCACGCCGCATGCCCGAGGCCTCGGTGACGGGACTCGACCTCTCGGCCGAGATGCTGGCCGTGGGACGGCTGAAGGTCGGACGGAAAGGGCTGACGGACCGCATCCGCCTCATCGAAGGCGACGCCGAAAGGCTCCCCTTTGCATCCGACACGTTCGATGCGGTGACCGTTGCCTTCGGCATCCGCAACTTCGGCGACATGGATGCCGGACTGCGCGAAGCGGTGCGGGTGCTGCGCAGCGGCGGACACCTCTGCATTCTGGAATTCTCGACCCCCGAAGGCCGGCTTTTCGGACCGCTCTACCGCTTTTATTTTCACCGCATTCTGCCCCTGATCGGGCGGTTGATCTCACACGACGACAAAGCTTATCGCTATTTACCCGATTCGGTGGATCACTTTCCCAATAATTTACTATTTTTGCGCCGGATGAAAGACGCCGGTTTTTCCAACTGCCGTTCCAGACGGTTGATGCGAGGCATCGCCTACATTTACGAAGGGGTGAAACCATGAGGAGATTCACATTACAGCGCATCCTGTGCGTATTGTTCCTGCTGGCGGCAACGAGCGGTTGCATACGCCCCGAAGCCATCGCGTTCCACGGAGTGAGCGACATCGATCTGTCGTTGTCGGGTTCTCCCGCCGTAGCGCTCATGCTGGACGTAGAGAATGGCTCCTCGCACAACCTCACGATACAGGAGGCTGTCTTTTCCGTCTGCCGGCAGAACGGCGACCGTATCGGACGGGTATGGCTGTCCGAAGCCGTCACCCTGCCCCGCAAAAGCCGCACCGACCTGAATGTTCCCCTGCGCGTGTCGCTCGACAACATGCTGACCGGCCTGGCGCTGCTGGGAGATCCGGAATCCGCCGTCCGCCAACTGTACGTCTCGGGCGAAGTCGCCGTCAAGGCCGGCTGCCTGAAACGACGCTTCACGATCGACCACATGCCGCTCTCCGCATTCATGGAGCGCTTCGGGTTCGATCCGACAGCGGCGCTGGTGTCCGAAAACGCACGATAAGATGAAAAGGATCGTCTGCATATTGGGATTGCTGATCGGTACGGCCATCGGAACAACCGCCGAGGCGCAGCATATCCGTACGTTTACGGACGCATTGTCGCGTCCCGACAGCGTGAGCGACGCGACGGTGCGGGTCACACCCTACGGCACGGCGATCAAGGCGCTCGACCAGTACGACCGCCGGACGAAGCCGGCTTCGGTACAGGGCTACCGGATCCGCATCTTTTTCGACAACGGACAGAACGCCCGCAACGAAGCGCTGGAGACCCAGGAGCGTTTCCGCCGCGAATTTCCGGGCATTCCGACCTATTTGGGATACGAAACGCCGTCCTACATGGTAACCGTCGGAAACTGCGTCACGATGGACGAAGCACTGATGCTTTGGAATCGGGTGCGTCACAGTTTCAAAACGGCTTTCCTGTGGCGCGGCAAGATTCCGGTCAGCGAGATCCTGCGGATCGAGGAGACGCTCCCCGCCGAACCGGCCGACTCCCTGCACAACGACAAAGCACTCAATGAACAAACATTGAATACCGTTCAATTTTAACCTAATTAACAAACATCATGAAAAAGTTTACTTTGATTCTGACGGTAGCTGCTGCAGCTCTCGTTATGGTATCGTGCGGTAACCGCAATGCAAAGAAAGCTGCTGAGGCAGCAGAAGTTGAAGTTGTTGCAACCGAGGCTGTTGAGGCTGCAGAAGCTGCTTGCCCCTGCACCGAGTGCAACTGCGACCCCTGCACCTGCGCTGAGACCTGCACCGAGGCTTGCGCCGAGGGTGAGGCTGCTGCTACCACCGCCGAGGCCAGCGACGTTGCCGAAGCTCAGACGAAATAATTTCCGCCTACCTTCGACACAAGGGAAAAAGGGAACTGCCCGTGCGGGCAGTTCCCTTTTTTCATATCCGCCGGCGGACGGCTCCGCCCGGGGACGCGCGGAAATCGGTTTTATTTCCGTACTTTTGCCCGAATTGAAACGCATATAGATGATCAACAACGAAGAATTCGGCGCCCTGGGACTCTCCGAGGAGATGCTCGCAGCCGTCGAAGCCAAAGGGTTCGAGCGCCCTACCCCCATCCAGAAGCTCACCATTCCGATCCTGCTCGAAGGCAGCCATGACATCATCGCCCAGTCCCAGACCGGCACCGGCAAGACGGCCGCCTACGGCCTGCCGATCCTGCAGCAGCTCACGCGCGGAGCCGGAGGCGTACAGGCCATTGTGCTGGTCCCCACACGCGAACTGGCCCTGCAGGTCACCGAGGAGTTGATCTCCTACAACCACGAAAAGAAACTCTCCATAACGGCCATCTACGGCGGCGCCTCGATCAGCGAACAGCTGCGGCGTCTGGCCAAAGGCGCGGACGTGGTGGTCGGCACGCCCGGCCGTGTCCTCGACCACATCCGCCGCGGCACGCTCGACCTGTCCGGCATCCGCTTCCTCGTGCTGGACGAGGCGGACGAGATGCTCAACATGGGCTTCATCGAGGATGTCGAGGAGATCATGAGCCATACGCCCGATGAGCGGCGCGTGCTGCTCTTCTCGGCCACGATGCCCCAGCGGATCGTGAACCTGTCGCAGACCTACATGCGCGACATCGAGATGGTGCGCGCCGAGGCCGCCCAGATCACCGCCGACCTGACCGACCAGATCTATTTCGAGGTGCGCGAGAGCGACAAGTTCGACGCCCTGACCCGCATCATCGACATCACGCCCGACTTCTACGGCATCGTATTCAGCCGGACGAAGGTCGGCGCGGACGAGCTGGTGAACCGATTGCTGGAGCGCGGCTACGCCGTCGAGGGACTCCACGGCGATGTATCGCAGGCTCAGCGCGAGAAGATCCTGCGCAAGTTCCGCAACCGCCAAGTCAATATCCTGGTGGCCACCGACGTGGCCGCCCGCGATCAGCAACCTGACCCATGTCATCAACTACTCCCTGCCACAGGACTCCGAGAGCTACGTCCACCGCATCGGCCGCACGGGACGCGCCGGCAACCAGGGAACGGCCATCACCTTCATCTCCTCGGCGGAGATGCGCCAGTTCGGCTTCCTAAAGCGGAACATCAAGGCCGACATCCAGAAGAAGAGCCTCCCCACGCCGCAGGACATCGTGGCCGTCAAACGCCAGCGCATCAAGGACGAGTTGCAGGAGATCGTAGCCGACGAAAGCTTCGGCGACTACACCTCCATGGCCGACGAACTGCTGGCCGAATACGAGCCGCAGGTGGCTTTGGGCGCCCTGCTGCGCCTGGCCTTCCGCAGCGAGCTGGACGAGTCGCAGTATCCCGAGATCCGTTCCTTCTCGGTGGACCGCAAGGGTACCGCCCGCCTCTTCATCGGCATCGGACGCGACGACGGCTACGACGTCCGCAAACTGGTCGGGCTGCTCAAACGCGAGTGCGGCCTGCGCGACAAACATATCAACGACGTCAAACTCGGCGACAGCTACTCGTTCGTGAGCGTGCCGTTCGGCGAGGCGGAGGAGATCGTCCACAAACTGAACGCCCTGCGGCGCGGCAAACGGCCGCTGGCCGAGATTGCCAATCCGGCGGGCGAAACGGGCTACAACGAACCGAAGCCGCGCAAGGAGCGCCGCAGCGACAGGCAGGCGGCCGGTGACGCCGTATCGGACGAACGCACCGAAGCCAAACCGCGCAGGGAGCGGAAAACGCAGCGGGACGACCGCACCGACCGGAGGACGTCGCGCCGCAGCGACGGAGAGCGGTCCCGCACTTCGGATCGGACACAACATCCGACCTCCGGACCGCGTCCGCAGCAACCCTATTTCGAGATCGGGGAAGGCGATGCCGAAGAGCGCAACAGCGGCTTCGACTGGTCGTTCTTCGAACGGGGCGGCAACACGTGGGAACGGCCGGCCAAAGGGAAGAAAAAGCGCAAATAACGCAACGCTGCAGCGGGCATGTCACCCGCCAGCCCACAGCCTCCGCTCCGTCGGGCGGAGGTTTTTCCATGCATGCCGCCCTGGCGGGCAGCAGCATGCCGCAGCCGGCAATGCCTCCATGTTCCACAGGCTGCCCGCACGGAGACACCCGACGCCAAACGCAAGAGGAGCGCAACCGTGCGGGTTGCGCTCCTCTGTTGCTGACGTTGCCGCCGGCTCAGGCAGCCGTTACAGCACCTGTATGTGAAAGATCTTGGAGATGCCGTCCACGATGATCTGCAAACCGATGCAAAAGATGAAGAAGGCGACCAGCTTGTTGATAATCATGTTCGTGGAGGTACCCAGTTTCTGCATGATATGGGGACCCAGTACCAGCATGATGTAGAGGCCTACCAGAATGACGATCGTTGCCAGCGCAATCATCGCATAGTTGATGCAAGTGTGCAGCAGGTTGCCCTCGACCGCCGAAGTTGCCATCAGGGTAAAGATCACCGAAATGCCGCCAGGTCCCATCGCTACCGGAAATGAGATCGGATAGAACAGCTTCATGTTCAACGCATTCTCATCCGCCCTGCGCGACTGTGCCGGCGTGGGCTGCGTGGAGACGGAAGGCTCCTCGTTCGATGACAGCAGTTCGTAGCCGGTGAGCATGATCACGAAACCGCCGCCCACCTGAATGACGGGAACCGCCAGTCCGAACATGAGCAGGATCAGATGCCCCAGCAGCAGGCTGCAGATGCAGATCAGGATACAGTTCACCAGGATTTTCCGTGCGGCCTTCTTGCGCATGGCATCGTCCAGCCCCTTGAGATAACCGTTCACCATCAGACCCTCGCTGATGGGGTTGATTACCGGAAAGAGCGTAATCAGCGCCGTAATGAACACGTACAATACACTATTCAACGTCATATCGTCTCTCCGCCTTAATTAAAATCGCGCAAAGATAGGGATTTAAACGCAATTATATCCCGACCGGCCGATTTACCGCAACCTGTGGCCGGACTATCGGGCAAAGCGCCCCTGTGCGATCAGATACTCCGCGATCTGCACGGCATTGAGCGCCGCACCTTTCAGGATCTGATCGGCCACACACCAGAAGGCCAGTCCGTTCGGGTCGGCCGTATCCTTGCGGATGCGTCCCACATAGACGGGATCCTTGCCGGCGATGAACAGCGGCATGGGGTACTCCTGGCGCTGCGGATCGTCCATGACGACGATGCCCTGGGCATGTTCGAAGGCCGCACGCGCCTCCTCGGGGGTCACGGGACGCTCCGTCTCGACCCACACGCTCTCGGAATGGGCGCGCATGACGGGTACCCGCACGCACATGGCGCTGACGGCCACGTCCGAGTGGAGAATCTTCTTGGTCTCGTTCACCATCTTCATCTCCTCCTTGGTGTAGCCGTTGTCGGTGAAGACGTCGATCTGCGGAATCAGGTTGCCGGCCAGCTGATAGGCAAACTTCTCGACGCGGGGCTGCTCGCCGGCCGCAATCTCGCCGTACTGACGCTCCAGTTCAGCCATTGCGCTGGCTCCTGCGCCGCTGGCGGCCTGATACGTGGAGACGTACACCCGACGGATATGGGAGACATCCTCAATGGCCTTCAGTGCCACGACGAGCTGGATCGTCGAGCAGTTCGGATTGGCGATCACGCGGCGCGGCGTGTCCAGCGCGTCCTCCGGATTGACCTCCGGAACGACCAGCGGCACATCGGCATCCATCCGGAATGCGCTCGAGTTGTCGATCATCAGCGTGCCGAACTTCGTGATCGTCTTCTCGAACTCCTTGGAGGTGCCGCCTCCGGCCGAGACAAAGGCAATGTCCACCCCCCGGAAGTCGTCGTTATGGCACAACTCCTTCACGACGATCTCCCGTCCGCGGAACACGTAACTGCTTCCGGCGCTGCGCGAGGATCCGAACAACAACAGTTCGTCGATCGGAAAATCGCGACGTTCCAATACCCTCAGAAACTCCTGTCCGACGGCGCCGCTGGCGCCCACTATCGCTACTTTCATGTTTTTATGTCGTTTTTATATCGCTTTCGCTGCAAATGAGACTCCCGGTCAGAGAGTCGGTTACTCGAAAAATTCGTCGGTCTGGGTGCGGTTCGGCGCCTCCGAATCGGGACAGTCGTACTCGATCGCTCCGGCCGGACGGTAGAAACGGTCGGTCCGGCGGACTTCGCACGAAGGATCGTCGTAGACCTGCTTCATGAAGCCGGCAAATACGGGCAGCGCGATCGACGCACCCTCGGCGCCGGACAACAGATAGGCGCTCTGATCCTCACAGCCGACCCAGGTGCCGGCCACCAGATTGGGGGTCACGCCCATGAACCATGCATCGCGCCCCTCCTGCGAGGTGCCGGTCTTGCCGCCCATCTCCACGTCGGAGAAGCCGTACATCCAGCGCAAACGGCCGCCCGTACCGGTGCGGACATTGTTCTGCAGCATCTGGACCATCGTATAGGCCGTCTGCTCGCTGATGGCGTCGCTCACCGAGGGGACAAAGCTGGCGATCACGTTCCCCTGCCGGTCTTCGATGCGGGTGATGAAGATCGGTTCGGTAAAGACGCCCTTGTTCACGAAGGTGCCGTAGGCGCCCACCATCTCGTAAAGCGAGACATCGACCGGCCCCAGCGCCAGCGCATTCACCGGATCGATGTAGCTGTGGATACCCATCTGGTGGATGAAGTCGGCCACCGCCTTGGGATCCTTGGCCTGCTTCATGATCCAGGCCGAATAGTTGTTGCGGCTGTGGGCCAGCCCCCAGCGCAGCGGGTGATAGACGCCGTCATACACGACGCGGCCGGCCTCCTTGGGCTGCCAGGGTTCCATGTTGTCGGTTTCGAGCGTGACGGGCAGGTTCGGCACCATCGTGCAGGGGGTCATACCCATGTAGTCGATGGCGAAGCAATAGACGAAAGGCTTGATCGTCGAACCGATGTGGCGCTTGCCCTGCCGCACCATGTCGTACTTGAAATAGCGGAAGTCGGGGCCGCCCACATAGGCTTTCACATAGCCCGTATTGGGATCCATCGCCATGAACGAGCCGCGCATGATCTTCTTGTGGTGGAGAATCGAGTCGCGGGGCGTCATCAGCGTATCGACAATCCCCTTGTAGGTAAAGATACGCATGCGGGTCGGCGTCCGGAAATCGTTCTCGATCTCGGCCCGCGTCGCCCCCTGCTTCACCAGACTGCGGTAGCGGTCCGTATAGCGCATGGCACTGTTGATGATCCGCTCGGCGGCATCGTTGGAGATCTTGTTGAAGATGCGACCCGTGCGGCGCACCTGGGCGTCCATGCGGGGCTGCAGCGAGGCCAGCTGGTCGTGCAGCGCCTTTTCGGCATAGCGCTGCATGTCGTAGTCCAGCGTCGTATAGATCCGCAGGCCGTCCCGATAGATGTCGTACGGGGTGCCGTCGGTCTTGACGTTCTTGTGGCACCATCCGTAGATGGGGTTGTTCTCCCAACGCTCCAGCTCGGCCTCATAATCGCGGCCGTACTGCCGCTTGGTGGGACGCGGCATGTTCATCACGTTGCGGATCATCTCCCGGAAATAGGTCGCCACGCCGTCGTTGTGCGAGATCGGCGTAAAATGGAGTTCGATCGGAATCTGTTCCAGCGAATCGAGCTGACGGCGGGTCAGATAGCGGTGCTGCCGCATACGCTCCATCACCACGTTGCGGCGGGCGAGCGACAGGTCGGGGTTGCGCACCGGACTGTACCGCGTCGGGGCGTTCACCACGCCCACCAGCAGCGCCGCCTCCTGAATGTTCAGCTCCGAGGGGTCCTTATCGAAAAAGGTGCGTGCCGCCGCCTTGATGCCGTAGGAGTTGCTGCCGTAGAAAACCGTATTGAGATACATGGCGACAATCTCCTCCTTGGTGTAGTTGTATTCGAGCTTGACGGCCGTCACCCACTCCTTGAGTTTGGTGACAACCATCCGTCCGCCGCGCACCAGCGGATTGCGGTAGGTGGTCGTGTCGCGCGGGAAAAGGTTCTTGGCCAGCTGCTGGGTGATGGTGCTGCCGCCGCCCTGGTTCCTGCGGCCGAGCGCGAGGGTCTTGACCGCCACACGGGACAGCGAGATGAAGTCGATGCCCGAATGGGTGTAGTAGCGGGCATCCTCCGTGGCCACCAGCGCAGCCACCAGTGCGGGCGACAGGTCCTCGTAATCGACATACGACCGGTTCTGCACATAGAACGAACCGATCAGTTCGCCGTCGGCGGCGTATATTTCGGTTGCCAGATTGCTCTTGGGGTTCTCCAGCTCCTCGAACGACGGCAGCCGGCCGAATGCTCCGGCCGCCGTCAGGATGACGAGCAGCACCAACGCTCCCGCAGGAATACACAGGATGGTCCAGAACCAGCGCGTGAAACGACGGGCCCGCACGGCCCTTTCTTCCGTTTTCAGATCTCTTTTCTCCATAACATCGCAAAGATAACCATTTGCCGTTGATCGGGAAACAAATTCGACGCACGCACGAGGCGACGGGCCGCCCCGCCGCCGTGCGGTGCATCAGTGGGTGTGGTCGAGCAGCACGACCTCGTCGGGGATATTCGCCCGCACCACCGAACGCATCTTGGCCGCAAACGGACACGGATAGCCGATCGGCGTCCCCTTGGCGATGCACGAGGCGAAAGCGATCGTGTCGGCGCCGCGCCGCACGAATTCGCGCGCCCGCAGCACGGCCTTCTTGCCGGGACAGCCGCCGCAGTTGGCAAATCCGACGATTTCGATCTCCTCCTCTCCGGCGAAGGCACCCGTCCGTTCGCGCAGGGCGCGGAAGTCGGCCGTACCGGGACAGAAGTCCTCGGTCTGCATGCACCGGATGATTCCTACTTTCATAACGTAACGATTTTAGGGTCAAACATATTTCCCCGCCGCCGTCAGAACGGCACCGCGAATCCGAAGGTGACCAGCACGGGTTCGTAGCGGGGTTTATAGACGCCCACCTTGAGCGTGCAGGTGGCCTCGTCGGGCATGCGGAACGGCGTGACATCCAACGACAGGCTGCCGCCGTAGGTGTAGAGGTTGCGCCATGCGGAGCTGCTCCCCTCGCGGCAGCAGGCGTAGTCGAAGTCGAGGTCGAGTGCGATCCGCTTCAGGAAGAAGACGCCGCTCAAGCCCCAGTCGGGATAGGCCACCGGCAGCCGGTAGGCAAACGAGGCGGCAAAGTAATCGGTCGGATAGAGCGATTCGCGCATGCGAGGCTGCAGGTCGATCGCACGGAACAGGATGCCCGATCCGGCGGCCTGCTGCCAGGCGGCCTGCACGGTCACGCCGTGGTGCAGGAACAGGCCGGGCAGATAGGCGCGGCCATAGATGCTCCAGGCAGTCGTGTAGAGGCGGCTGAAGGGGTTGCCGGCCACGTTGGCCCGCACCATGTACCCCCAGCGGGGCTGCAGGTCGAGCCGGGTGCTGCGCACGTAGTCGCTGTACTGCAATGTACCCAGCACGATCGAGGAACGTTCGCTCCGCCCCGTCGCGGGACTGATGTACTCCGCATTGTCGAACGTGTACTGGATCTGGGGGACGAACGAACGGATGCGGTAGCCCGACGACAGCACCCACGGCACATAGACCCGCGCCGACACCTGCGTGGAGGAGCCTTTTCCCCACGCGGCATATCCCTCCTCGCCCGCCGACCGCAGATCGACCACCGTATGGGGCCGGTCGCTCCACAGGGCGGTGACCTCGATCTTGGGCGCCCAGCCGTAATAGCCGACATGGCCCCGCACGACCGAATAGCCGCCCGGAGTCCAGCCGTAGCCGAGGCTCGACTCCATGCTGCCCAGCAGGTTCTGCGAGATGAGCGTTGCGCCGATCCGGGCATCGAGCGACTGGTCGGCCATCAGCTCGTCGGGCGCATAGTAGATCGGCGCCCAGCTGTGGAGGTTGAACAGATGCGTCCCCTTGCGGTAGCGCCGCGCCGGATAGCGCTGCTGCGACTCCTCCCGCTCCGTCTGCGTGAAGATCATGTCATCCGCCGAGGGCAGGTTCCACGGCCGCAGGGGGGCGTTCACCACGTTGCGCGGCACGGCGCTCCAGGGTACCTCCTCGCGATACTCCACCTCCTGCAGCGCCACCTTGTAGCCGTCGCGTTCGTAGGTGGTCACCGCCACGAACTCGCCCGTGGGCGAAGGCGAAGGGGCGAACGACCCGTACCGCGACTCGGACATGCGGTACTGGGCGCCCGTCATGAGGTCGATCGTGTGAACCTCGTCCTTGCCGGAGGCGATCGAATTGAAGTAGAGCATGCCGTCGGCGGCCGTCAGGTCGCCGAGCGTCACATAGGCGGGCGTCGTCACGTCGCACCGGCGGGCCGACGCCTCGGCGAAATCAACCCCGCCGATCCACATGCCGTCATCGCCCAGCCCGATGAAGTAGAACCGCTCCGACCAGTCGTCCCACGCCAGCCCGTGGATCGAGACGGAGGCGGGGAAAACATATTCGAGCCGCCCGCGCTCCCCGCACAGGTACTCGATCGCATAGTATCCGTCGGCATGATAGCGCACGCAGGCCATCTCCCCGTCGGGCATCAGCACCGGATAGAGGACGCCGTCGCCCTCGTCGGGCAGCTGCCGGCTGCGCCCCGAGGCCAGGTCCATCACGCACAGGCGCGAATTGACCTTCTGCCCCCACACGCTGCTCTGGCGGTACTCCGTCCAGGCCACGCGGCCGTCGCGGTAGCTGGGGCGGCTGCTCACGGCTCCCGTATGGCACACCGTCCGCTCGCTGCCGTCGCGCAGGTCGATCTCAACGAAGCGCGAGGTGCGGTCGAGATCCTCCTTCAGGACGAGCAGCACCGAATCGGAGACGAACAGCGGATCGGAATAGACCGTATAGATTTTCACGGGCGGCGACACCACCTGCGGACTGTTCTCCTCCGGCAGCGTCCGCCACAGGTCGTTCAGTTCGGCGAAGGTGTCGCGGAACAGCCGGCGGGTCGAGGTGCCGTAGTATTTCCGCAGCGCGAGCTGGGAGGTGAAAATCAGAAAAGGATAGTCGGACGTGTAGCGCGTCAGCCCCGCGCCGAGGTATTCGTCGTAGGTGCGGTCGGCATGGGCGACGAGCTGGAAGCCGAGTTCGTAATGGCTCGGCACATAGTCGCGGTAGGAGCCGCAGAACCATTTGTCGGGATTCCTGCGCCGGAGCATCTCCTCGCCCACGGCGCGGTAGTGCATCGTGAAGGAGGGCTGCAGGGCGCGTCCGAAGGTGGAGAACTGGGTCTCGGCCATCACGGCATCGCCCTCGATGAACCAGAAGGGCAGCAGACCGGCGGCCACGAGGGGCGCCTGCTGGCCGAAGAACCAGCCGAACACCCGCACGGTGGAGCGGTTCAGGTTGCCGTACTGCACCATGTGGCGGTACTCATGGGTGGCCAGCTGCTTGAGCCACGGCTCCGAATAGGTGTCGATGGCCGGAATGCCGACCATCTCGATGCGCCGCGGCGCCAGCATGCTCAGTCCGTTGGAATAGAAGTTCTCGGTCCAGAAGACAACCGGCGTCCGCAGGGGCGGGAGCTGATAGCCGTGTGCGATGGCCGGCGAGGCCTGTTCCATGTAGAACAGCGTGCGGCGCGCCTGCCCTTCGAATCCGACCGGGAAGACCATCCGCAACGAATCGCTGCCGAGCATGCTCCACCGCTGCGAGGCGGGAGCCTGCCCCGTATTGTAATATTGGGCGCAGGCGGTTCCGCCCGCACCCAGCGCACCGATCAGCATCAGTGCCGTGCGCCACGCCCGCCGTATCATCCGCCCGCTTTTTTAGCCTTGTATCCCGCCTTGACGAGCAGATCGACCACCCGGTCGCGGAAATCGCCCTGAATGACGATCTCGCCCTCCTTGGCCGTTCCGCCTACGCCGCACTTGCTCTTGAGCATGGCTGCGAGCGCCTTCAGGTCGTCGTCGCTGCCCACGAACCCCTTGACGAGCGTCACCTGCTTGCCGGCGCGCGCCCGGCGGTCGAGCCATACGCGCAGGTTCTGCCGTTCGGGCGGCAGCGTCTCCACCGCTTCGGGTTCCTCCGTCTGGTATTTGAAGTCGGGATTGGTAGAATAGACCACGTTCAACCGCGACTTCCAATCGTTGTCTGCCATAATCGCTTCGCTTTCCCGCAAATATACGAACAAAAACGAGGCGGCACCCCCTCCGGCACGGCTTCCTTGCCCCGCCGAGCGACATTCCCGCCTGCCGGACGGGGTGTTGCACCTGCCGGACGGCTCCGCCATTTGGCTGGATCGATTATTTTCCGTATTTTTAAAACGGTGCATCCCCGGGAATAACCCCGCAAACCTCAATAATACACAAGCCATGAAGAAACTCATTCTTTTGCTCTTCGGAGCATTCGCCATCCACTCGGCCGCCTTGGCCGACAACGACAAGGCCATTCCGGTGAACCAGCTGCCCCAGCCGGCACAGCAGTTCATCCAGACCTATTTCGGCGACCAGAAAACGGCACTCGCCAAACAGGAGACCGGCCTGTTTGAAAAAAGCTACGAGGTGGTCTTCGCGAACGGCGACAAGATCGAATTCGACCGCAACGGCCAGTGGACGGAAGTTCAATGCCGCAACGGACGTACCGGTCCCGCCGAGATCGTCCCCGAAGCCATCCGCTCCTGCGCGGCCGAGTACTATCCCGACGCCATGATCCGGAGCATCGAGCGCGACCGCAACGGCTACGAGATCAATCTGTCGAACCGCATGGAACTCTCGTTCGACCTGCAGTTCAACCTCATCGACATCGACGACTGATCCCCGATCGGCTTCCGACCGCAACGGCAGGCTCTTCCGACAGCCTGCCGTTTTTTCATGCCGTGCCGCCGGATGGCTCGTCCCGCCGCCGGTACGGACTCATTTCCGCTCCCGAACCGAAAACCGACCGTAGCGCGGAATGTTTTTCGTATCTTTAGCCGATCAACCGCACAACGCGCCATGAACGAACCCCTCGAAAGAATCGACTTCGTACTGCCCTGGGTGGACGGCTCCGACCCCGCCTGGCAGGCCGAGATGCACCGCTGGCAATCCCACGACCGCCCCGACTCCGCACAGGCGGATGACACCCCCGAACGCTACCGCGACTGGGGGACGCTCCGCTACTGGTTCCGTGCCGTCGAACGGTTCGCCCCGTGGGTCGGCCGCATCCACCTGCTCACGTGGGGACACCTGCCCGACTGGCTCGACACGAGCCACCCGCAGCTGCACGTCGTCCGCCATGAGGAGTTCATCCCCGACGCCTACCGCCCGGTCTTCAACTCCTGCCCCATCGAGCTGAACATGCACCGCATCGAGGGGCTGGCCGAACGGTTCGTCTACTTCAACGACGACACTTTCCTGTGCCGTCCCGTCGCCCCCGAACGCTTCTTCCGCCACGGGCTGCCAGCCGACATGGCGCGGCTGAGCATCATCCCCCAGGAGCGCGCCGGCCACAACGCACTGGAGTGCATGCGCGTCATCAACCGCCGCCACACGCCCCACAAGGCTATCGCAGCCGCTCCGGGCAAATGGTTCAACTTCCGCTACCCGCCGGCCGACCTGTTGAAAAGCGTCTCGCTGCTGCCGTGGAGCTTTTTTCCCGGGCTGAAGGACCACCACATGCCCCAGCCTTTCCTGCGCAGCACGTTCGACACCCTCTGGACCGAGGAGTTCGCCGAACTGGACGCCACCTGCCGCCACCGCTTCCGCACGCCCACCGACCTGTCGCAGTGGCTCGTGCGCTACGAACAGCTCGTCACGGGGCGGTTCACCCCCGTCGGCATGCGCGACACGCTGCTCACCAAGCTCTCGGACGAAGACACGGAAGCCATTGCCGACGCCCTGCTGTCGGACCGCTACGCCATGATCTGCATCAACGACAACAACGACATACGCCATCCGGAACAGGTTCGCGCCACCCTTGAGGAGGCCTTCCGCCGGCTGCTCCCCGACCGCTGCGCCTATGAACGCCATTGAATTCTCCGTCGTCATTCCGCTCTACAACAAGGAGCGCGAGATTGCCGCGACCCTCGCCTCGGTGCTGGCCCAGACGCGGCAGCCGCAGGAGATCATCGTCGTGGACGACGGCTCGACCGACCGCAGCGCAGCCATCGTGGCAGCCTGCGCCTCACCGCTCATCCGGCTCGTCAGACAGGCCAACGCCGGCGTCTCCGTGGCCCGTAACCGAGGCGCCGAACTGGCCGAGGCTCCCTATGTCGCCTTTCTGGACGGCGACGACCGGTGGCAGCCGAACTATCTGGAACGGATGGCCGCACTCATCGCCGCCTGGCCCGGCTGCGGCGCCTACTGCGCGGCATTCGACATCGAGAGCAACGGCCGCATCTGCCCCAGCCGCCACCCCGACCGGGAGGGCATCGTGAAGGACTTCTTCCGCCAGGCGATGACCGGCTACATCTGCCAGCCCTCGGCAACCGTCATTCCGCGCACCGTGCTGCTCGCCACGGGCGGCTTCCCCGCCGGCATGAAACTGGGCGAAGACCTCCACCTGTGGATCCGGCTGGCCACCGACTACCCGATCTGCTTCACCCCCGAACCGCTGGTGCGCTACAACCGCACCGCCTCGAACCGCTCGACCGGCATCTACACCCCCGAACAAACCGCCCACTCCTTCGAGGAGCTTTACCGTCCGGAGGAAGGCAACTCCTACCGGAACGAATACATCGCCCGCTGCGCCATCGGCAAGGCGCTGACTCTCTCGGCCAAGGGCGACACGGACTTCGGACGGCGCACCGAACGGATCTTCTCCTACACGCGCCTCTACCGGCGCGGCTGGCGGAAACTGTACCTGCTCAACCGCATTCCGCCCCGCCTGCGCCCCGCCCTGCACGACTTCTACAACCGCATGGCCTGGCTGCTGGCCCGCAAAGGACTCTGAACGAACCTATTCTGCCACCAGCCGCTCCGCCCTCTGCCATGCGGGGCGGAGAACAATCTGTCTCTTTCGACCGTAAAATCTTCCGAAGTACCCGATCCGGTGCCGTCCAAAGGTGAAAACGATTAAATTTGCACCATAACAACAATGGATATGGCAACAACGAACGAAACCACCGGAAAAGAACGTTCCCTGAACTTTCTGGAAGAAGTCATCGAGAACCACATCGCCAATGTGGACAACCGCATACACACCCGTTTCCCGCCGGAGCCGAACGGCTACCTGCACATCGGCCACGCCAAGAGCATCTGCCTGAACTTCGGCCTGGCCGAGAAATACCACGGCAAATGCAACCTGCGTTTCGACGACACCAACCCCGTCAAGGAGGATGTGGAGTACGTCGATTCGATCAAGGAGGACATCAAGTGGCTCGGCTTCCAGTGGGCCGAGGAACACTACGCCTCCGACTACTTCGAGCAGCTCTACGAATGGGCCGTCGAACTCATCAAGAAGGGGCTGGCCTATGTCGATGACCAGACCCAGGAGGAGATCCGCCTCACCCGCGGCACGGTGACCGAACCCGGCAAGGAAAGCCCCTGGCGCAACCGCTCCGTGGAGGAGAACCTCGACCTCTTCGCCCGTATGCGGGCCGGCGAATTCGCCGACGGCGAGAAGGTGCTGCGTGCCAAGATCGACATGGCGCACCCCAACATGCTGCTGCGCGACCCGATCATGTACCGCATCATCCACGCCTCGCACCACCGCACGGGAGACAAATGGTGCATCTACCCGATGTACGACTACGCCCACGGCCAGAGCGACTCGCTGGAGAAGATCACCCACTCGATCTGTACGCTCGAATTCGACGTACACCGCCCGCTCTACGACTGGTTCATCCAGCAGCTCGGCATCTTCCCCAGCCATCAGTACGAATTTGCCCGCCTGAACCTTACCTATACGGTAATGAGCAAGCGAAAACTATTGCAATTGGTTGATAACAAAGTTGTTACCGGATGGAATGACCCGCGTATGCCTACCATTTCGGCTCTCCGCCGCAAAGGCTACACGCCCGCCTCGATCCGCGCCTTCGCCGACCGCGTGGGTGTTGCCAAGCGCGACAACGTGATCGACCTCTCCCTGCTGGAGTTCTGCGTCCGCGAGGATCTGAACAAAACGGCCGAGCGCCGCATGGCCGTCCTCGACCCGATCAAGGTGGTCATCACGAACTACCCCGAAGGCAAGACGGAGATGTTCACCGCCGTGAACAACCCCGAAGACGAAACAGCCGGCACCCGCCAGGTTCCCTTCTCGCGCGAACTCTACATCGAACGGGGCGACTTCATGGAGAACCCGCCGAAGAAATACTACCGCCTCGCACCGGGTGCAGAGGTGCGCCTCAGATACGCTTATCTCATTAAATGTGAGGAAGTTATCAAAGACAGCAAAGACAATATCGTCGAGTTGCGCTGCACCTACGACCCGCAGTCGGGCGAAGGCTCGTCTTCGGACGGCCGCCGCGTAAAGGGTGTGATCCACTGGGTATCCGTACCCCATGCCGAGGAAGCGGAGGTGCGTCTCTACTCGAATCTCTTCACCAAAGAGGATCCGAACGATGTAGAAGAGGGCAAGACATTCCTCGACTACCTCAATCCGGAGTCGGTCGTTGTCGGCCGCGCCTTCATCGAACCGGCACTCCAGTCGGCAAAGTGTGGCGACAAGTTCCAGTTCGAACGTATCGGCTATTTCTGCGTCGATTCCGATTCCAAACCCGGCAAGATGGTTTTCAACCGTACGGTCGGACTGAAAGACACTTGGGCAAAGATTGCAGACAAATAATCAACCCGTTTCTGCAACTGCAAGTAACAAGCAGAGAAACGTTTTCTAAACCTACCTTTATTAAATTCCCGAATGGAGCCAGTCGAGACGACCGGCTCCGTTTCTTTTCTCCCTCCTTTTGTTCCACGTGGAACAAACAACAGAACACAGAAAAGGCAACAACCTTTTCCAGCATAAGAGGGGAGTGTTCCACGTGGAACACTCCCCTCTTTATCATTTCCGACTCCCTATCGCCCAAAATAGATCAGCAGCACGTTGATGTCCGCCGGCGATACGCCCGGGATGCGCGACGCCTGGCCAATCGTTTCGGGACGGATGCGGCTGAGTTTTTGCCGCGCCTCGATCGTCAGCGACGTAAGCGACTGGTAATCGAAATCAGGACGGATACGGATACCCTCCAGCCGGCGCATTTTCTCGGCAATAAAACGCTCCCGTTCGATATATCCCCTGTATTTGATCTGAATTTCGGCCTGTTCGATCATCTCCGCATTCATATTCCGCTCTGCTACGAATTGTGCAAGATCGGGCAACACGCCGATCAGCCCCTCCAGCGTTACGGCATTGCGCAACAGGACATCGTATAATTTCCGTCCCTGATCGAGCGGATTTGCACCGACCGACGCCAGGTAATCGTTCAGTTCATCTTTCGGCACGCTCCGGTGACGGATAAAATCGACCAGCTCCTCGGTCAGCCGCTTTTTGCATTCAAACGCCTCGCGACGTTCTTCCGTTGCCAGACCGAGTTCGATGGCCTTGGGTGTCAGCCGCAGATCGGCATTATCCTGCCGCAGCAGGATGCGGTATTCCGCCCGGCTGGTAAACATCCGGTAAGGTTCATCCACGCCTTTCGTTACCAGGTCGTCGATCAGCACGCCGATGTAGGCCTCGTCGCGCGCCAGCACGAGCGGCTCCCTGCCCTGCAGTTTCAACGACGCATTGATGCCAGCCATCAATCCCTGTGCAGCCGCCTCCTCGTAACCGGTCGTACCGTTGATCTGACCGGCAAAATAGAGATTGGCCACCCGTTTGGTCTCCAGCGTATGAAGCAGCTGGGTCGGCGGAAAATAGTCGTATTCTATCGCATATCCGGGGCGATAGACGTGGACGTGTCCGAATCCGGCGATTTCAGAGAGCGCCCGAATCTGCACGTCGTACGGCAGCGAGGAGGAAAAACCGTTCAGATAATATTCGTTCGTATCGCGCCCCTCCGGCTCAAGAAACAGCTGATGGGAATCCTTCTCGGCAAAGGTACGCAGCTTATCCTCGATGCTGGGGCAATAGCGCGGCCCCACACCCTGAATGGTGCCATTAAAGAGCGGCGAATCGGCAAACCCCTCGCGCAACAGGTCGTGAACCTTGCGCGAAGTATGGACAAGATAGCAAGGCAGCTGATTCTCAACCGGTTTGCTTGACGGGAGAAAAGAGAACTTGGAAGGCGCCTCATCGCCATACTGGGGTTCCAGCATGGCGAAATCGACCGTCCGCCCGTCGATGCGGGCGGGTGTGCCGGTCTTCATGCGCCCCGCCTCGAAGCCGAGCCGGCACAGCGCCTCGGTCAGTCCGTAGGCCACGCCGTCCCCTGCCCGACCGCCCGGTGCATGCGCCCGGCCGATGTGCATCAGACCGTTCAGGAAGGTCCCGTTGGTCAAGACAACCGCCCGCGCCCGGAACTCGATCCCCATCACGGCCCTTACACCACGCACAACATATTGATAATCAATATTTTCACTGTTTATTTGCTCGGTTATCAGGTCGCAAACGGTATCCTGCCAGATCGACAATCGGGGACAGTTCTCCAGCGTATGGCGCCACAGCGCCGAAAACTGCGCCTTGTCGCACTGTGCGCGCGGACTCCACATGGCGCTCCCCTTCGACCGGTTCAGCATGCGGAACTGGATTGTCGCACGGTCGGTGATCCACCCCATGCAGCCGCCCAGCGCGTCGATCTCGCGCACGATCTGCCCCTTTGCCACGCCGCCGACCGCCGGATTGCACGACATGTTGGCGAACTTGGTCATATCCATCGTGATGAGCAGCGTCTCGGCGCCGAGATGCGCCGCCGCCATGGCCGCCTCGCACCCTGCATGGCCGCCTCCCACTACGATGATGTCGTAATCGTATCTCATACTCTCCATTCAAAAACCGCCGGCCGGAGCCGCTGCCGCGCCCCGATCGGCGAAATAAAAGCATTTTGAGGCCGTTTTCCGACGCCAGATTTTCCGACCGACAAATCCCTTGTCCGAACGGCCGAAAGCAAAATCCGGACCGGAAAATCCCCGAAAAACAACCCCCTGCAGACAACCCTTACAGGGAGAACGGCGGATACTCGCCGTACATCTCCCGATACAGCGCCAGCGCCTGGTCCTCCAGCCGGCGCATCTGCCGCTCCTCGTCGGGGGTCTTGTCGCCGTGGCCGCACAGGTGCAGCACGCCGTGGACGATCACCCGCATGATCTCCTCGCGAGGCTGCGTCCCCACGATGTCGGCATTGTCGCGCACCGTAAACGGATCGATGAAGATGTCGCCGCTCACTACCCTGCTGCCGGTCAGATCGCTGTAATCGAACGTAATGACATCCGTATTATAGTCGTGGTTCAGATAGGTCCGGTTGATGTTCAGATGATATTCCGACGAGCAGAAAACATAGGCGATGTCGCCCGTCTTGAAGCCCTCTCCGGCAATGACGGCCTTGATCCACGCCGTCGTCTTGCGCCGATCGTGCGGCAGGAACCCGCACTCCTCCGAATGAAACGTAACAGCCATAATCGTTCACAAAAAATAGGTCATGCCCGCCGCGGCCGGCCGATCCGAATCTACTTCGCCAGCCACAGTTCGGGATTGAGGAAAGTGGTTCCTTTCCACAGTTCAAAATGCAGGTACCAGTCGTCGTTGTTGGCCGTGGAAGGCAGCGTGCCGATCACTTCGTTGCGGCCGACGCGGTCGTTGGCCTTCACGCTGACCTCCGCCAGGTTGGAATAGACCGTATAGTAGCTGCCGTGATTTACCATCACGCAGTTGTTCAATCCCTTGATGAATACCACGCGGCTCACCGTACCCTCGAAGATCGTACGCACGGGCGCACCCTTCTCTCCGGCGATATTGACGCCCTTGTTATCCACAATCAGGCCGCGCTGGGTCGGATGGGGATGCTTTCCGAAACGGTCGATAATGACGCCGCCGCTTACCGGACAGGGGAATTTGCCCTGATTCTGGGCAAAATTGTTGCTCAGCTCCACGCGTACCTTCTCTTCAGCCGCACTGCGCTGTACGCCCGACTGACGGCGCGCCTCCTCGGCTACCAACCGCTGCAACTGTTTCTGGGCATTCTGCTTTTCTCGTTCCTTCTGGCGGATCTGACCGGCAATCTTACGTTCGTTGGCCGCCAGCCGCGAACTGTTTTGCTTGTAGGCCTGCTCGTCGGCACGCAATGTCTTCAGCTCCCTGTCCCGATTGTTGCGCGACTCCTCCAACTGGGCCAGCTGGGCATCCAGCAGGCGTTTCTCCCCGACCATGATGCCGGCCAGCGAATCGAGTTCGGCCGCCTTCTCCGCACGCAGCCGGTTGTAACGGCGCATGTAGTCGATGCGCAACGTCGCCTCCTGGAAGTCGCGGGCCGAAAAGAGAAAGGCCAGCGAATTGTTCAGCAGCGAATTCTTGTAGGCGGCATAAATCATCTTGGCATACTCCTGCTTCAATGTGGCGATACGCTCCTCCAGGACGGCGATCTCCTCCTCCTTGGCAGCAATATTCCGACGACAGATCTCGATCTGTTCGTTCAGCGAAGCCACGATGCTCATACGGTTGGATATACGCGACGCAACAAGCTTCAATTCATTGAGCGTCACGGCCTTTTCTCCCTTAATTTTATTCAGCAGCGCCTCGTTCCGCTTGATCTCCGCCTCGGCGCGGGCAATCTGTTCGTTGAGCGACTTGATCGTCACCTGCCCCATCGCCTTCGGAGCGAAAGCCACGCAACAGAGTGTCAGTAAGAAGATTATTGCAAACCGTTTCATTTCTCTTCGATCATTTCCATTCGTTTTCGGATCGTTTCGGGATCATACCCCCGGTTGAGCGCCCGCTCCCAATATACGCTTGCCAGAAACGTGTCGCCCATTGCATACAACACTTCGGCATAGTGGAACAGCAGCACCGCACTGTTGTTGCCGTCATACGAAACCGCCAGCTGCATCACCTTGCGCGCCTCCTCGTAGCGTCCCATCAGGTAGAGGATCCACCCCTCCGTATCGAGCGAAGAGGCATTGCGCGGCACCAGTTCGTTGGCGCGACGGCTCATGGCCAGCGCACGCTCCAGCTCACGCCCCTCCTCGCCCAGATAATAGGCATAGTTGTTCAGCACGCCCGCATTGTCGGGATCGAGGCGCAAAGCCCGCCGGTAATAGCGATAACACCGGTGCGTCCGCCCCGTCTGATAGGCAATGTCGCCGAGAGTTCCCACCAGCGCGCTGCGCACCGAATCGTTGGCCGCCGTGCGACAGGCCGTGCGGAACACCTTGGAAGCCCGATCGAAATCCTCCTCGGCGATATAGGCATACGCCTTGCTCACTAACAGGTCGGTATTGCCCGGAAAGCGCCGGAGTCCCATATCGGAATATTTGGCCACCGAATCGGGACGTTGCAGATAAGCCTCGATCCATACGACCTCGTCGTAGGGTTCGATCCGGTCGGGATGGAGTGCCAGATAGGCCTTGTAGAACGACAGCCCCTGCTCCACCTCGCCGCCCCGTATCAGGTGCGTGGCATAGAGATCCACCGCCTCGTAATCATCGGGGTATTTGGCAATCAGGATTCCAGCCAACGTATTGATGGCAAAATAGTTGTCACGATAGAACGGAACATCCGACGTCAGTTGTCCGAATACGTCGCGCTTTTTGGCGAACGGCATATCGTCGCTGGCAAAAATGCGCTGCAGCATACGCAGGTAGGCGGGTGCGTCATTCCGGCCGAGATAGTAGTCGGCCATCGCCGCCAACGTGTTGATATTGGTCGAATCGAGCCGGAATGCCTCCCGATAATTGGCTTCGGCCAACGAATCGCGCCCCATCGCGACATAAATGTCCCCCAGCACCCGATAGTTGTCATCGTCGTAGGGATAGTCGGCAATCAGTTTTTCCGTCTCCTCGATCGCCTTGTCGTAAAGGCGCAGCCGCAGCGACAACTCGCGTTTGTAGGCGGAGATCTCCTCCATCCTTCCGAGCCGCATTTCGGCCGTATCGAGAATCGAAAGCGCCGAGTAGGGCTGGCGGTCGAACTCGTAGAGTGCCGCCAGCAGCTTGTAGTTCATCGGATTGTGGGAATCCTCGCGCATCAGGCGGGTGTAGATGTCCATCGCCTCGTCATAACGGCCGGAAAGCACCAGCACCCGACCGAGCTGACTGCGATAGGTCAGGTTGGCCGTATCGAGCCGCACGGCATTCCGGCTGAAGCCGGTCGCCGCCTCCAGATCGCCGCCCGCCATCAGCAGTTCGGCCAGTTCGTAGCTGGCCGGCGCATAGGCCGAGTCGATCTCCAGCGCCCTCCGGAACAGGTCGATGCCCCGTGCGGTATCTCCCTGCACCGCATAGGCCTTGATTCCCTCGGTATGGTAGTAATAGGGGGCGTAGCCGTCTTCGTAACCGGACGGAAGACGGTCACGGAAGGCCGTGCGCGACGTCGCCGCACAGGAGATCATTCCCGCTGCAGCCGCCACAACCGTCACGATATGCCAAAACCTTTTCATCTTCCGTTCTGCACGTTCATGCCTGCCCCGCTACCCTGCCGCGACGCCCGATCAGAGCGCCGTGTCGAACTGGTGCAGGAAACGCACGTCGTTCTCGAAGTAGAGCCGCAGGTCCTTGACGCCGTATTTGAGCATCGCGCTGCGCTCCACGCCCATGCCGAATGCGAATCCGCTGTATTTCTTGCTGTCGATGCCGCAGGCCTCCAGCACGTTGGGATCGACCATGCCGCATCCCATGATCTCCAGCCAGCCGGTGTGCTTGCAGACGTTGCAGCCCTTGCCGCCGCAGAGGTTGCAGGAGATGTCCATCTCGGCCGACGGCTCCGTGAAGGGGAAATAGGAAGGACGCAGACGGATCTTGGTCTGCTCGCCGAAGAACTCGTGCACGAAATAGAGCAGCGACTGCTTCATGTCGGCGAAAGAGACGTTCTCGTCGATGTAGAGACCTTCGATCTGGTGGAAGATACAGTGGGCGCGGTACGAGATCGCCTCGTTGCGGAACACTCGACCGGGGCAGATCACGCGGATCGGCGGCTTCTGGCTCTGCATGACGCGCACCTGAATGGAGCTGGTGTGGGTGCGGAGCAGGATGTCGGGATCCTTCTCGATGAAGAAGGTGTCCTGCATGTCGCGGGCGGGGTGTTCGGGCGGGAAGTTGAGCGCCGAGAAGACATGCCAGTCGTCCTCGATTTCGGGACCCTCGGCCACCACATAACCCAGCCGTTCGAAGATGCCGCAGATCTCGTTGCGCACGAGCGAGAGCGGATGGCGGCTGCCGAGTGGCTGCGCCGTACCGGGACGGGTGGGATCGCCGATGCATCCGGCCGGTTCGGCAGCGTGGGCTTCCAGCTCCTGCTTCATCTCGTTTACACGCTCCTGCGCTCTGTTTTTCAGCTTGTTGAGACGCTGGCCGAGTTCGCGCTTCAACTCCGGAGCGACGCTCTTGAACTCATCCATCAGATCGTTCAGTTCGCCCTTACGACCGAGCATGCGTACCCGGAATTCCTCGATTTCCGCAGCGGTACGCGGAGCGAACGCCTCCACCTCGGCCAACAACCGTTCTATTTTGTCAATCATATTGCTGTACTTAGTTCGTTGTTCCAATGCCGGAACGGCATAATAATTACAAAGTTAGTCATTTTATACATTCCCCGTACCATTGCATGCCCCCGAATCGTTCCGAAAATACGCCATCCGAAAGTTTTCCGGTCTGCGGAAAAATCCGTATCTTCGGATATAAAACCACTAAATCCGAAGTAACGACCATGTCCAAATTCATCGTACAGGGCGGCTGCCGCCTGCAGGGCGAAATCATCCCGCAGGGAGCCAAGAACGAAGCCCTGCAAATCATATGCGCCACGCTGCTCACCCCCGAAAAGGTGACGCTGCACAACGTGCCGGAAATCGTCGATATCATCCAGCTCATCGAGATGCTGCGCGCCATGGGCGTGGAGATCGAGAAGATCGACGACAAAAGCTATACCTTCTGCGCCCGCGACATCGACCTCGAATACCTCCGTTCGGAGGACTACCGCCGCCGGGGCGCCCGCCTGCGCGGTTCGGTCATGGTGATCGGCCCGCTGCTGGCCCGCTTCGGCATCGCCTACCTGCCCAAACCGGGCGGCGACAAGATCGGCCGGCGCCGGCTCGACACCCACCTGATCGGTTTCCAGAAACTGGGCGCCAAGTTCGACTACAACCTCGACGACAACTACTTCGCCATCCGCGCCGACTCGCTGCACGGCAGCTACATGCTGCTCGACGAGGCCTCCGTAACGGGTACGGCCAACATCGTCATGGCCGCCGTGATGGCCAAGGGCGAAACCACGATCTACAACGCCGCCTGCGAACCCTACGTCCAGCAGCTCTGCCGGATGCTGGTGCGCATGGGTGCCGACATCAGCGGCATCGGCTCGAACCTGCTCACGATCCGGGGCGTGGACAACCTCGGCGGCACGACCCACACCATGCTGCCCGACATGATCGAGGTGGGCAGCTTCATCGGCATGGCTGCCATGACGCAGTCGGAGCTGACCATCAAGGACGTTTCGTTCGAGAATCTGGGCATCATCCCGATGCAGTTCGCCCGCATGGGCATCCGCTTCGAGCAGCGGGGCGACGACCTCTACATACCCAGTCAGGAACACTACGAGATCGAAACCTTCCTCGACGGTTCGATCATGACCATTGCCGACGCGCCGTGGCCGGGACTGACCCCCGACCTGCTGTCGGTCTTCCTCGTGGTGGCCACCCAGGCCAAGGGATCGGTGCTGATCCACCAGAAGATGTTCGAGAGCCGCCTCTTCTTCGTCGACAAGCTGATCGACATGGGCGCACAGATCATCCTCTGCGACCCGCACCGCGCCACGGTCATCGGCCACAACCACGAACGCCGCCTGCGGGGTACGGTGATGACCTCGCCCGATATCCGTGCCGGCGTGGCGTTGCTGATCGCCGCCATGAGTGCCGAGGGGCAGAGCGTCATCCAGAATGTCGAGCAGATTGACCGCGGATACCAGTATATCGACAAGCGCCTCAACGCACTGGGCGCCCACATCGTACGGGAAGAGTAGGGAGCGCGTTCCCTGCCCACGAAGGCATGCGGCCGGTTCTCCATGAAGGGGAACCGGCCGGATCATGTTGTCGGACCGGAAATCACCGCCTGCGCGCCCGGTGGGTCCGGAAGGTAAAGAAACGGGCGGCCAGGTAGCTGTAGAGAATCACCGCCGCATCGACGATCGGTTTGGCGACGGGGGCATAGATGTGGCACACCTCCACGAACAGTTTCAGCAGCAGATAGTTAAGCAGAAACGATCCGGCCGTCTGCAGCACGTAGCGCACCAGCTGGGTGCGGCCGCGCAGGGGCGACAGGGTAAAGGTCACGTAGCGGTTGAGCCAGAAACCGGTGAAGAAGGTGATCGGAAACTGGATGCAGAGCGTCAGGATGTGGGGCGACATCACCGCAACGCCCAGATCGAGGTAGCGCCCCGCCACGACAAAGCGGTACAGCACATAGTACAACACCCACATCAGCAGCATGTTCAGCCCGCCGCACAGGGCATAGCGGAAGGTTTCGCGCGGCACCCAGCGGCGCAGCGGCGCGATGTAGAACCAGTCGATGAACCGGGTGATGACCTTGGCGACTCCCATCTCTTCTCCTTACCGTTTGTCCCGTCGGGTGCGCGGGGCGTGTTCCCCGCTCCGTGCGTCGCCCTCCTCCTCGATCCGCTGCCGCTCCTGCAGGGCATACATCTCGTTGCGGTATTTGGCTGCCGCAATGAAGTCGAGTTCGGTGGCCGCCTTCTCCATCTTCGCCTTGGCCGCCGCAATGGCGTCGGGCAGGCTCATGCCGTCGTAGTTGTCGTGGACGTCAGCCGCCACGGAGTAGCCGCCCTGACGGGTCGGGTAGGGAACGCTGGCGCTTTCGGCCAGATTGACCAGCAGGTCGCTGTTCGACCGGCCGCTCTTCTGCGCCTGCCGCGGCACCAGCCCGTGTTCCTCGTTGTAGCGGATCTGCTTCTCGCGCCGGCGGTTGCTCTCGTTGATGGCGATCTGCATCGCCTCGGTGCGCCGGTCGGCATACATGATGACCTGGCCGTGGACGTTGCGCGCGGCACGTCCGGCCGTCTGGGTCAGCGCGCGGTCGCTCCGCAGGAACCCCTCCTTGTCGGCGTCCATGATGGCCACGAGCGACACCTCCGGCAGGTCGAGTCCCTCGCGCAGCAGGTTCACGCCGATCAGCACGTCGAACGATCCGGCGCGCAGATCCTCCAGAATCTGAATACGTTCCAGCGTATCCACCTCGGAGTGGATGTAGCGGTTGCGGATGCCGATACGGTCGAAATATTTGGAGAGTTCCTCGGCCATCCGCTTGGTGAGGGTGGTGACCAGCACGCGCTCGTTCTTGTCGGCCCGGATGCGGATCTCCTCGATCAGGTCGTCGATCTGGTTCTCGGTCGGACGCACCGAAATGGGCGGATCGACCAGTCCCGTGGGTCGGATGAGCTGCTCGACCACGGCGCCTTCGCTCTTGGTCAGTTCGTAGTCGGCGGGGGTCGCGCTGATGTAGATGGTCGTTCCGGCCAGCATTTCGAACTCGCTGAAGGTCAGCGGCCGGTTATCCTTGGCGGCGGGCAGGCGGAAGCCGTACTCCACGAGGCTCTCCTTGCGGGCGCGGTCGCCGCCGTACATGGCGCGGATCTGGGGAATGGTCACATGGCTCTCGTCGATCACCAGCAGGTAGTCCTCCGGAAAATAGTCGAGCAGACAGAACGGCCGCGTACCCTCGCGCCGTCCGTCCAGATAGCGCGAATAGTTCTCGATGCCGGAACAGTAGCCCAGCTCCTTGATCATCTCCACGTCGTACTCGACGCGCTGCTTGAGCCGCTGCGCCTCGACATGCCGTCCCGTCTCCTCGAAATACTTAATCCGTTCGCCCAGATCGAGCTGGATCTGTTCGATCGCCTTGTTGGTCCGCTCGCGCGTGGTGACGAACATGTTGGCCGGAAAGATGGTTACCGTATCGAGTTCCTCCAACACCTGCCCGCTGGCCGGATCGACCCGCGAGAGGCGCTCGATCTCGTCGTCGAACATCGAAATGCGGTACACGGAGTCGCTGTAGGCCGACATCACGTCGATCACCTCGCCCTTGACGCGGAAGGTGCCGCTCTGCAGGTCGAGTTCGGTGCGGGTGTAGAGGGCATCGACGAGGGCATAGAGGATCTTCTTGCGCCCCGGCGTGTCGCCCACGGTGAGTTTCACGCTCGAGGCGTGGAAATCTTCGGGGTTGCCGATACCGTAGAGACACGACACGCTCGACACCACCACGATGTCGCGGCGCCCCGACAGCAGCGAAGCGGTCGTGCGCAGCCGCATCTTCTCGATCTCCTCGTTGATCGAGAGGTCCTTCTCGATGTAGGTATCCGAAGCCGGCAGATAGGCCTCCGGCTGGTAATAGTCGTAATAGGAAACGAAATACTCGACGGCGTTATCGGGGAAAAAGGTCTTGAATTCGCCGTAGAGCTGTGCCGCCAGCGTCTTGTTGTGGCTCAGCACGAGGGTAGGGCGCCCCAGTCGGGCGATGACGTTGGCGATGGTGAACGTCTTACCCGAACCGGTCACACCCAGCAGCGTGTTGTGGCGACTGTGGGCATTGATCGACCGGACCAGCTCCTCGATGGCTTCGGGCTGGTCTCCGGTAGGTTTGTAATCCGATACGAGTTTGAAATCCATAGGGCTGCAAAGTTAGCAATTATCGGGACGCACTGCATCCTGCATCTTTTACAAACGTCTTTTCTTCACCCCTGCGTATGCGCACCGGCACCGAAAAGCGAAGCCGCGCGCCCCGTCCTCCAACGGTTCGCGCGGCTTTGTCAGTCAGTCCGACTTCCTCTCGCGGAAGATCAATTTTCGCCATGGGCGTCATAGAGCCGCATGAAGTCGGCGAACTTCCGCACGGCGCGGCCGCGGTGGCTGATGGCGTTTTTCCGCTCGGCCGACATCTCGGCAAAGGTCTCCGTCTCACCCTCCGGCACGAATACGGGGTCGTAACCGAATCCGTGATCGCCGGCCGGCTGTTCCGTGATCCGTCCTTCGACCACGCCCTCGAAGAGATACTCCTCGCCATCGAGAATCAGGGCGATCACCGTCCGGAAACGGGCCCGGCGATCCGTCCTGCCCTCCATGTTGCGGAGCAGCAGGCGCATGTTGGCCTCGAAGTCGTGGCCGTCGGTCGCATAGCGGGCCGAATGGACGCCCGGCGCGCCGTCCAGTGCATCGACCTCCAGTCCGGTGTCGTCGGCAAAACAATCCTCGCCCGTATGCTCATGCACGTAGCGCGCCTTCTGCAGGGCATTGCCCTCGATGGTGGGTTCCTCCTCCGGAATCTCCTCCGTGATGCCGCACTCGCGCAGCGTCACGAGCCGGTATTCGCCGCCCAGCATGGCAGCCACCTCCTCCATCTTGTGGGCGTTATTGGTCGCAAAAACAATCTTTCTCATCTCTTCCGTATCTAATTTATTCGTTGCCGCAGACATGGCTCACCCGCAGCGATTCGGCCATCAGCCGGATCTTATTGTCGGTCCAGATCTTGTCGATGATGGTCTTCACCAGCTTGTCGATCTCGCCCCCCTCGCTGTAGTCGGCGGGGCAGACATAGGTGGCACGCCCCTCGTCGATCAGCTTGCGCATCGCCTCGAAGGCCGCCATATCCGACGGGTTGTACACCGCAATGGAGTGGCCGCCCTGCGACTTGACCAGCCGCATGCAGGGAATGTCGGTCGTTCCGTCGCCGATGAAGATCATGTGCTTGAACTGCACCGGCCGCTTCTCCTCCTCGAGGTACTGGTTCACCAGCTTCGTATCGCTCACCGACTCCACCCCCTTGTTGATCTTGTAGATGAACTGGGTCTTGTTCGTGTAGTTTACGCCGACGGCCGGCCAGTAGGCGGCGCCGTTGGCGTCGTAGAGGAACGAACTGGCATAGATGTTCTTGAATTCGTGGGCGATGGCCGTTCCCTCGATGATCTCCTTGATGCCCGACGAGTTGATGTAATGCTGGACACGGATGCCCTTCTCGGCGCCGTAGGCATTGATGCGGCCGAACCACTCGCGCACGCCGTTGTAGAACGAGATCTTGCGTCCCGACTCGCGGAACATCTCGCGCTTGAGGGAGAGTCCCTTGCTGCGGGCGCACTCGATCGTCTTGGCCATGTAGGTCAGGATCGGATCGGCATCCTGCGCCTCGGCGATCACGTTGCTCTCCTCCCAGAATTCGGCCGCACTCTTGCCCACCGCGGGAATGAAGTCATACTCCTGCATGTTGCCGGGCGCCAACGTACCGTCGAAGTCGTAGATCAGCGCAACGGTTACCGGTTTGTTTTCCATGTTCTCCGTCTATCGTTGGAAACGACGTTGCACCGGCACCTGTCAGTCCGGCACAACATACATATTTTCAATATGTTATTCGATCGTAATGACCCGTTCGGCATCTTCGGGATGAGCCGCGCGGGTTTTCTCCTCCTCGGCCGAATGGCCGATCGCCACGGCACACAGCACATGGCGTCCCTCCGGAATGGGCAGGAACGTCCGCAGGTACTCCTCGGCCGTCATGCCGTCGGGTTCGTCCTTTTTGCACGGACGTCCCTCCACATGCACCCAGCAGTTGCCCAGTCCGAGCGCTTCGGCCGCCAGCTGGAGATAGGTAGCCGAAATGGAAGCATTCACCATCCACAAGTCACTGCGGACGGCGTCGCCCATCACCAGAATCACCAGCGGTGCCTTTTCGACGAATGCCGAACCGAAGTCGCGCATGCGGGCGATGCGGGCGATCCGTTCGGGATCCTCGATCACCATGAAACTGCTGCTGCGCGTGTTCTTTGACGACGGGGCATCCAGGGTCGCCTTCAACATCCTGGCAATATCTTCCTTACCGACGGGTTCGGCGGTGAAATGACGCACGCTGTGGCGATGTTCCACCAATTCAAAAAAATCCTTCTTCATAGTTTCCGTACCTTATCCGGCGCTGCATAGGAACGCCGTACCATACAAATATACGAAAAGCGGCCGAGATTTACTCAAACATCACCTCATACGGCACGCGCGCCATCACGCCTTCCTGTTCGAGCAGCTGACGCATCGACAGATAGGGCCGGAACAGCACGCCGAGTTCGTTCTGCAGCGCCCGGTCCGCCACGGCCTGCGTCGAGAACATCGACATCAGCGTACCGAAGGGGGTCGGTTCGGCCACGATCTCATACACCTCGAAATCCTCACCGATGCCCGCCCGGTCGATTGCCAGCGTCAGGGCGTCGGCCAGACCGCCGAAACCGTCCACCAACCCGTTTTCACGGGCATTCACGCCGAGCCATACGCGTCCCTGGCCGATTGCATCCACCTGATCGAACGTCATGTTGCGCCCGTCGGCCACATGGTTCACGAAGGTCGCATAGGTGCGCTCCACCTGATTCTGGAGATAGAGCCTCTCGCGGGCGCTCAACGGCCGGACAATGCTGCCCATATCGGCCGAGGTGTTCGTGCGCACCGCATCGACCGTGATACCCACCTTGTCGCGCAGGGTCTTCTGCAGGTTGGGAACCATGCCGAACACGCCGATCGAACCGGTCATGGTCGTCCGGTCGGCCAGAATCACATCGGCGCACGACGAAATATAATAACCGCCCGAGGCAGCCATGCCGCCCATCGACACAATCACCGGTTTCTGCTGGCGGCACAGCTCCATCTCGCGCCAGATCACTTCGGAAGCCAGCGCACTGCCACCCGGCGAATTGACACGCAGCACCACCGCCTTGACGGCATCGTCCCGCCGCGCCCGGGCGATCTGATCGGCCAGCGTCGCCCCGCCCACGCTGTTACGTCCGCTCTCGCCGTCCACAATCTGGCCGTCGGCATAGATGAGCGCAATCCGGTTGTGCGACATGCGGTGCATGCCCATCAGGTTGGCTGCAATGTATTTGTCGAGCGAGATCTGCTGCATGCCCTGTTTGCCGTCGGACTGACCGCCGCCATACTCGGCCTGCACCCGTTCTTCAACCTGATCGGCATAGAGCAGTTCATCCACGAAACCCAGCCGGAGCGCATCCTCCGGAGTCGCTACAGCCATCGCCTCGGCGAACTGCTTCCACACATCGGGCGTATGGGACGGACGCGAGACGGCAATGTCGGCCACCATCGTATCCCACAGGGCATCGACAAGAGTCTCCATCTGGAGCCGGTTGGCCGGACTCATGTGGTCCATGATATAGGGTTCGACGGCCGACTTGAAGCTGCCGTGGCGGATCACCTGCATCTCGACGCCCAGTTTGTCGAGCAATCCCTTGTAGAACATCACATTGGCTGCAATGCCTTTCCACTCGAGCAGCCCTTCGGGATTCATGTACACCCGGTCGGCGGCAGTACAGAACCAATAGCCCGTCTGGGAATAGACATTGCCGTAGGCCACGACAAACTTGCCGGATTCCTTGAACTTGACCAGTTCGGCCCGAATCTCCTCCAGATCGGCCATATTCACGCTGCCGCTTTCGTCCAGGTCGATGTAGATACCCCGGATGCGCGGATCGGCCGCCGCCATCTGGATGGCCGTCACCACCTGAAACAAGGTGTTGGGCATGGAAATCTCCATGCGGTTCATGTCGATGGTTCCGATCTGGCTGTCGGGCGAATCCACGACGCCCGTCTTGAAATCGATCCGCAGCACGGCATGATCGGGTACGGCGGGCTGCGCGGGCATCAGCAAAGCGCCGATTCCGGACAACAGTCCGAACGTCAGCAATCCCATCAGCACCGTTCCGACCACAAAGGCCAGCAATGCCGCTCCGAACGTGTTGAAAAAATTCTTCATCGCTTATTGTCTCCTTGATTTATATGCTTTGGTGTCTGTCGGGCAAATGTAGCCAATTTTCATTGGATTTATCGAAATTCGATAATTTATTCCATCCGGCCGGCGGGATGGCCATGCGGCGGCCCATCATTCTGCTGAGGAATTTCCTATCTTTGTATCCGTCATCAAAACCATTTTCATCATGACATGTAACGCAGACCGGATCAAAGCGATACTGGATGAGGTCGTCCATCCCGAAACGGGACGGGGCATCGTCTCCTCCGGCATTGTCGCCGACATCGCCATGCAGGACAACGGAATCATCGTGACGCTTGCCTTCCCCAAGCAGCGCGATCCGTTTGCCAACTCCATCAAACGACAAATCATCGGAACCGTCACGGCGGCCTGTCCCGAATATGCGGGCCGCGTCGTGGTCACCGAACGCGAAAAGCCGGCGCCCGCCAAAAAGGCGACCGTCTCCTCCACCACGTCGGTCAAACATATCATTGCCGTCGCATCCGGAAAGGGTGGGGTAGGGAAATCGACCGTCACGGCCAACCTCGCCGCCACGCTCCGCGACATGGGTTACAAGGTGGGCATCCTCGATGCGGACATCTACGGCCCGTCGATGCCCAAGATGTTCGGCCTGGAGAACTACACGCCGCAGGCTACCGTGGAAGGGGAGCAGGAGTATATCCTGCCAGCCGAAGCGAACGGCATCCGCATCGCCTCGATCGGCTTCTTCATCTCGCCCGACGATGCACTCATCTGGCGCGGCCCGATGGCTACCAACGCCCTCAAGCAGCTGATGCACCAGACGTTGTGGGGCGAACTGGACTACCTACTGATCGACCTGCCTCCCGGAACGGGCGACGTACACCTCTCCGTGGTGGGCGAAGTGAAGGTCAACGGTGCCGTCATCGTCTCAACCCCGCAGCAGGTGGCCGTAGCCGACGTGCGCCGCGGCATCCGCATGTTCCAGGCGGACGGCATCAACATTCCCGTGCTGGGCATCATCGAGAATATGGCCTGGTTTACGCCGGCCGAGCTGCCCGAAAACCGCTACTACCTCTTCGGACAGGGCGGTGCGGAACGCATGGCCAAGGCGGAAGGCATTGATTTTCTCGGCGATATACCGATCATCCAATCCGTCATGGAGGGTGGCGACAGCGGTATCCCGGCCGTAACGACCCAGCCGGCCATCAAACAATACTACCGCGCCATCGCGGAACGGATTGTGGAAAAGTGCGGTAAAAATGCGTAACGGATTGTCGATAACCCGGCCGAAAAATGTTCGTTCTTTTTCATCTTTTTGCCGTACAACGAAACGAAATTTGATTAAGCCGGACATTTTCCGAAAAAGCAAGTCTTTTTTGCGAAAATCGCCCACCGGATTATCGACAGTTTCTCGACCGTTCCCGACGACGAACCCACTGCCGTTCATTTGTGGATAACGTTATCCACAAATGTTCATAACCCTTCCGGAGAAGGGATGGCGGGACGACCGGTCCATACGTCCGCCCCGCCACGGCTCCGGCAACGTATCCGATGGAAAATGGGCTTGTTAGCTCTTCGGGTGCCGAAAAGAATGCTGTACGTGATTCTATTAATGTATTGTAAATCAATACATAATCATATAACAGCCTGAAAGACTGGCAGGAATGCGGCAGCAGGGCGGTGCAAAACGGGAAAAGGCGGAATGTGGACAACATCCGGATAACTTTTCCTTCGGTCGTGAGGTCGGAAGTTATCCACACTTTGAACGCGCATTATTATTGTTCTTTTTATTTTTAATTGAAATTTAATTTAAGAAATATAAAAAATAAAAGATGGTGGACAACCGGATTTGGGCGGACAAGATCCGCTCGCTGAAAGAACAGAAGAACGCCGTGATCCTGGCGCACTACTATACGCGGCCGGAAGTGCAGCAGGTTGCCGATTTCGTGGGCGACTCCCTCGCGCTTTCGCAGAAGGCCGCCGAAACGGATGCCGACATCATTCTTTTCGCCGGCGTGCATTTCATGGCCGAAACGGCCAAGGTGCTTTCGCCCGACAAGAAAGTGCTTATTCCCGATCCCGAAGCGGGGTGTTCGCTGGCCGATTCGTGCGAGGCGGAGGCGTTCCGCCGCTTTCTGGATGCGCATCCCGACCACCTGGTGGTGACCTACGTCAATACGTCGGTTGAGGTGAAGGCGATGACCGACATCTGCTGCACCTCGTCGAATGCCGTGAAGGTGATCCGGTCGCTGCCTGCCGACCGCAAGATTGTATTCGCCCCCGACCGCAACCTGGGCGACTACATCAAACGGGTGACCGGCCGCAACGACATCGTGCTGTGGGACGGCGCCTGCCATGTTCACGAAAACTTCTCGCTGGAGAAGATGCTCGAACTGAAGAGGGAGCATCCCGGTGCCAAGGCGCTTGCCCATCCCGAGTGCAAAAAACCCGTGCTGATGGCGGCCGATTTCGTGGGCAGTACGGCGGCCATCATCGATTTCGTGGGAACGGACGGCGGTCGGGAATATATCATCGCCACCGAATCGGGCATTCTCTTCGAGCTGCGCGAAAAATATCCCGACGTGCAGTTCATTCCGGTGCCACCGATGGATTCGACCTGCGGGTGCAACGACTGCCAGTACATGAAGCTCGTGACGCTGGAGAAGATGTGTGCCGCACTCGAAAACGAAGCCCCCGAAGTGGTGATCGACGAGGAGATCCGCCGTCGGGCCGAAGGGTCGATCCGCAACATGCTGGCCTTGAAATAGACAGCCGTCATTTGTACGTCGTTATGCAAACGGGGAGTCATACCGCAATGATTCCCCGTTTTTATTGTTTTTTTGGTTACTGAATATGCTATTTTTATTGTCTTTTATGGTATTCTTTTATTTTTGCGGAAAGCAAGGATCAAGGCAAGAAAGCAGACCATGGAACAGAGTATAATGCAATCATCGAGACCGGCTTACCGGCAGCGGTCGTGGAGTTGATGGAAGTCGCACCGGAGCAGGGCATGGCCCAGTCGTTCGGGGAAGCGGGAGCAGCCGGCGGCGGTTTGGTAACGGATGATACGGAGCTGAACTGGTGATGCGTATGCGGTGTGGACAGTATGTCGGGTGGTTTGCCGGCGTTGCGGCACTGCTCGGTCTCGGTACGGCCTGCAGCCGTCCGGAAAGCATGGAGGTGCGGCAGTTGGTGCGGATCGTGGCCGGTGCCTGGGCCGACGACGGAAGTCGGGTGGTGTACGACGGTCAGGCGCAGCGGCTCTTTGGGTCGGAGGATGACCGGTTGGCGGTGGCAGCCTGCGAAGAGGGCGAACGGGTGAGCGACGGTACGGCACGCTGGCGCTGTTTCGGTCAGTCGTCGGATCGGCCGTTCGATCCCGAATACCTGCTGTTCGAGGGCGAGGCGCTGCGGCAGTCGGCAACGGGCAGCGTGTGGCAGGAACTCTACGCCTTTTATCCTTATGAATTACTGGCCGATCCAGCGGAGGATACTTTCCAGTTTCCGGCGGTGCAGCGGTATGTGGCAGGGTCGTTCGATCCCGATGCCGTCGTGATGTGTTCGGCGCCTTTGCAGGCGGAATTGCCGGAGTCCGGCACGGTGCATACGTCGGCATTCCGGTTGCGCCACCACACGGGCTATTTGCGGTTGTCCTTTTCCGGACTGCCGGACGAGGCGGCGGACGAACGGGTCGTTGCCGTCGAATTGGCAACGGCGGGACAACCCGTTGCCGGAACGTACGGGATCGCAATCGACGGTGTGGCGGGCGAGTGGGCATTCACGCCCGGCAGCGGGACGACGGACCGGCTGACGGTGGATTTTTCGGAAGCGCAGGTGACGGTCGGCGAACTGGCCGAATGTTGGTTTGCCCTGATGCCTTGGACGTATGAAACGGTTGTCCTGACGATTCGTACGGCCTCGGGCGGATCGCTGACGATGGAGCGAGGGGGGCTGCCGATCCGTTCGGGAGTCGTTAAGGTGCAGGAACTCCGTTTCCGCGACGGAGACCGGTATGAGGCGGAACGGACGCTGGTGTTGGATGCAGCCGCTTTGGAGGCGGATACCATATATGGATCCGGATCGGTGGAGGTGGACGGAGTGACGGTCGGGTACGACCGGTTGCGCAGTGTGGTCAGCGACGGGGAGACCTGTCTCGATCTGGCGACCCGGACTGGTGTGTTGTATAATGTAACCCCCGTGCCGGGCGTCATTGTCCGGATCGAAGTGGATTTTGCCACGTCGCTCGGCGCCCGTTTTACGAAGGTGACGATCGGAGAGACATCCGGCGGGGGAACGGCTGCGAACGGTACGTCGGAAGGCGTCAATATGTTCGATGGCGGGGCAGGTGATGCCCGTTATTTCCGCATTGAGCATACGGGAACCGTGCAGGCTGCCGTCATCCGCCATATCCATGTCGTGTATCGATAGCGTTGCCGACAGGATAAACAGGAAAACGCCCCGAAAAGCATCTCTTTTCGGGGCGTTTCGTATGGGTAGCTAAGGTCAGAAGCGCAGACCCATGCAGACATAGCAGCAGACAGCGTCACGGAACGTGTTGGTCAGGGACTGGTAGTAGCGTACGCCGATACCGACGATCGGGCGGATGGGAAGGTAGTTGGGACTCCACTTCACGCCGAGTTCATAGTAGAGTGACTGAGGGGTCGTGTTCATCAGCGGCGTGCTTAACACGGCAGCGGAAACAGTGAAGACGTCCTCATCCCAATAGAAGTCGTAACCGGCCGTCACGCCGAGGCGGAAGTCACCGCCGAAGTTGTTCTTGATGCCGGTCAGCTGATTCTGGTAGAGTTCGCCAGAAAGGTTGATCGGAATACCGACAAACCAGTTGCGGGTGATCGAGTAGCTGGGAATTAGCGAAGCGCCAAACTGTCGGAACGGATTCGTCTCGCAGAAATTGGTACCCATTTCCATGTAGGCCGTGATGTTGAACTTCTGGTACGGGGTGTTGTTTTGTTGTGCCATGGTCGTCGTAGCTCCCAACAGGCACATCAGGGCGATGAGATAGCGTTTCATAGCGGTTAGTGGGGTAAAGTGAATAATTGTAATAGTCAAGACTTGTTCTGACATTTTCTATACTATCGGGCAAAAAAAGTGTCCGATGCCATCTGCGAAGATACGCAACTATTCTCACTCTCACA
>CASEGL010000005.1 GCA_949287525.1 uncultured Rikenellaceae bacterium
TTGTGAGAGTGAAAATAGTTGCGTATCTTCGCAGATGGCATCGGACACTTTTTTTGTCCGATAGTATAGAAAATGTCAGAACAAGTCTTGACTATTACAGCTAAAAAACAAAGGGGCGGCAATCTTGCCGCCCCTTCCTGTTCCGTCGCGTTCCGCCTATTTGAGGCTTTTCAGACACTCGGAGACATTTTTCTCGATCCGATGGAGAATCTCCTCAGGCGTGGACGACTCGGCGCCCTTGACAAATTTCTCGCCCGTAATCTGTTCGTACAGTTCGATGTACCGGTCGGTAATGCCCGCCACGATCTCCGGAGTCATTTCGGGTACCTGCTGTCCCTGCAAGCCCTGGAATCCGTTGGCCATGAGCCACTCGCGCACAAACTCCTTCGAGAGCTGTTTCTGGCGCTCGCCTTTGGCCAACCGCTCCGCATACCCCTCGGCATAGAAGTAGCGGGACGAATCCGGCGTATGGATCTCGTCCATGAGGTAGATGACGCCGTCTTTCTTGCCGAACTCGTATTTGGTATCCACGAGGATCAGTCCCATTTTGGCCGCAATCTCGCTGCCCCGCTGGAAAATCGCACGCGTATATCTTTCGAGCTGCTCGTACTCCTCGCGGCTTACCAGCCCCGAGGCAATGATCTCCTCTTTCGAGATGTCCTCGTCGTGACCCTCCGCCGCCTTGGTGGTCGGCGTAATGATCGGCTCCGGGAATTTCTGATTCTCCACCATGCCGTCGGGCATCGCCACGCCGCAGATCGTGCGCTTGCCAGCCTTGTACTCCCTCCAGGCATGCCCCGACAGGTAGCCGCGAATCACCATCTCCACCTTGAACGGCTCGCATTTGCGGCCGACCGTCACCATCGGATCCGGAACGGCGAGTTTCCAGTTCGGAAGGATGTCTGTCGTCGCATCGAGAAATTTTGCGGCAATCTGATTCAGCACCTGGCCTTTGTAGGGAATGCCCTCCGGCAGTACGACGTCGAAGGCGGAAATCCGATCCGACACCACCATGACAAGGTATTGGCCGTTAATGTCATACACATCGCGTACTTTGCCCGTGTACTTGCTGATTTGCCCCTCGAAAGCGAAATCGGTTCGTGTGATAGCGTTCATTGTATTTCTGGTTTTGTTTGTTACTGTCAGGAACAAGACCTTTTGCAAACGGATCTGCACGGCAACTTCCGACTCTCCGCACACCTGCGGGGACGGCGGATGCCGTCTTCCGGCGACAGTCCGCTGCCGATCCGGCTCCAATAGGTCCTTGCAAAGTTAACCATTCTCTTCATTGTTCCCGCAGTTCCCAGCCCCCTTTCTCTTCCTCTTTTTGCAAACACATCCCCGGCGCGGCGATCCGCAGCCCGCCAACGGGTCGCGTAGCCCGCCGGACATCCACCTGCCGGCCACAATTTGCCGCCGGAACGGCCAATATCGGCCGATTTTGCCTACCTTTATACTCGGTAAAACAGGTACGCCTCACAACGGCACATTGCATCATCATGATAAAGATCTACGGAATGGAGACCTGTCCCGACTGCACGTATGTGGAGGCGCAGGTCAAAGGCGACAGCCGATACGCCATCATCGACATCGGCAGTCATGTGAAATACCTCAAGGAGTTCCTGCGGCTGCGCGACACCCACCCTGCATTCGACAACGCCAAACGGCATGGAGCCGCAGGCATTCCCTGCTTCGTCCTCGAGGACGGCACCGTCACGCTCTCGCCCGAAGAGGCCGGACTGCACGCGCGTCCCGTCGCCGAGGGAGCCTCCTGCAGCATCGACGGCAGCGGCTGCTGACCTACCCGACACACCGACAGCCATGGCACGGAAAATCCTGTTTCTTCACGGCTTTTTCGCTTCGGGAGCCTGTATTCCGGCTCAAACGCTGAAGCAATACTTCGCAGGGCAGGACACGGTGCTGACTCCCGACCTGCCCCCACACCCGCAGGCAGCCCTCGCCTTCATCCGGCAACTCTGCATACGGGAGCGTCCAGACATGCTGGTCGGCAACAGCAACGGCTCGTTTCTGGCTCAGATCATCGCTGCCGAAACGGGGCTGCCCGCCCTACTGGGCAACCCCCATCTGGAGATGACCTCGTTTCTGACCGAACGCATCGGCACGCACACCTACAAGTCGCCCCGTGCGGACGGCAACCAGACACTCGTCATCGACCAGCCGCTGATCGACGCATTTGCCGATCTCCAGCAGCACCAATGGGACTGGTGCCTCCCCGAAAACCGCGACAAGGTTTGGGGACTGTTCGGTGAAAACGACACAGTCGCCCGTTACGAACCGCTCTTCCGGGAACACTACACGCACGCCTACCATTTTCCCGGCGCCCACACCCCCACGGCCGAAGAGGTCGTCCGGCATTACGCCCCGCTGATCGAAAAGATACTGAAAGGCTGCTGACAACGTGTACCTCCAACGCTGCACGCACTGCCGCATTTGCCTTCCGCCAGACAATTCCTCAGCCCGCCTCCTGCCGGATACAACTACCGCAACGCCACCTGCTGCGTCTGCCCCTGCACAGGAGACGGGACACAACGAATTGCGGGTTCCCTGTGCCGGAAAACCGGCTTTCGGGAACCCGCAACTTGTTTTGTTACACGCGACGCGCTACTCCTTCATGTTGTCATTAACCAGCACCTGACCGTTATATTCGCCAGTCAGCGCATGCAGGAAAGCCGTGATGGACGCAACCTCCGCATCCGTCAGTTCTTCACCGACCTGGTATTTTGCCATCATACGAACGGCCTCCTCCAGCGTCTTGACGCTGCCGTCGTGATAATAGGGATAGGTCAGCGCCACATTGCGCAGACCCGGCGTGCGGAAGCGGAAGCGATCCCGCTCGATGCCGGTCTGCGCCCAACGGCCGTTGTCGCCGTCCGTTAGTCCCGACTTCTCCTGCAGTTCGCGATCCTTGAAGTAGTCGGCACGCTGACCCATCAGTTCATAGCTCAGGCCGCCCATATTGACGCCCGCATGACAGGTCGCGCAGCTGTACTCCTTGAACAACTCGAAACCTTTGATCTCCTCGGCCGTCATGGCCTCCTTGTCTCCCTTGAGATAACGGTCGAACGGCGAGTTCGGCGTAATGAGCGTCATCTCATACTGTGCGATCGCATCCGTAATGGTCGCCTGGCTCAGTCCCTCGGGATAGGCGGCATTGAATGCCTTCACGAAGGCCTTGTCCTTGGCAAGACGGGCTACGATCTCATCGAAGGACGAGCAGCCCATCTCGACCGGGTTGAGAGGCGGACCGGCTGCCTGATCGGCCAGCGTTGCGGCGCGGCCATCCCAGAACTGGGCAAAATTGAAGACGGCATTGAAAACGGTCGGGGCATTCACGCCGCCGAGCTGGCCGCCGATGCCTTCCGAATACTTCAGGTTGTCCACCCCACCGGTATTGATGCCGTGACAGGTGGCACACGACACGCTGCCGTCGGCCGACAGACGGGTGTCATGATAGAGCAGTTTGCCGAGTTCCGCCTTGGCCGGATCGTACTCCACGGCGTCGGGAATCGGACGGATGCTCTCGTTGGCAAACTCCGGTGCGGCCAGCGTATTCGGATAGAACCGCGCACGCTCCTCGCTCACCCATGCCAGCACCATGTCGGTCTTCTTACGGGTCAGGGACGAGCCCCAATGGATGAGGTAGTACTTGGCGAGCGGCATCGTGCCGTCCATCACGACCTTCTCCACCTTGGCGAGATCCACTTCATTGACGGCCTCGCCGTTGGCAATGGCCGCCATCATCGGAGCGATGTCGAACGCCTTGTAGCCCTCGACAATGTCTTCCGTAATCACCTTGCGGGCGATGGGCCAGTTGGCATAGAACGGGAGCGCCGGATCGGCCGTGTGACATTCGGCACATCCGCCCTCGTCCATGATTTTCACGATCCGCTCGTCTGCAGGCATCGATTCGGGCGGCGCCGTATTGACGGCCCGGTAAACGATCGCTCCCACGACGACGATGCCGGCCACCGCGAGAATGATTTTTGAACCTGTTTTCATGATCTTTATGTTTTGAGGTTAAACGATATATGATCGTCTTTTCAAGCGGTTACGCCGTACAGATGCATGCTTTCCGCCGACGAAGGCAGGTATTTGTATCCGTACCAGCACATCTGCAGCAGCAGGAAACTCACGATCACCACCAGGTAGAGCCACCGGCTGCGCGACGCTCCGGAGAGGCGCAGGTGGATATAAACGAGGTAGCCGGCCGCCGTGACAGCCGCCCACGTCTCCTTGGGATCCCAGTCCCAGAAATCGCCCCACGCCTGCTTGGCCCAAATCGACCCGGTCAGCATGCCGACAAACAGCAGTCCGACGCCGATATAGACCAGATTGTCGATCGGCTTCAGATAGCGCTGCTCCTTGCAGGCCAGTCCGGCCACCGCCAGCAGGAAAGCACAGGCCAGCACGCCGTAGGCGAACATGTAGACGGTGACGTGAGGGATGAAGAACACGCTCTGCAAGGCCGGCACCAGGGTTCGGTCATGAATCTCCGGCTGCAAGATATTGACAAGACAGAATACGGACGAGAGGACGGTCGTGAACGACAACAGCCACCGGTAACTCCACCGGCGATAGACCAGCAGGCCGGCGATCAGCACGAACAGGGAGTACCACAGCCGCGTCTCCCCCATCGTCCGCATGGGAGGCCGTCCCAACGTCACCCAGAAGCCGGCCACAAAGACACCCAGCACAAGGATGCCGGCCAGCGAGAGCCATTGGGCCGGCGCCGACCTGCCCGACCGGCTCCAGGCAAAGCCCGCTCCGGCGGCCGACAGCGCCATCGATGCGACGGCAAAATATTGGAATGATTCCCAGTTCATCTCAGTCTCTGTTTCTGCCGCCCCACACCAATGCGAAAGCGCCTGCCATAAAAAGCAACAATCCGGTCAATGCAACGTATTTCCACGGCTGCACGACGAATTCGAGTATGCAGTAGGCGGAGTCACGGCCCGCCTCCGTATCGTATTCGGTCAGGTAAACGTCCTCTTTCCACGACTTGTGCCAGGGATGGTTCACCCGGATCGTCCGGCGGTCGTCGCCGACCGACACCACGGCGCGGAAATCGGAGGGCGTCCGGTTGTCATAAAACTCCGCCTCGAAATCCTCCACGACGAGGGTATAGCCAAGCGAACGGACAGCCCCCTCCTCCGTATAGGCGCGGTCGATACTTTCGCCCACATTCACGGCCGCCCGCATGCGGCGCATATCCGCTGCGCCGAAAGCGAGTGCGGCGATCAACAGGAACAGACCGGCATGATTCAGGTAGAACCGTATCCTGAACCGCCCCCTGTACCGCAGCACGGCAAGAAACAGATTGGCCAGCAGCAACAGCAGCACGGCAAGGAATACCCATGACCGCTGCCATTCGCATGCAGGGAAACATGCGATGACAAGACAACACAGCGCCGCCAATAGCATGGCGGCCACACCGGCATAACCGGATGCCAGCGCAGCCGTCCACCGGCTGTTCCGTCGCTCCCTATTCAGCACGTACAACCCGCCTGTGAGTGCCAGCAGCACGGCAACATTCACCGGAAAGGCGAATATGCGGATGTCCGGATTGCCGAACGCCCATTGCACTCCGGCGGCAACGAGCAGAACCGGAACGAAAAGGTAAGCCAAATGTTTTCCCATACCGGAAATTTAATGTAAAAATAATCTTTTCCCCGTATGATCGGACATCCGCCCGACAAAACCTGCCGTCCGGCACAAATTTTTTCCGCACCGGCCGCTTCCACAGGCAAACGGCTGCCCTCCGACGCATATGCAGCGCGTTACCAAAAAAACAGTACCTCATGTACCATTCCGGCTCAAAACGCTTAAATTTGCAGGTTCAAATTTTCAAAATCATGATTCAAACGAAATTACGTTTCATCCTGCAGGCGTTGCTGTGCATTGTCTTGTGCGCCGGCTGCGAAAAGAACAACAACACCCCGCCCCGGCATCCCGAACTGGGTACCGAGCAGAAGGACCCCATCCGCAGAACGGTAATCAGCGAAGACGGCCCTCATAAAGGAGAGAGACACCGCTCCAGCACGAACTTCAGCACGATAGGCATGAACAAAGGCAAGATCCTCTGGTCGTGCGACGACGGCATCACGTTCGATGTCAACATCGACAAATCCGGCAGCGACGACGTGTTTGCTTCGAGCCTGTTCAACACGGCCATCACGGATTTCTATGAGTCCGACCACCTTTACATCGCCAACCCGAACGGGGCATCCGACGACTTCACCATCACGTATGAGATCATCGAGGAACTCCCCGGCTACGTCTATGTAACCAGTTCTTCCAGCCCCCTCGACGGCCAGAAGAACCGCTCGAGCCAGAACTTCAACCTCGGATCGTCCAACTATTACGAAGTGGTCTGCAAGGACAGCATTTCGTTCAAGATCAACCAGGACGTTTCCGGCTCGGACGAGGGGATCTATTCGAATCTGAAAAACGGCTCCATCATCCGCAACCCGCTCCGCAGCGACCTCTACATCGCCAATCCTTCGGGCGCGACCAACGCCTTCATGGTGACGTTCGTCCCCCGCGAGGCCGATTACGCCTGGATGACCCAGCTGAGCGACGACCTCTACCTCTACGAACTCTCGATCCCCGGCACCCACGACGCCGGCACCGGCCAGAGTGTACCGCCCGGACTCGGCAAATGCCAGAACTTCGGCATCCGCCAGCAGCTGGAAGACGGTATCCGCTACTTCGACATCCGCGTGGATGAGGAGATGGACATCCGCCACAACTCGGTCGACTGCCAGATCGACTTTGCCGACGTGTGGAACGATTTCACCTCATACCTTAAAGAGCACCCCGGCGAGACGATCATCATGCAGCTCAACAGCCACGATGACGACGACAAGATCATCACCTCCCTCTCGCCCTATCTGGACAGCGACGATGCACTGACCGTCAATTCGATCCCCACGCTGGGCGAAGCCCGCGGCAAGGTAGTGCTGTTCCGCCGTTTCCGCGAGGGACACGATGCCGTCAATGTGCGCGACATCTGGCCGGATGACGGTGTGGCCGCCCACGTCTCGAACGGCTACAACACGTTCTATATCGAAGACCGCTACTACGACGCGGGTGAAGCCATCCACGATACGAAGGAAAAGAAAAACCTGGTCAGCGCTGCCATTACCGATGCCTGCGACAACCAGAACAACCAGACCATGTATATCATCTTCAACAGTGTGGCCGGCCGTCCCGTCCACACGCCCTGGGACTATGCATGGGGTGGCATCGACATCAATCCGGAGATGAACCCCGCTCTCTCTTCCATCCTCGATACTGTGGAGAAGAGCTACCAGACCCCCGTGCATATCGGCGTCGTGCTGATGGACTTCTACAACAAACACGCCTACGACGATCCCCACCATCTGGTTGAGCGCATCATCAACCTCAACTTCGAGGAGCCCTTCATCAATATCGACTAAACGCGCGACGACGCGCGCCGTCCGATTCCGAACAGAATCGAAGACGTCACATAACGGAAAAAAGAACGCAGGCGTGCCGTTGCACGCCTGCGTTTCCTTATCTGCTTCGGAAGCCCCGAAAGGCTCCCTGCCAACTTAGTTATTCATATCGGCCTCGGTGAGGGGACGGATCGTAGCCGCTACGCCGTCGACGGTAATCGTGACACCGTCCACGACTTCACCCACATAAGGCCATGCCGTGGCATCCTGAGCGACCCATTCCGCTGCCGACGTAGCCGGATCGGTACAGGTGATCGTCCACGAACCGAGCGTCAGTCCGGTAATATCCACACGGTAGGATCCCGCTACGCCCATATCGCCGATCACCGGACCGGAAGCATAGGTACCATCCCCATCGGAATAGGCGTGTTCGATCGCCACGTTATCGACCGAGCAGTCCTTAATCGTGGTCTGCGACGCCTGAATCGAACCGATCAGACCGCCCATCGTGTACCATCCACACAGGGTGACTCCATCGACCGAGCAGTTGGAGATCGTATTTTCCGCTCCGGAAGCAAAGCCGACCAGACCGCCGAGACGATAATGGTTTCTGTATCCCGACCTGTCGATCTTCACGTTTTCCACCGAGCAGTTGGTAATCGATCCGCCCTGCATCAGACCGACCAGACCGCCGATCCATCGTGCATTCGTTCCCACCGCAGACCTGATCTGAACCGCCACATTGACCAGACGCAGGTTGCTGATCGACGCGTTGCGGGTAAAGCCGAACAGGCCTACGCCATAATAGCCCGCACTGATCTCAATATTCGAAATCGTATGATTCTGACCGTTAAAGTTACCGGCGAAAGCGGGACCTGCGGCCGAGGCATTCGTGCAGTTGCCGATACGATCAAGCGCCATACCCTGTGCGTCAATATCCTGCTCCAATACGAAATACTGTCCGGCATAGAGATCCTCAGAGGATTTGGTGAACTGCCATCCGATCCGCTGCAGGTCTTCCTGCGTCGAGATCCGGTACGGATCCTCCTCGGTACCCGCACCCGGCAACAGCGGTTCGGCAGCCCACAGCAGCACGAGGCTCGTGCTGGTCGTATAGGGATCGGGAACCCAGTAGGCATACATGCCCTCGCCGGGAGTCAATACGGAGGGCTGGCGTTTCCATACGACGTAACCGGCATTGATCTGGAGCGACTCCGGTTCGGCCGCATAATAATTCAGCACGCTGCCGCCGTCGATCACCAGGTTCTTGACCGTGGCCGTCGGCCAACCGTTCTGTGCGTTCTTGTTCTGCAAGGTCAGACGGACCGCATCCGAAGTGAGCGACGCTGCCGAGCCGTAGAAATCGACCGACTGCGTACCGTTGCCGAACTGGAAATCGAAAGAGGCTGTCGTTTCGGTCGCCATATTGACGAAAATCAGGTTGCGATTATCCGCCGGCGATGCGCCGTCGGCCGGTTTTACAATCACCGTACCGTCAGCAAACGGGGCCGACAACTGGAAGTCGTCCGGCAATCCCGCAGGCAGTTCAATGGTCTGGTCTCCTGCAATCGGCGACGTCAGCACCAGCTGCTGCTCTCCCGCAGCTACGGCATCGGCCAGCAGCGTCGAGATCTCATCACCGGTTGCCGCACCGGACAGTTCCCATACGGGGAACAACAGCTTCTTGTTCCGCACCGGCAGCTGACTCGACATGTTCTTTTCGAGCAGCACCATATCGTCACCGTTGTAGAACTCAAATGCCAGCGACTGTACGCCAAACGAAGCCGTACCCGGCAGAATCGGCACAACGACCGGAATCTCTACCGGATCCTCGCCGAGGACCAGCGTTCCGCAATCGAACGTAATCGCTTTGGTAGCCGCCGCATCGTAGGGTTTGAACGAAGAGGTCTCCACGCGGAACTTCGGTTCATCGGGAACACTCACATCAATCGCACCGCCGCCGGCCAGATAACGCGATGTCGAAGTCAGTCTGATCTTCGTCACCGCACCGGTACCTTTCAGACGCAGCGTAAACACGGAGGCGCAGTTGCTGAATGACACCACCTGGGTTGCATCGTCAGGCTGGCCGTACATCGGCATCGCCAGTTTGTCGAACGACTGCTCGGCCGACAGGATGCAGGGGAGTTCCGTCTCGCCCGTACCGTCAAATTCCCAATATCCTTCGGCAGGATACAGCACATAGAGGATCTCGTCCTCATCGGTCATATTGCTGGTAATCTCCTGAAATGTTGCGCTCGTCGAATTGGCGCCGTCGATCAGTTCAAAATCCGTCGATGTCACGTCGCCTTCCTTCGTGCGGTAGAACACCTTGAGCTGATCTTCCGCATCCCACCTGATATCGACGTTGTCGAGCGAAGCCCGGGTCACCTCGTCAATCGCCGCCTGCAGCTGGCGTTTGCCGGACAGCGTCTCCGCCCCTTCAACCGGTTCCTTGGCACAGCCATTCAGCAGCAGTCCGCCCACCAGAGCGGCTGCCATAATCATCAATCGAGTCCTTTTCATGATTCGGCGCCTCCTACCATGTTGTTTCCACGGCATCCATCTGTTCCGTTTCATGCTGCGCCGTTACAGCAAACCCCTATTCCACATCCACTTCGAGCAACTCGATGCTCGGTGTCACATACTGCTTTTCCATTGCGTTTAGGTATTTGTTATATTGTGAACAACATATCCACAGCACGCAAAAATAACACATACAGCCGTTAAACAAATCTGTTTACATCAAAAAAACAACCTATATACGGTATACACCTCAACCATTTATCACACGCATACACATCAAAAAACGGCATCGGAGGAGGCAGTCACTGCCCTCCCCGATGCCGTTTCAGCCATCTGACGTCCTACTTCAGTTTCTTGCCGATCGCGAACGCCTTGCCGACCGCCTCGCCGAGCGGCCGATAACACAAATGGACCGGATCGTACGTGACGGGCTTCAGCCTGGCCGGATCGATCTGTCCTTCACCATCCAGTACCGACTCGTCGGCCGACACATTCACGATACGGCCGACCAGATGGTTGCTCTCCTCGTCATACGACACCAGTTCGCACTCCAGCGCCATGGGCAGCTCCTCGATCAGCGGTGCGTTCACGAATGCCGACCGCACCGTATGAAAACCGGCTCGCGCCACCTTGTCCGGCACCTGATTGCCCGACACCAGCCCTACATAGTCGCAGGCAGCGAGGCAGTCCGCCGTTGCCATGCTCACCGTAAAGGCCCTGGTCGCCAGAATATTTTTCGTTGTCTTATGTCCTTCCGAGAGGCAAAGGCCGACCATGTCGTCGGTATGGATGCCTCCCCAGGCCGCATTCATCGCATTGGGGCGCCCCGCTTCGTCGTAAGCCGCCACAATGAAGACGGGCATCGGATAGAGCCACGTCTTCGCTCCGAAATTCTTTCTCATAACAAATCCTCCTCTGTTCTGTTTATCGGTCATTTGCCGGTCGGGGGCGTCACGGCCACCTTGACGACTCCCTCCAACCGGTTCTCGAAAATACGGTAGGCCTCCCCGATCCGGTCGAGCGGGAAACGGTGGGTGATGAGCGGCGTCGTGTCGATCCGCCCCTCGGCAATCAGCCGCAGGATCTCGGCGCAGTCGCAGCCGTCCACGCCGCCCGTTTTAAAGGTCAGATTCTTGCCATACATGTCCGGCAGCGGCAACACCTGCGGGCGGTCGTACAGGGCGACGACCGTCACCACGGCATTCGGACGGGCGCACTCCCAGGCCATGCGGAAGCTCTCCTCCGTACCGGCCACCTCGATGACCGCATCTGCTCCGCCATGCTCGCTCTGCTGCAGGACGGTCTCCCGGCACCGGTCGGGCGCAACGACCGTCACCTGCGGATAGTACTCCTGCACGAAACGGATCCGTTCGGGCGACTGCTCGCACACGATGATGCGGCGCGGACGCTTCAACAGCGTACAGAGCAGCGTGCAGATGCCCGTCGGCCCGGCACCGATAATCAGCACCGTATCCTCTTCGCCTATTTCCGAAATGCGGGTCGCCCAGAATCCCGTAGCGAGAATGTCGCCCACGAACAGCGCCTGTTCGTCGCTCACCCCGTCGGGAATGCGGTTCAGCCCCTGATCGGCATAGGGAACACGTACATATTCGGCCTGACCGCCGTCGATACGGCATCCCAGCGCCCAACCGCCGTGTTCGTCGGTACAGTTGTTCACGTAGCCGTGCCGGCAGAAAAAGCACTCGCCGCAGAAGGTCTCCACATTGACCGTCACGCGGTCGCCCGCCTTCACGGAAGTGACCGCCTCGCCCACCTCTTCCACGACGCCGACCATCTCATGCCCGACCGTAATGCCGGGTACGGCTCGCGGCACACTGCCGTGTTTGATGTGCAGATCGCTGGTGCAGATGCTGCCGAGCGTCACGCGCACCAGCGCATCGCGCGGCCCCTGCAAGGCGGGCTTCGGTTTCTCGATCAGTTCAAAATCCCCGCGCCCGACATAAGTATATGCCAACATAGCTGATTCTCTTTAGACAAAACGAATGTTTAAATTTAGCAAAAATCGCGTTTGCTGATGCCCCGCATCCGAAAAACGGTTCACGCAAAAGGGCGCGCCGTCTTCCCTGCCGACATAACGGAGCGTCCCATACTGTCCGCGCCGCAAATATCGTTATCTTTGTCGGGGTTTCGCCCAGGCGGGGCATACGGCGCCCCTCCTCCGCGATCCCGCAGACTCTAAAATACATGCAACACATGAAACGCAGTATCCTTATCGCCACGGGCGTCATCCTGACCGGACTGCTGCTGACCGGCTGCTGCCAGAAATGCCGCAAAAGCCGCGAAGCCGCCACGCGCCCCATCCAGAATGTCGTATGGCATCTGACCCAGTTCGACGGCAAAGCGGTCGAACTGCCCGACCGTTACGAACTCACTTTCGGCACCGACGGCACCGTTACGGGCATCGGCGAATGCAACCGCTTCTTCGGCCCCTACGAAGTGAAGGACGCGGGCGGCAGCATCAAGATCGGACCGGTAGCCTCGACCATGATGGCCTGCCCCGACATGGATTTCGAGACGCAGTTCTTCCGCATGTTCGACGCCGTGCATCTCTACCAGCTCGACGAGACGCACCTCTACCTCTTCGTGGACAACAAGATCAAGGCCGTTTTCGAGCAGCTCGACAAACCGGTTGAGGCCGATCCGGCCAACCGGTAGCCACCCCTAAACATACGTACAGCGGCGACACGGGAAGATTCCCATGTCGCCGCTGCCGTTTCTTGTCCGCTCGGCGTACCGCACCGTCACCCTCTGCGTATCGGGGTCCGGTTGTGCAGGGCGTGGGCGATGGTCAGCTCGTCGGCATACTCGATCTCGTCACCGAACCCGATGCCGCGCGCAATACTGGAGACCTTCACGTCGGGGAACTGCTCCAGCCGGCGGGTCAGGTAGAAGAGCGTGGTCTCCCCCTCGACGGTCGTGCCGAGCGCCAGGATCACCTCCCGTATGCCGCCGCGCGCAATGTTGTCAAGCAGCAGGTCGATCTTCAGATCGGAGGGCGCAACGCCCTGCATGGGCGATATGACGCCGCCGAGAACGTGATACAGCCCGTTGTACTGCCGCGTATTCTCTATGGAGAGTACATCCCCCACCTGTTCGACCACACAGACGACCGAGCGGTCGCGCGAAGGGTCGGCGCAGATCGGACAGATCTCCTCGTCGGAGAGGTTGTTGCAACGCGCGCAGTAACGGATCCGGCTCCGGAAGTCGCTCATGGACTGCGCCATGCGCAGCACCTCCTCGGTGTCCATGCGCAGCAGGTGCATCGACAGCCGCAGTGCCGTTCTCCGCCCTATGCCGGGCAGGCGGGACAACTCGCCCACCACATCATCCAACAGTTTCGACATGACGCAAACAATAACCGGTTACACGTATCTTGCCTTCTCCGTCTGCAGGCTTTTTCAATAGGCGATTGCCGCCACCGTATCGGACGTCACCCATCCCTTGTTGCCGTCGGCGATCATGATCTCCGTCCAGCCGTCGTATTCGGAAAGGATCGTCACCTTGGTTCCCTCGTGAATCAAGAAAATATCGCTGCCCCCCGCTTTGGGCGAACTCTTGACCGAGGCCGCCTGAGCCAGCACGATAGCCTCCGAGGCATCCGTCAGTTCCCTGCGCTCCACGGCGGCGAACACAACCGTCACCACAAAGAACACACCGAAGCAAACTCCGGCAAAGAAGCCTGTCCGCCGCCATCCGGTCCGGTCGGTCAGCAGGAACAGCAGCACACCGGCCAGCGTCAGCGCCAGCAGAACCAGCGACACGACGGCCCACGCATTGCTGTCGAGCGAGGAGCGCCATGCCTGCACCCAGCGCGAAAGGAAAAATTCGGGTATTTCATCAATCTTGTCCTTCACCTGCGTGTTGGCTACCGACAGATTATAGGCGATGTCGCGATCATACGGGCGCAGTTTCAGCGCCTTGTTGTAGTTCAGGATCGACCGACCCAGTTCGCCCGACTTGAAATAGGCGTTGCCCAGGTTGTAGAAGAGCCTGTCGCCCACATAGCCCTGCGCCACGAGTTGTTCGTACTGCTCGGCCGCGCCGCGGTAGTCGCCGTTGATATAGGCGGTATTGGCCTGCTCCCAGAGCTGCCGGATGTCGATCGCCTGCTCCTGCGCCGCTGCGGCAGGCACACCGCCGCACACCGCCATCCATACTCCGAATAAAACGATCAGCTTTTTCATCGTCCGCTCTCCTCCATCATTTACCGATTATACCTTCCAATTTCGAGACGATCTCCACGCCGGCGGCATAGAGTTCGTTCATCCGCCCTGTCACGGCAGGCGCATACTGGGCATACTCGCACTCGCCGATAATGTCGATGTAACGCTGCGCCGTTTCCGCCGAGATGCCGCGCTTGAGCAATTCGTCACGCACGTTCTCCTTGGTCAGGTTCGATGCGGGAATGTTGAGCTTATCGCCCATGTACCCCCACAGCGCCTTCAGCATCTCTTCGTAGAAGCCGCGCGGATTGTCACCGTTCATGTGCCTCTCCGCCGCACGGAAGCGCAGCAGCGCCACCTTGTTGGCCCGTTTGCCCTTCACCAGCACGCTGTTGTTCCGATCCCGCAGCAGCTTCCGCAACCATACGAATGCACCCACAAAAGCCGCCAGCAAAACGGCTACGCCGAGGAAATACCAGCCGCTGGCAAAGAACAGCCGGTCGGTTTTCTTCAGCCGGGGGTCGTCCAGATGGATGAATCGGATATCCCTGCCGAGGATCTGGATATCCTCCTTGGAAATGCCGCCCAACACGGGACCGCTGCCGGCTACCGTCGTCGAATCGCGCAGGACAGTCAGCTTCACGGGCTGGGTATGCACCGTCTCGTAGGTTTTCAGCCGGGGATTGAAATAGGTAAACTCCACCGCCGGCAGCTCGTATTCGCCGGCCACGCGGGCAATGGCCGGATACTCGAACTGGCGGTAGCCGTAGATACCCCGGGCCGTATTGTTCAGGCTTTCGGTCGTCTTGACATTATACTGCTCGAACGAAGCGGGCAGTTCGATCTTCGGCGCCTGCACCTGCGGCAGGTTGCCGCTTCCGGAGAGCTTCAGGTTCAGCGTGAAGGCCGAGTTGGCCGCCACCTGGGCGGGCGGCGCCAGCATCTCCAGCGAGAAATCGCCCACGGCGCCCGAAAAGCTCGACGGAGCGCCGGCCGGCAGGTCGCGCACCGTAATGGTCACCGGTTTGGAAGCTACCCTGCGGCGCACCTCCTGAATGTTGGGGCCGCCGAAGAAGTCGTCGATCAGCGACTGGCGGCGTGACTGCATCACGATCTGGGCCACGACGCTCAACTCCAGCGGATCGATCGTCAGCGTACCGGCCTGCTGCGGGAACAGCAGATCCTCGCGGATGACATGGGTGTCATAGATCTTGCCGTTCAGCTCCTCGCGCTGGGGCGCATAGCCGTCCACATTCAACTGCTGCACCCAGAAACCGTCGTACGACGGGAACTTCGCATTCTCCAGATTCAGCGGCACACGCCGGTAGAGTTTATAGGTCACCCGCACCGGCTCTCCCTTATATACGGTGTGTTTGTCGACCTCCGCCCGCATGACAATGTCGTCGGGAGCGAGTACCGCCCGATCGGACGGTTGTCCGCCGACCGCCGGAACGGCACGCTGGGCAGCACTTCCGTCCGTTTCGTTCAGCACCTTGATCTGCAGGGGTCCTGCCTTGTAGTTTTTGCCCTTCACCGTGACGCTGGCAGCCGGAATAGCGATTTCTCCTTCGCTGTTTCCCTGCAAGACATAGGTATAGGTGTACCGCGTCTCCTGGGTCATGTTGCCGTTGACAATCGAAATGGATTTGCTGGTCGACAGGGTCGGCCCTGCCAGCACGTCGATGCCCTCGAATGCCGGAGCATCGAAGCCATCCGGTTCGGCATCGACCACATATTCGACACGGAAAATTTCCCCTACTGCAACTACACGGGGAGCATTAACGTCAAACGAAACCTGCTGCGCCCATGCCATCGCCGGTAAAATCGACAGCACCGCCAGCAGAACCATCCTTCTGAGGTATCCGTTCATATATAATACATTGATTGTCACCGCCTTCCGATCGCACCGTCCCTGCAAGCACCGGCGAGTCACTCCTCCCTTGTCTGGCCGAACGGCTATTGGCAATAACGCTCGGAAATCGCATTTAGTGTTTTGGCGGACAAAAATACGCATTTTCGCCATTTGCCGCCCCTGTTCGGCAGACAAAAGACTCGGAACATCCAGCCGACCGCCCATCCCGCACCGCGGAGTGCCTGCTGCCGACAAACGCGCAAGGGCAGCGGCCCGAAAGCCCTGCCCTTGCATGTTGCAGCCTGTCGCGCGACCGCTAATGTTTGAAGTCGGCGAAGAAGTCGTTGCCCTTGTCGTCCACGATGATGAAGGCGGGGAAGTTCTCCACGTAGATCTTGCGGACAGCCTCCATGCCCAGTTCGGGGAAATCGACCACCTCGACACTCTTGATGCTCTCCTTAGCCAGGATGGCTGCCGGACCGCCGATCGAGCCGAGGTAGAAGCCGCCGTGCTTGCGGCAGGCGTCGGTCACCTCCTGCGAACGGTTGCCCTTGGCCACCATCACCATCGAACCGCCCATGCTCTGGAACAGATCCACGTAGGGGTCCATTCGGCCGGCTGTCGTCGGGCCGAAGCTGCCCGAAGCCATGCCCTGCGGCGTCTTGGCCGGACCGGCATAGTAGACGGGGTGTTTCTTCATGTACTCCGGCATCGGCTTGCCCTCGTCGATCATCTGTTTGATGCGGGCGTGGGCGATGTCGCGCGCCACGATCAGCGTACCCTTGATGTTCAGACGGGTCTTGATCGGATACTGTGACAGGGTCTTCAGCACCTTGTCCATGCCTTCGTCGAGGTCGATCTCCACGGCGGGTTTCATGATCGGCGCCTCGGCCGGCAGGAAACGTTCGGGATGACGCTCCAGTTCCTCGAGGAAAATACCCTCCTCGGTGATCTTGGCCTTGATGTTGCGGTCGGCCGAGCAGCTCACGCCGATGCCCACCGGACAGGAAGCGGCGTGGCGCGGCATGCGGATCACGCGCACGTCGTGTACGAGGTACTTGCCGCCGAACTGGGCGCCGACACCGCTCTCGCGGCAGATCTTCAGCACCTTCTCCTCCCACTCCAGATCACGGAAGGCGCGGCCGCCTTCGTTGCCGCTGGTGGGCAGGGCGTCGAAGTAACCGGCCGACGCCTTCTTCACGGCAGTAAGGTTGGCCTCGGCGGAGGTGCCGCCGATGACAACGGCCAGGTGGTAGGGCGGGCAGGCCGACGTACCCAGATCCTTGATTTTCTCCTTGATGAACCTGGTCAGCGAGGCCTCGTTGAGCAGCGCCTTGGTCTGCTGGTAGAGGAAGGTTTTGTTGGCCGAGCCGCCGCCCTTCGTAATGAAGAGGAACTTATACTCGTTGCCCTGTTCGGCATAGATGTCTACCTGGGCAGGCAGGTTGTTTCCGCTGTTCTTCTCGTCGGTCATGGTAAAGGGAACGACCATCGAGTAGCGCAGGTTGCGGTCGCGGTAGGTCTCCCACACGCCCTTCGTAATGGCCTCGGCGTCGTTGGCACCCGTATAGACATCCTCGCCCTTCTTGCAGATGGCGATGGCCGTACCGGTATCCTGACAGGTCGGCAGCTCGCCCTGAGCTGCCACGACCTGGTTCATCAGCATCGTGTAGGCCACGAACTTGTCGTTGTCGGTTGCCTCGTCATCCTTCAGGATGTTGGCCAGTTTCTGCAGATGAGCCGGCCGCAGATAGAAGGAGACGTCGGCGAACGCCTCGCGCGAAAGCAGCTCCAGACCGCGCGGATCAACGCGCAGGATGCGGCGGCCGCAACACTCCTCGACACTCACATACTCCTTGGTGAGCAGTCTGTACTTCGTTTCATCTTTTCCCAGCGGGAACGGTTCCTGATACTTGAATTCCGACATCGCTTTGTGTTTTTATGGTTTGGCGAAACCCGACCGGACGGGACGGGCAAAAAATCCCCGTCGATCTCTTGTCAGGCTTCGATGTTTTTGTTATCTTTGATGTACTGAACGGCAAAATTAGCAATTATTTCAGATAATGTTATCCGAATAACAGCAAAAAAGCGACGATGCCCTCCCCCGCTCGCCGGTGCGATGTGTCGAAAGGGTTTTCGCCCGTTGCGACGAAACGGAAACAATCGTTTACAAATACATCCACAATCTACCTAAAAACCGATTTGATTATGGTATCTTACAAAGACCTCGGACTCGTCAATACCCGGGAGATGTTCGAGAAAGCCATGGCCGGTCACTATGCCATTCCGGCATTCAACTTCAACAACATGGAGCAGCTGCAGGCCATCATCCAGGCTTGTGTCGAGAGTGCTTCTCCCGTCATCCTCCAGGTATCGAGCGGCGCCCGCAAATACGCCAACCAGACGCTGTTGCGCTACATGGCCGAAGGCGCCGTCGCCTACGCCAAAGAGCTGGGTCGCAACATTCCGATCTGCCTGCATCTCGACCACGGAGATACGTTCGAATTGTGCAAGTCGTGCATCGACATGGGCTTCTCGTCGGTGATGATCGACGGCAGCCACCTGCCCTACGAGGAGAACGTGGCGCTCACCCGCAAAGTCGTGGAGTACGCCCACCAGTTCGACGTGACGGTCGAGGGCGAACTCGGCGTGCTGGCCGGCATCGAGGATGAGGTCGCAGCCGAACACCACACCTACACGGAACCCGATCAGGTGATCGATTTCGTAACCAAGACCGGCGTCGATTCGCTGGCCATTTCGATCGGCACCTCGCACGGAGCCAACAAGTTCCGTCCCGAGCAGTGTACCCGCAACGCCGAAGGCGTGCTGGTTCCCCCGCCCTTGCGTTTCGACATCCTCGAAGAGGTCGAGAAACGCCTGCCCGGCTTCCCGATCGTGCTGCACGGCTCCTCGTCGGTACCGCAGAAGTTCGTGGAGATCATCAACAAGTACGGCGGCGCCGTGAAGGACGCCATCGGCATTCCGGAAGACCAGCTGCGCAAAGCCTCCAAGAGTGCCGTCTGCAAGATCAACATCGACAGCGACGGCCGTTTGGCCATGACGGCTGCCGTACGCGAAGTGCTGGCCACCAAACCGGCCGAGTTCGACCCGCGCAAATACCTCGGTCCGGCTCGCGACTGGTTGAAGGAACTCTACAAACACAAATGCGAAAACGTCCTCGGCAGCGCAGGCAAGGCCTAAGCCGCACGGCGACGCATTCCAAAAAAACGTTCCGCAGGATTCGCACCTGCGGAACGTTTTTTTATGCCCGCCGCACCCCGGCACTTCGCCTTCGCCGCCACACTCCGCACGTCACTACACTTCGCTGCACCCACCGCACCGAACGCTTCGCCAACAGCCGGCGGCATGCGCCTAAGCCCTTTCAAGATCCGTATCCGGACGAAGGCTTGCCGCGCCGTTCAACGCATTCTTGATGGCGTTTGGAGATGCGGAGAAAGGCGGATCGCCCGCCGCCCGGACATGCAGCACAGCCCCCGTACTTCGCCGCGCCATCGTCGCACAACGCCGCACAACAGCTCCCCTCCTCCGCTGCGACCGCCCCACTCCCTGCAAACAAAGACGGAGGAGCTTTGGCTCCTCCGTCATGCAAATGGAATCTGCGGCACGTCTTGCGAACCGACGTGTTTCCGCATCAGGGATTACTTCCAAACCGGATCGACCTCCGGATTACGGACGAACGGCTCAACAACAGCCGCATGCCCCTGTTCGCGGGTCCAGACCACGTTGCCATAAACATTGCTGCCGTACGACACATAATCGTCAACGAACGTAATGAAACCGCAAGCATTGAGGTTCGTCGCCACGCTGTTGGCAAACGTCACCGTGCCGTCCGCATACGTTCCGATGTATTGCCCCGTCGGGTCATACATATCCACGCTCGCTCCGAACGGATAGAAAGCAACAAATTCAAACGAGGAACCGGCGTCGGCTACCAGCGTTGCCCCTCTGAGAACAAGCTGACCATCCTCAAACCATGCTTCGATCGTATCATCCACGCCGTACAGATCAGCCGTCTCACCCATCATGCCGGACACCCGGTACGTGCGGCCGACGGTGGCCTGTTCGACCGTCACCGTCACCGGCTCGTTGCCCCAGCCCATCAGGTCGTCGTACTGCATCGTCCACATACCGATGAACTGGCGGTACTCGGCCGTATCGTCTCCCTCCTGGAGCGCCAGGGTCGTAAACGGATAACGGTAGAGCTGACTGTTTCCATTGGGACTCTCAAACAACAGCAACAACTCATATTCCGTCTCAGGCAGCAAATCGTCGAACACATAAACGAACGTCTCCCCATCCAGTTCATGGCCATCAGGATCATTTATCATCAACTGCGTCAGCACCTCGCTATCGGTAAGCTCACCCCATATCGGCCCCATGCCGAGCATGATGTGATATCGCGTCGCACCGGTTACCGTCGAGGTCCAGGAAAAAAACGTATCGCCTACGGTCCACTCCGGATCAAATGTGATCGACGGATCGACCGGCATTTCCGGCGTCGTGTAGTCCAAACGCGACACTGTGCCTACCAACTCACCGTTCAGTAGCGCACCGGCCAGGAAACACTGCGGGGTACCGGCTTCTGTCGCCCACTTCAAAACTTTCATATTATTCTCAAAGACAATCACTTGTCCAGTAGCAGTCAAAATGGCATCCAAGTCGATGCCGGCAGCCAGATTCGCGTCCACGTCTTCCTGCGACAAGAAACAGGCCAGAAAATCGGTCGCTACAACATCACCGACCAGTTCGTAGTTCACACAAGTCGTTTTCCAATCGCTTTGTGCCGTGTCGATCGTCATGTTCACCGTCACCGTCTCGGCTGCCGCCTGTTCAAAGACAAGACCTTCGACCGGCGTAATGGCAGCACGCTCGACCTGCACAGGATCCGTCGCCGTCTTCACGACTACCGCCCCCGACGCATCGGTCATCGTCACGGTCAGCGCCTCGTACATGCCGGCCGGAACCACGAAATAGAGCGAAAGGGGTTCGGAGGACAACGTCTCGTTGATTCCGGTCATTGTCACTCCCTGATCCGAAGCGACCACCTCAACGGTCTCCTCCGTCCACATCGGCACCAGGAGCGTGCCGGACATCGCCTGGCTGGACGACAGCGTTACTGACGCCAGCGTCCCCTCGCCGGTAATCCGCAGTTCCAAGATACCGCACATATGGCGGAAATTGAGCTGCGAAAAATCGCCGGAGGCGTAAGCCACCATCGGATTGAGTTTGTCGTCAAACGTACCGGGTACATAATGCTGTTCTCTGGGCAGCTGCACCCGCTGCTGCCAGCCATTGTCGGTACCCGCACAGAGTTCGGCCGGATAGATGGCACAGAACACTTCCCCTGCAGGCAGGTAACCTTCAAACGACGCTGTCGCAGAACCTGCGCCGTCAATCAGCGCAAACGACTGAGATTCACCGCCGTCACCGAACAGATAAAAAGTATCATCAGCACTCCACAACACGGAATCATCGCTGCCCAACGAGGTGCGGGTCTGCCCGGCTACGGCTGTCAGGGTAACTTTTTCGCGCGGCGGAGCAACCTCCTCCTGCTTCTGACAGGCTGCCAACAGCAAAGCGCCTGCAACGGGAAGTCCGATCCGCCACATCATACAGTAGAATTTTCTCATTGTCTCATCGGTTTGAATTAAACATGCAAAGGCGTTCCACGCCTTCAGGCACAATATACATATATTTTATATAACACACAATAATTACATATAAATAAAACAATAAACACCAAAATGGAGCAACCGACGCACCGCAACTTCCGCGCGCGGGAAAGAATCTGCGCCGAAACGGCCGAAACGCGCCAAGACAAGGTTTTTATCGCTATCTTTGCAGGCCGAATCAAAATCAGAAACAGCTATGTTCAGCCGCAGGTTCTTACGCATCAAAGTCATCAAGGCACTCTATGCCCACTTCAAATCCGAGAGCGATTCACTGGTCGCCTCCGAGAAAAACCTGATCAGCAGCATCGACAAGTCGTATGATCTCTACTTCCAGATGCTCCGCCTGATCGTCGATGTGCGCAACTATGCGTCCGAGCGGATCGAACTGGCCCGCAACAAGAAACTGCCCACCTACGCCGACCTGCACCCGAACCTGCGGTTTGTCGAGAACGCCGTCATCGACCAGATCGAGCGAAGCGAAGGGCTGAACGCCAAACTCAGCAAACAGGGGCTGGGCTGGTCACAGTATCCGGAACTCATCAAACACCTCTACGGTCTGATGATCGAAAGCGAATACTACAAACGCTACATGGCGGCGCCGGCCACCACATACAATGCCGACCGCACGCTGGTGTCCGACTTCTTCATCGAGACGGCTCAGAACAACGACATGCTCGAAACGGTTGTCGAGGAGCAGTCGATCCAATGGTGCGACGACGTAAACTTCGCCTTGATCATGGTGGTCCGGACCCTCGAAGGCTGCCGTCCCGACGACAACGACCTGCCCCTGCGCCGCGAATACAAAAGCGAGGACGACCTCGCCTTCACCAAGGAGCTGTTCCGCAAAACGGTGATGCACTTCTCCGAATACCAGGAATATATCGAAAAGTTCATCACCAACTGGGACGTGGAACGCATCGCTTTTCTCGACAACGTGATTCTGGCCTGCGCCATCGCCGAGCTGACCGGCTTCGAGTCGATTCCGGTGAAGGTGACAATGGACGAATACATCGAACTGGCCAAATATTACAGCACCCCTGGCAGCAGCCTCTTCATCAACGGCGTGCTGGACAAGATCGTGGAAGCACTGCGCGCCGAAGGCCGCATCAACAAGAGCGGCCGCGGACTGCTCGAATAACCGGTCCAACACCCCGCTCATGATCTCCGCACCGCGTCGCCTCCTCGGACTGCTCCTGCTGCTCGGCTTGGCCGGCTGCGGTTTCGCATGCCGCCCGAAAGCCACCCCCACCCGTCTGCGCGGTGAGGTGCTGGCCATCTCCGACGAAACGCTCCGCAAGGGCGTTGCCGACACCTTCCGCTTCGGCACGCTCCGCCACGGCGAACGGGTGGTGCGCGACTTCATCGTCAAGAATACGGGCAGCCGCCCCTTCGTCATCGCCGACGTCGATTCGGACTGCGGCTGCATCGCCACCGAATGTGCAGGCATTCCCCTGCAGGCAGGCGACTCGACCGCCCTGAGCGTGTCGTTCGACTCGCGCGGCTACTACGGCTACATTCTGAAGGAGGTGCGGATCCTCACCTCGCTCGACACACGGCCGCTGGTCTTTTTCCTGGAGGCCGAAGTCAGATAACAAAAAACGGGGCGGCACTTGGAATTCCGCATAAAAAAAGTATATTTGCAAGTCTCAACACCAAAATTTTGATCACGACAATGAACTTTTTAAGCATGAATTATCTCGCAGCTGCACCGCAGGCTCAAGGCGGCAGCCTCAGTTTTATCCTCATGATGGTACTGATCTTCGTGGTGATGTACTTCTTCATGATCCGTCCGCAGCAGAAGCGTCAGAAAGAGCTGAACAACTTCCGCAACTCGCTGGAGGCAGGCCAGAAGGTCATCACCGCCGGCGGCATCTACGGCAAAATCAAAGAAGTGAAGGAAACCTACGTGCTGCTCGAAATCGACAACAACGTACACATCCGCGTCGACAAGAGCATGATCATGAAGGATCCGGGCGAACTGCAGCAGCCGCAGAAATAAACCTCGCTCCGCGACGTTCCTACAAACAGGACACACCCCATGGTCGTGTCCTGTTTGCTTTTTACACTCCGCCGCAACTGCCTGCTGACGGCTGGGGCTTGCCGCCGGACGGAGGAAACACCGGACGCAAACCGTGCGGCGGGCGGGCAACCGAACGCGATTTTTCCTACCTTTGTAAGATGGTACGGCTCCATCCGGCCGTGCGTCATTTCCCTTTTATCCGCACAAACATCATGAGCAAAAAGAAACTGGTCGTCTTCACCGGAGCCGGCGTCAGCGCCGACAGCGGCATCGCCACCTTCCGCGATGCGGACGGTCTGTGGGCCAAATACCGGATCGAAGATGTCTGCACACCGGAAGCGCTGGAACGCAACCGCGCCCTGGTAATCGAATTCTACAACAAACGGCGCAAAGAGCTGCTCGAAACCCGTCCCAATGCCGGACACTACGCCATCGCCTCCCTTGAGGAGTATTTCGACGTGGAGGTCATCACCCAGAACATCGACGACCTGCACGAACGCGCCGGCAGCCACCGCGTCACCCACCTGCACGGCGAACTGCGCAAACTCCGCAGCTCGGTAAACGAAACCCTCACCTTCCCGATCGAAGGGTGGGAGCAGAAACTCGACGAGCGCGCTCCGGACGGTTCGCTGGCACGCCCCTTCGTGGTCTTCTTCGGCGAGGCGGTGCCGATGTTCGAGGAGGCCGCCCGCATCGCCTCGCGCGCCGACCTGATGATCGTGGCCGGCACCTCGCTGGCCGTCTATCCGGCCGCCTCACTGGTGCGTTACGTGTCGCCGCAGACGCCGATCTACCTGGTGGATCCGGGCAACCCCGACACGCACGGCATCGGTAACCTGCGCCAGCACATCCGGAAGAACGGAGCCGAAGGCCTGCCGCTGCTGGCCGAACAGCTGAGACGGCTGGCCGACTGACCGCCTTCCCGCATGCCGGAACTACAAACCGGAGCCAACCGGAGCGAATAACCTCCTGTTTGTAAGTAACTATTTGTTTTTTGAGACCTTTTCGTTACTTTTGCGTGCGCCGGAGCCGAACAGGATCCGGTACTAACTTACAGATAATACACCTCAGATAGAATCCATGACGAAACTTGCAGTAGTCGCCCTGGGCGGCAATGCCTTGTTACGCAGCGGCCAAAAAGGCACCTATACCGAACAGTTGCAAAACGTACAGGAAACCTGTAATGCGTTGATGCAGCTCATTTCGCAGAACTACAACCTCGTGATCGGTCACGGCAACGGCCCGCAGGTGGGCAACGTACTGCTGCAGCACGACGCGGGTCACAAAACATACGCACTGGAAGTCATGCCTATGGACTTCTGCGTCGCCGAGACGCAGGGTTCGATCGGCTACATGATCGAGCAGACGCTCCGCAACTGTCTGGCCGCAGCATCCAACAAGCGCAATGTCATCACGATGGTGACCGAAGTCGTCGTGGACCGCAACGACGAACGTTTCGCCAACCCGACCAAACCGATCGGCCCCTACTATACCAAAGAGCAGGCCGACATTTTTGCAGCGACCGACGGCTCGATCTACCGCGAAGACCCGAAAGGCAACGGCTGGCGCAAGGTGGTCGCTTCGCCCGTACCGCTGGAGATCATCAACGTCGATATCGTGAAACGGCTGGCTGCCGAGGGCAACATCGTCATCACGGCCGGAGGCGGCGGCATTCCCGTCTATCGCGACGGCCAGAACCTGGTCGGCGTGGAAGCCGTTATCGACAAGGACCTCGCCTCGGCCCTGACGGCCGTGACGATCGGCGCAGACGAGTTCTACATCCTGACCGACGTACCCAAAGTCTATGTCAATTTCCGCAAGCCCGACGAAAAGGCACTGGACGTGATTACCGTGGCCGAAGCGGAGCGCTACATCGCCGAGAAACAGTTCTCGGAAGGCTCGATGCTCCCGAAGGTGAAAGCGGCACTGTTCTTCGTGCGCAACGGAGGCAAGGAATGCGTCATTACCGATGCCACGCAGCTGGGCAAACCGGGTTGCGGCACACGCATCATTCCGTAACGGGAAGCAGCATACGGCATATCGCTACGACCGGATGACACCAACGACTGCCATCCGGTCGTTTTTTGTCCGCTTTTTTGCCGAAAATGCCGATTATTTTGCCGGATCGGACACTCTGGCAAGATATTTGCGCGTTCTTTTTAAAGAGAATTTAACAAAACGCAGAACCTTTAAAACCATTTTACAATGGAGAAATTATATACGGCAGTTGCGACTACCAAGGGCGGACGCAACGGACATGTGGCCTCATCGGACCATATTCTGGATCTGGATCTCAAAATGCCCAAAGAATTGGGCGGTGAAGAGGGTTACACCAATCCCGAACAACTCTTCTCGGCCGGTTATGCGGCTTGTTTCGCTTCGGGCCTCGAACTGATCGCACGACGCAAGAAACTGAATGCCGACGGCGTCGAGATCACGGTTGCCACGAGTCTGTGCCGTCACCCCAGTGGCGAAGGCTTCCGTCTCCACGTTGAGATCACGGGTGTTTTCCCGAAAGGCATCTCCAACCAGCATGCCGACGAACTGATGAAAGCTACCCACGACTTCTGCCCCTATTCGCGAGCCATCAAGGGCAATGTCGAGGTCATTCTGCATCACAAAATTGCCTGACGCAACTACCCCCGCACACAAACGTCAAACCCCAATTACCTAAACAACCAACACTATGAAAACATCTCATGTAGCAGCTTTCCTGTTGGGTGCAATGGCAGGCAGCATCGTAGCTTTACTGTACGCTCCCCAGAGCGGTCGTAAAACCCGCAGACAGATCCGCGACTTCGTAGATGACGAACTCGAAGAGGCCGGCGAATTTGTAGAACGCACCAAAGCCCAGGTCAAAGATACCGTAACGCGCGGCATGAACCAGATTCGCGAAAGCGCCGCTCAGGTACGCGATTACGTAAACGACGAAGTTGCCGGAATCAAAGCCGGTCTGTGTGACTGCGCCAAAGGCACTCCGACCGAGGAATAACCCGCTAAGCCGAAAAACCCATGGACGAGCTTTTTCAGGACATCAAACGGTATATCGACCTGCGCATCAAACGCACCAAGCTCAACGCCGTTGAAAATCTTTCCATTTTCTGCGGCAGGGCGATCGTCATCGCAGCCTTTCTGCTGCTGTTGCTGCTGGCCATACTGACGCTGACAGGCGCAGTGGTAGCAGCCGTAGCGGACTGCATCGGATCGCTGATGTGGGCGTTCGTCATCGTAGGCGGTGCCTATCTGATTATTGCGCTGATCTTCTACCTGCTACGCAAACGGCTCTTCGTAAACAGCATGGTACGCACCTTCAGCCGCATGTTCTTTGATAACGAACCGAATTTGGAGGAGGACGACGATGAAGACTTTTGACAACAAGCAACTGGCCGCCATCCGCTCCATGAAGGAGTTGCAGGCGACCAAACAACAGATCTCCCGCAGATTGCTCCGCAGCGAGCGTCGGGCGGCGAACCATTATCGCGAGGCCATGGAAACGTTCTCGTTGCGTACGGTACTCACCTATGGCGTCAGTCTGGTCGATTCCGCACAGAGCATGGTTCGCTACTTCGGGAAAGGCTTGTTCAACGGCATCTCTTCGGCGATCCGCCGGCGGAACGGCAGATACACCCGACGCGGCACCACGACACACGACGGCGAATAACCGTCCCGCCGCTCCGTTTCGCTATTCGCAACACAAGATGAAAGACCTTCCGCGCCTCCGGCGAACGGAAGGTCTTTTTGTTTCGTCTGCCTTTTCCGACCGTCTCTGCCACTCGGGTACGCATTTTTGCTACTTTTGCAAAAAGACAAACACAAGTTCCGCATTCCACGCCATGAATACTGCCCATAAGACCGGCCACCGGCCGGACAAAACACCTCGGAACGCCTCACGCCAAGACAAGGCTGTCCGCACACCGTCGCACCCCCGGGAAGAGGACCGCAATTTCCGCCGCTACTTCAGCCTGCCCCGCAACTGGCACATCGGCGACTACCTGTGCAACCTGTCGATCGTCACGCTGGGCATCATCATCACCTTTGCGGGCAACGGGCTGCTCGACCGGCAGCGCAAGGCAAACGATGTCCGCAACCAGATGCAGCTGGTGCTGACCGAACTGCACGACAACGCCACCCTGCTGTCGCTCTACCGCGACCAGATCAACGTCGAACAGCAGTCCTCGCGCTACCTGCTCGCCCACATAAACGATCTGGAACACGCCTCGCTGGATACGCTGGCATATTACGGCTCGGTTCTCTACCAGATCGAATCGCCCAACTTCAACTACGACGCGCTGGAGATGTTCAAGCTGTCGGGACTGTTTCCTTCGATCAAGGACAAGCAGCTGGCTACAAATATTCTGAAATGCTACGAGGTACTCCAGATCGTCGAGTCGTCGCTCCGGCAATACTATGACATCAAGACGAACCACCTGATGTTCACCGACCAGAGTTGGACCCAGCAAACCACCGACTGGCGGGAATTCTGGCAGATCTCCATGCGCTACGATTCGCTCCGCAACATTGTCTTCCTGGCCAACAGTTTCTTCGGCAACGACGCCGATTTCAGCCCCGAATTCCAACTGATCGACCACATCACCGAACGGATCGAAACGATCTACGACCTCAACCCCTGACGGCGCGGCACACCGCAGTCCGGAAGCGGCAGCCCACCTTTTTTCAATCCCCTTCCGATTTTCGGAACGGGGGAAACATTACCTTTGCACCAACATTCGCGTAACAACAACCGTCTCCATGAATGCCAAAGCCAAAGGTTATCTGCTGGGGGCTGTCGCAGCCGCCACGTACGGCATGAATCCGCTGTTCGCCCTGCCGCTCTACAAAGCCGGCATGGATTCGGATTCCGTGCTGTTTTTCCGCTACCTGTTTGCGATCGTCATCCTGGGCATCATGATCAAAACGCGCGGCCGCACATTCCGCATCGCCCGCCGGGAGGTGGTTCCGCTCGTCGTCATGGGACTGCTCGTCGCCCTCTCCTCCCTGACCCTGTTCCAGAGCTACCACTACATGGAGGCCGGCATCGCCTCGACACTGCTGTTCGTCTACCCGATCATGGTCGCCCTCATCATGGCCGTCTTTTTCAAGGAGAAGATCACCCTCCAGACGGTTGTCTGCATCCTGTTCGCCCTGGGCGGCATCGGCCTGCTCTACCAGGGCGAAGACGGCGCAACGCTCAGCATGACCGGCATCATCCTGGTCATGGTCTCCGCACTCGCCTACTCCATCTATATCGTGGGGGTGAACCAGTCGTCGCTGAAACAGATGGCCACCGTACAGCTGACCTTCTACGTGCTGGTCTTCGGATTCATCCTGTTTCTGGTGCGCAGCCGCTTCGGCACCGACCTCACCCTGCCCGCCCGCTGGTACCAGTGGGGCAACCTGATCGCGCTGGCCGCCCTGCCGACCGCCGTCTCCTTTATCTGCACCACGCAGGCCATTCAGTATATCGGCTCGACACCGACCGCCATCCTCGGCGCACTCGAACCCGTTACGGCCGTCATTTTCGGCGTCACGCTGTTCGGCGAATCGCTGACGCCGCGGCTGGTACTCGGCATCCTGATGATTATCCTTGCCGTGACGCTGATTATCGCCGGAGGCAGCATCACCACCCAGTTGGTGCGCTTCCGCAAACTCTTCCCAAAACTGCTCCGCCCGCGCCGCTGATACCGCAATTTTCATAATCCAAAGTACAAAACGCCTTGAATACCACCCACGATACGACCCGACTACCGCTCCGGAAGATCCTGAGCCTCATTCCGCGCGAGCGTCGCAGGGGCGCCATCGGGGTGATCGTCGCCACGATCGCCCTGGCGCTGCTCGACTTTGCGGGCGTCGCGGCGCTGGTGCCGCTGCTGCTGGTGGTACTGGATGAGGCCACCGCGCTGCACACGCCCGTACTGGGCTGGTTCTACGAGGCGGCCGCCTTCGCGTCGTTCGACCGGTTCGTCATGGCCGTATGCGCCATCGTCATCGGATTCATCGTGCTGAAGAGCCTGCTGACCGTCTGGATCTCGGACCGCGTGTACCGCTACCTGATGGGACTCTACCGCTACTACTCGACCCGCATGTTCGACACCTATCTCTCGCGCGGGCTGCTCTTCATCCGCCAGCACCACACCTCCGACCTGATCAACGACATCAACGGCGTCTGCATCCGGTTCACGGACGGCATCCTTGGCCTGCTGTTCAACATCGTCACGGAAGCCATCCTGCTGCTGTTCATCGCAGCGACCCTGCTGTGGTACGACCCCCGGCTGGTGCTGCTGGCCGTTGTCGTCTTCGTGCCGCTGTCGCTCGTCTATACGCTGGTCTTCCGCCGCCGCATGAACCAGAACGGCCGCACCGAAAACCGCCTTTTCGTCGCCCAGAACAAAACCCTCTACGAAACCCTGCGCGGCTATGCCGACATCGAGATCAACAACGCCGAGAAGTATGTCTCCGACCGCTTCCGCAACGGACTCGACCAGCTGACCTCCTGCCGGCGCCAGGCCATGCTGATCCGCACGGCGGCCGGCCGCATGTCCGAATTCTCGCTGATTCTGGGCGTCGCCGCCATGATCGTCATCGGGCTGATGACGGGCGAATCCATGGCGTCGCTGAAGATTTCGCTCGGCGTTTTCGCCGTGGCCGCCTACAAGATCATCCCCTCGGTCAATCGCATCATCAACTACTGGATCGAGTACCGCCGCAACCTCTTCGCCGCCGAAAAGATCGCCGCCACGCTCGATCGGATCGACGAGATCCACTTCCTGCCCCCATCCGCCGAACGGCTTCCGTTCCGGAGCGGCATCGATTTCGACCGCGTCACTTTCCGTTACGAAACGGACGGCAAAGCGATTCTCGACCACTTCTCGCTGCACATCGCCAAGGGGGAGCGTCTCGGCATCAAGGGACGCTCCGGAGCGGGCAAGACCACCCTGCTCAACATCCTGTGCGGATTCTTCACGCCTGAATCGGGTCGCCTGACCATCGACGGCGTACCGCTCACGGCCGACAACCGCCGCGCATGGCAGAACAACATCGCCTACGTCTCGCAGGAGGTCTTCCTGCCCGACATCCCGCTGGCCGAGAACATCGCCTTCGGCGTGCCGCAGGAGCAGATCGACCCCGACCGGCTGCGCCGCTCCATCGAGGCGGCCTCGCTCACATCGTTCGTCGATGCGCTGCCCGACGGCGTCCGGACCATCACCGGCGAGGCGGGCTGCCGCCTGTCGGGCGGACAGCGCCAGCGGGTGGGCATCGCCCGCGCCCTCTACAAGGAGGCCTCGATCCTGCTGTTCGACGAGGCCACCTCGTCGCTCGACAGCCGCACGGAACTCGAGATCGTCGAAGCCATCGAACACCTCTCGGCCTCGCAGCGCGAACTGACCATTCTCATTATCTCCCACCGCGAACGAACGCTCGACTTCTGCGACCGCATCGTCGAAATTACCGAAACGCATGACTGACATCCGCACCATTGCCAATGACCGGCTCTTCGCCGATCTGGAACGCCTGTTCGCCGAAGGGGGCGACGTACAACTTCCTGTCAAGGGATACAGCATGCGGCCGTTTCTGATGAGCGGCCGCGACTCGGTTCACCTTGTGCCGGTCACGCCCGACCGGTTGCGCCGCGGCATGGTGGTGCTGTTCCGCTACCGCACGGGCCACGTACTGCACCGCATCCGCCGCATCGAAGGCCAGCGGATTACGATCGTGGGCGACGGCAACTACCGCCAGCGGGAGCAGGTCACGACCGCCGACATCCTGGCCTTCGCCGATTCGATGGAGCGCAGGGGACACACCGTCCGCTACGGCAGCTGCCGCTGGCGCCTGCTATCGGCCTACAGCCTCGCCTGGCACCTCGCCCGCAGGCTCTATTACGACCTGAAAGGGAAACGCGCGCGGAGATAGGCCGACACCATCCAACAAACAGCAGGCGCGGAACAGGTTGCCCCGTTCCGCGCCTGACTTGTTCATACGCCCCCTATTTCGCCAGCTGCAGGGTGCGGAGCCATGCCGCCACCTCCTCTTCGGCCCCGGCGGCGCGACTGCCCCGGACGGCCAGTCCCGGAAGGATCTGCGCCGAGGGACACAGCCGGGCCAGATCGGCCGTACTGTTCGCCAGGCCGCTGCCCTCATGGGTGCAGAACGGCACCAGCCTCTTGCCGGCAAAATCGTATGCCTCCAGAAACGTGCAGACGGCCATCGGCATCGTGCCGCACCAGTTCGGATAACCGACAAACACCGTGTCATAAGCCGCCATGTCAGCCACCCGGCCGGTCAGCTCCGGACGTGCCTGCGCCCGCATTTCGCGCACCGCCTCGTCCACACATGCCTTGTAGGCGGCCGGATAGGGCGCCACCCGTTCGATGCGGAAGAGGTCGCCCCCCGTATGGCGAGCGATCATCTCCGCCACGCGCTCCGTGTTGCCGACCGGCAGATCGACGATGCTGCCGGCGACGTAGTTCTCCCCGCGATGGGAGAAATATGCGATCAGGATATTGCTCATAACGTTCTATCTGTTTGCTTCGGGCAGCACTTCATTCAGGCAGGCCACCGCATTGAGCGTACGCGGATAGCCGATGTAGGGCAGCAGCTGGGTCGTGACGGCCAGCAGCACATCCTTGCCGTTCCCCACGGCCACATTGCCGACAATGTGGCCTTTCACCTGCGCCTCGCAGCCGCCGAGCGACACGAGGATGGCATAGGTCAGCAGTTCGCGCGTGCAGACATCCAGCGCAGGCCGCGTCTGGTAGTCGCCGAAACAGTTGGCCGACAGGAACTCCTGCAGGTGGAGCTGGTTTTTCGGCGAGGCGGCGTACATGCGGTCGATCTGTTCGCCGAAGATGCCCTTCTGCAGGGCCAGCCCCTTCTCGGCGCGGTCGGCCGGCGTGGTCACGGACTGCGGCTCCAGCGGCAGCGTAACGCCCGCTTCGGCCAGCAGCCGGTTCAGCATCCGCAGCGACTCCTCCGCACGCGCCATGCCGACGTAGGGAACGGCATGATAGACCGTCTCGCGCAGCACAACCGGCTCGATGCCGTTGGCCAGCGCGGCACGCACCGCAGCCTCGAACACCGTCCCGGTCTGCATGGCCATAGCCGAAGCCATCGTCACCAGGATACGCGTGCGCAGGTCGAGGTCGCTGTGGCGGCGCACGTCATCGAAGGCGAAGTTGCCGAATACGGCGGCCAGTTCGGGATCGGTCGCTGCCAGCGCCTCCACTTCGCCCGACGCCCATTCGGCCGCATTGCAGGCCGCCGCTGCCGACAACTCCGGAGCAGCCGCCGCCGTTGCCGCGGCATACTGTTCGTCGGTGACCGGATCGAGCCACGTGTTGCGGTTGGTCTGCGGATTGCACTCCACGGCCAGATGGGAGAACCAGCTGTCGGGAGCCGCCCCGTGCCAGTGGACTACATCCGGCGCGATTTCCACCACGTCGCCCGCAGCCAGCGCCCGCGCCGGCTGTCCCTGCTCCTGATAATAGCCCCGACCGGCCGTCACGATCAGGATCTGGCCGCCCGTATGGCTGTGCCAGTTGTTCCGACAGCCGGGTTCAAAGGTCACATTGTAAATCGGACAGTGCAACGCCGCATTGCGGGTCAGCGGCGCCAGCCAGGAACGTCCGGTAAAATACTGTGCATTGGCGGGCGGATTGGGATCGCCCTGCGGGAACATCTGCATAAATACAGGCTCTTTTTTCATGGTCTCCTCCATAGTTTGTGCATGGATGCCGCAGGGCCACAGCAACAGCAGCACGGCGGCAATCATCCGGTTACGATACATAAAGATAGCGTTTTTCAAGGTTAATTCTTCCTCACTTCTCTGCGGGCGCAAAGGTCACCCTCACCCCGCCCCGTCCGAGGACCCGGGCCAGCGTATCGGCCTCCTCGACTGCCCCCAGCCGCGTATAGCTGTACGGCGTTGTGAAGGTGTCGTAGAACAGGACGACCGTATCGTCGCCCCACAGCATCAGATCGCCGGTACGGATCCGATCGGGTACCGCCGAAGCGGTCGGCAGCAGCTCGTCGAGCCGGGCATACTTCTCGTTGCCGTTCAGTTCGGTCATCTCCAGGGTCAGCGGCAACCGCGCAGCAAAGGCTCTGGCCGCCTCGGTGTCGGCAAGCGTCAGCGCAAAGGCCTTCTCCTCCGCACCGACCCGCAGCACCACCTGTCGCCAGCCGTCGCCGCCGGGCAGCGTTTCCTCCCCGCCTCCGGACGGAACGGTCCGCCCGCCGTCGGTACAGGCCGCCGACGCCCACAGGGAGCAGGAGAGCAGCGGGAGCATCATCCATCGGTTGTTGTTCTTCATCTTGCAGAACGGGCGGCTTGCCGGCCGGAACGGTTCATCCATTCCGGCGCTCCGCCCGTCGATACAAAGGAACAAACGATTCCCGCTCCACCCCCTAACCGGATTACGGGAAAACCAACCCGAATTACGGAATCCGCCCCGTTCCGCACAGCAGATGCCCTCCGCCGGCGGGATGAAACAACGCGGATTACGGATCCGCCTACCCCGATTCCGGTTTCGGCCGCCCGGCCGTCGGACAAACCGGACAAACCGCTATTTTTGCAGCAGGAATCCAAACCGACGGACATCATGGACAAACAGATACTGCACATCGAAAACGTCTGCGACTACAACGAGCTGTTCGGCATCGAAACGCTCCACCCGCTGGTGAGCGTGATCGACATGTCGCAGGTACACCCCATCCGTCACAGCCGTCAGACCTTCGGCTTCTATGCGATCTTTCTGAAAGAGGTCAAATGCGGCGACATGATCTACGGCCGCCAGTACTACGACTATCAGGAGGGGACGCTGGTCTGCCTGGCGCCCGGCCAGGTCATCGGCTTCGAGGACAACGGCGAGGTATTCCAACCCAAGGGCTGGGCGCTGCTCTTCCACCCCGACCTGATCCGCGGCACGGCGCTCGGCCAGCACATGCGCGAATACTCGTTCTTCTCCTATGAGGTGAACGAGGCGCTCCACCTCTCCGAACGCGAACGGGAGCTGGTCACCGACTGCATGCGGAAGATCCGCCACGAACTGGAACACGACATCGACCGCCACAGCAAACGGCTGATAGTCATCAACATCGAGGTGCTGCTGGACTACTGCCTCCGCTTCTACGAGCGGCAGTTCATCACCCGCTCGCACGTGAACCGCGACATCGTAGGCCGTTTCGAGCAGCTGCTCGACAGCTATTTCGCCGACGGCCGCGCCCAGCAGGAGGGGCTGCCTTCGGTCCGCTACTGCGCCGAGGCGCTGTGCCTGTCGCCCAACTACTTCGGCGACCTCATCAAGAAGGAGACCGGCAAGACGGCCCAGGAGTACATCCAGTTCAAGCTCATCGAAACGGCCAAGGACCGCCTACTCGACCCCGTGCGTACGGTGGGACAGGTGGCCTACGAACTGGGGTTCCAGTATCCGCAGCACTTCACCCGCCTCTTCAAAAAGATCACCGGACTCACGCCGAACGCCTACCGCACGCAAAACTGACCGCCGGCCGATGCAGTGCGCAACCCGTTCCTGACAACGCCGTAAGGTATTTTCTACCTGCACAGCGACAGTTTTATCGCAAAATACACCGATTTTTCATCGTTTTTCGGAAGAGTATGTGTACTTTTATACCGTGAAAATATATTCTTCCGACTACACGGCCGCATGAACAAACGACGCATAAGCATCTGTCTGGGCAGTTCCTGCTTCGCTCGCGGGAACAATGTCAATGTGACGGAAATCAAACGCTTCCTTGCCGAAAAAGGATTGGAGGCCGATGTTGTCTTCAGCGGCCGGCTGTGCGAGGATATGTGCGGCAAAGGCCCGATCGTCTGCATCGACGACCGTGTTTACGAAGAGGTCTCCCTCTCGCTGCTGCACAAAATACTTGAAGAGGAGTTCAAATGCTGAGGCCGGTATATACTGAATCCGACAAATGCAGAAGGTGCTACAAGTGCATCCGCGAATGCCCCGTCAAAGCAATACAGGTCGATCACGACCGTATCTCCATCATGCCGGAACGGTGCATCTGGTGCGGCCGCTGCACGGAAGTCTGCCCCACGGGAGCCAAGAAACTCCGTGACGGACTGACCCGTGCGCGCATGACGGTTGCGACCTACCCTTCGTCGATCCTCGCATTGGATCCCGCCTACATCAGCGAATTCAGCGACATCGCCCCCGAGACGCTGATCGCCGCCATCCGCAAACTCGGCTTCCGCGGCGTATCCGAAACCGCTCTCGGCGGACAGCTCGTCACTGCCCGTATCCGCAATTTTCTGAACGATGCCCGACCGGATGTCTATTTTTCATCCGCCTGTCCGGTCGTCGTCAATTATATCCGCAAATACCGGACAGAACGGCTTGACAACCTGATATCGGTTGCCTCGCCGATGATCGCCCACGCCAAACTGCTGAAAAGGCTCTACGGCGAGGAGACGCCGATCATCTATGCCGGCCCGTGCATCGGGGCAAAATATGCCGCCGACAAGAACAGCGACCTGATCGCCGTGGCCATTACGTTCCAGGATCTGCGGGCATGGTTCGACCGCGCCGGCATCGAACTGGACAGGATCGTACCGGATGCCAACGACCGCTTCATTCCGCACGCGGCCGAAGGAGGGTCGCTGCTGGCCGCCGAAGGCGGTCTGCTGGCCGAACTCGGCGCGCTGACCGGCCAGACGGGTCACATGGCCTTTTCCGGACTGGATGCAGTCAAGACGATCCTGAGCGACCCCCATCTGCATCCGGACAAACCTTTGCTCATCGAACTGAACGCATGCGAAGGCGGCTGCATCAACGGCCCAGGCTGTACGGACCGCACCTCGCCGGCCGCCAACCGCTATACGCTGTTCAGCCGGTGTCCGGCGCATCCGTCGCCCGAACCGGACGAACAGCCCGACCTCACGGTCAGCTTCCGTCCCGATCCCCAGCCGGAGGAGTCGTTCTCGGAACAACGCATCATCGAAACGCTCGCCTCGATCGGCAAAAACGCCCCCGAAGACGAACTCGACTGCGGATCGTGCGGTTACGGCACCTGCCGCGACTTTGCCCGCGCCCTGCTCGAGGGACGCGCCCGCAACAACATGTGCATCGCCTTCATGCGCCGCATGGCACACGACAAGGCCACCGTGCTGCTGCGCACCATCCCCGTGGGCATCGTCATCATCAACGCCAATCTGCGCGTGGCCGACATGAACCGTGCCTTTGCCTCCGCCGTCGGAGGCGACGCGCTGGCCGCCTACGAACTGTTCCCCGGCATGGAAGGCGTTCCGCTGCAGGAGATCTGTTCGTTCGAATCCTATTTCAAGACGGTACTGGCCACCGGCGAAGAACTCAAGGAACGGCGCATCCACGAAAACGACAAGACCTGGCTGCTCTCCATATACAACATCAGTCCGAAGAAACAGGTACTCGGCGTGTTGCAGAATCTGCACGAGCCTTCGGTACGCAAGGAGTGGCTGATCGAGAAGACCCGTGAGGTACTCGGCAACCACATGACCACCGTACAGAAAATCGCCGGCCTGCTGGGCGAGAATGCGGCCTACACGGACGCCACGCTGCGTTCGATCATCGAAGCCTACGACCGGGGCGTGGAGGAGATCCCCGCCAAACATCCCGCCAAGGACTAACGCCGGAAACACGTACCCATGAGAACGAACGGAGATTTCATCGAGGTAGACTGTTTCCAGCGCAACAAGGGAAACAACATCGTCTGCGGAGACACCTTCCTCTCGTACAAGTTCAAGGAGGAGGGTCGGGTCATCAGCGTCCTGTCCGACGGGCTGGGCAGCGGCATCAAGGCCAGCGTCCTCTCGACCATCACGGCCACGATGCTGATGAACTTCACGGCGATGAACGAAGACATCGTCGCCGCCACCTCCTCGGTGCTGAAGACGCTGCCGCGCGATGCCGTGCGCAAGATCAGCTACTCGACCTTCTGCGTGTGCGACATTGACTGCTTCGGCCGCGTGCGGATCGCCGAGTACGAGAGTCCGGCCTACTACCTGTTCCGCAACGGACGCTGCGTGGAGATGGACAAGTTCCGCATCCCCGTCCGCCGCGACGACATGGAGAACACGGCCATGTGGCTCTCCCAGTTCCAGATGGAGAAGGAGGACCGGCTGGTCTTCTTCAGCGACGGCATCAGCCAGTCGGGCATGGGAACCGCCTCGATGCCGTTCGGCTGGGCCGAAGGATGCTGCGAGTTCATAGCCCGCACCATTGCCGAACAGCCCTCCATATCGGCCAAGGCGCTGGCACGGGCCATCGTCGCCGAAGCTGAAAAGAACGACTCGTTGCAGCTCAAGGACGACACGAGCTGCTGCGTGATCTACATGCGGCGCCCCCGCAACCTATTGATCTGCACGGGTCCGCCCTTTGATGAGAAGAACGATGCGACGCTGAGCCGCACCGTCATGGAATTTCAGGGCAAGCGGATCATCTGCGGCGGCACGACCGCCAACATCATCTCGCGGGAGACGGGACACCCCATCGAGATCGACATAAGTTCGATCCACAGCGGACTGCCGCCCGCCGCCCGCATGGAGGGCATCGACCTGGTGACGGAAGGCATCCTGACCCTGAGCCGCGTGGAACGGCTGCTGGCCGAAGACCGGCGCGAAGCGTCGCCGGACAATCCGGCCGACCGCATGCTGCAGATGCTGGCCGACAGCGACAAGATCACCTTCCTGGTCGGCACGCGCATCAACATCGCCCACCAGGACCCCACCCTGCCGGTGGAACTGGAGATCCGGCGCAACGTGGTCAAGAAGATCAAGTCGAAACTGGAGCGCAAATGGCTGAAAGACGTAGACATAAAATACATATAAGCGACGATCCGCACGGATTGTCCGAAGAAAATGGCTAAACAATATGGGTAAAATCGAATTGAAAATCTGCATGGGTACGATGTGCTATGTGATGGGAGGAGCCGACCTCAAGGATGCGGTCGATTCCCTGCCACCCGAAGAACGTCAGCTCATCGATGTCAGCTATGCCCCCTGTCTGGGGAACTGCAACGACGCAGGCGAACCGCCTTACGTTCAGGTAAACGGCCGTATCATTGCACGCGTCAGCAAATCAAGTCTCATTCAAATCCTAAAAGAAGAACTGTACAACAATGCTGTATGACAACTATGCCATGCTCACGAAACGTGAGCTGCTGATCCGACTGGTAAAACTGCTGAAGGACAACAACCTCGTCGATGGCGTAAAATACGTTCCCGTCGAGATGCGTCCGCGCGACAAGAAAAATATCAGCTGCTGCGTCCACAAGGACCGTTACATCCTGCGCCACAAGATCATCTCGATCCTCGGCTTCGACGTGGACAACGAGGAGGACATCGACCTGATTCCGCTGTCGGACTACGCCCAGCGTTCGCTCGACAACAAGAACACGAAGGAGAACATCCTCTCGGTGGTACACGAGGCGTGCAGCGCCTGCATGCAGTCGCAGTACTTCATCACCAACATGTGCCGCGGCTGCGAGGCGCGCCCCTGTATGATGAACTGCCCCAAGGGAGCCATCTCCTTCAAGGGCGGCAAGGCCCACATCTCGCAGGAGGACTGCGTAAGCTGCGGTCTCTGCCAGCAGGTATGTCCCTACCACGCCATCATCTACACGCCCGTACCGTGCGAGGAGGCCTGCCCCGTGAAGGCCATCTCCAAACAGGCCGACGGCACGGAGCATATCGACAAGGACAAATGTATCTACTGCGGCAAATGTATGCAGGCATGTCCCTACGGCGCGATCATGGAGCGTTCCAAGATCATCGACGTTCACAAATGCCTCTCCAACCCCGACAAGAAGATCACGGCGATCGTCGCTCCGGCCATCTACGGCCAGTTCAACGCCTCGCCGGCCGCCATCCTCGCCGCCATCAAGAAGATCGGCTTCGATGACGTGATCGAGGTGGCTCTGGGTGCCGAGGATACCTCGCGCAACGAGTCCGAGGAGCTGAAGGAGCGCATCGCCGAAGGTCAGCCCTTCATGACCAGTTCGTGCTGCCCCGCCTATGTGGGTTGGGTGGACAAGCACGCCCCGATGCTCAAACCGTTCGTATCGGATACGCGCAGCCCGATGGTCTATGCCGCCCGCCGCGTGAAAGCCGCCGATCCTGACATGGAGGTGGTGTTCATCGGCCCGTGTCTGGCCAAACGCTACGAAGGCGACCACGTGCCTGAGGTGGACTACGTGATGAGCTTCGAGGAGCTGGGCGCATTCCTGATCGCCTACGGCATCGACGTGGTAGAGGACGACAAAGTGGAACTCAATCCGGAGGTAACCACCTTCTCGCGCGGTTATGCCATGGCCGGCGGTGTGCGCAGCGCCATCGCCAACGCAGTCGGCGACCAGTACACCACGATCAACATCGAGGGTCTGGACAAAAAGAATGCCGCTCTGCTGAAGGCCATGCCCAAAAAACCGGCTGCCCAGTTCATCGAAGTGATGGCCTGCGAAGGCGGTTGCGTGAACGGCCCCTGCTCGCTCGCTCCGCTGACGCTCGCCAAACGCCAGATGAAGAAGGCGCTGACCGACAAGTAACGATTCTCCAAAAAAGCGGGAGGCGAGCCGAAAACTCCTTCCCCCCGCTCTTTCTGCAAAAACCCCGCACGAACCGATGTCCGTGCGGGGTTTCTTTATCTTATCCGTTGCCGGCGGATGCCGTCCTGTGTTACTCCATGTAGCCGAACCGGCGGAGCTGCTTGTCCGAGTCGCGCCAGTTGTCGTTCACCTTCACGAAAAGCTGCAGGAAGACCTTCTTGTCCAGGAACTTCTCCAGATCCACGCGGGCGGCCGTCCCCACCTTCTTGAGCATCTCGCCGCGGCGGCCGATGATGATCGCCTTCTGCGACTCGCGCGCCACATAAATGGTCGCCGCAATGCGGTCGATCGTCGGCTCCTCCTTGTACTCCTCGATGGCGATCTCCACGCTGTAGGGAATCTCCTTCTGATAGTTGAGCAGAATTTTTTCGCGGATGATCTCCGACGCGAAGAAACGGAGCGTGCGGTCGGTCAGCGTATCCTTCGGATAGTAGGGTTCCCCTTCCGGCAGTTTGGCCAGAATCATGTCGAACAGTCCGCCCATGTTGAACCGGTTGAGCGCCGACACGGGAACGATCTCGGCCTTGGGCAGCCGTTCGCGCCAGCGGCCGACCAGCTCCTCCAGCTGCTCCTGCGTGGAGAGGTCGATCTTGTTGATGACGACGATCACGGGTGTCTCGCCGCGCGCAAGCACATCGACGATCGCCTCCGACGTGGCATCGCCATGCTCCACCGTATCGGTGACATAGAGGATCACGTCGGCATCCGAGAGGGCGCCGCTGACGAAGTTCATCATCGACTCCTGCAGCTTGTAGGCGGGCTTCAGGATACCCGGCGTGTCGGAATAGACGATCTGGAAGTCATCGCCGTTTACGATACCCATGATGCGGTGGCGCGTGGTCTGCGCCTTGGAGGTGATGATCGAGAGCCGTTCGCCGACCAGTTCGTTCATCAGCGTCGATTTGCCCACGTTGGGGTTCCCGACGATATTGACAAAACCCGATTTGTGCATGATATGCGTTCTATGTGACTGCTGACAAAGATAGGCAGAAATACGGTAGCGCCCGCATCAGCCGGCGAATTTCGCCGCCCGCTGCAATGCCCCAAAGCGGTGCAGCAGCTCCGACAGTGTCTCCGCCCCCCGGTAGCCCTGCCACAGGTCGCCCAGCACGGCAGCCCCGCCGAAGCCCCACGCCCGCACCTGCGCCAGGTTGTCGGGGGTGACACCTCCCAGCGCCATGACGCGCCAGTCGATGATTCCCTCGCGCGCGGCGCGGGAGAGTTCCTCTGCCGCAAATCCCGCCCGATAGCCCTGCTTGGAGATGCTGTCGAAAATGGGGCTGAGGAAAAGGTAATCGAGCCGGTCACGCCACGCCGCCACCTCCTCCAGCGAATGGCAGGAGCGGCTGACCGTACCGGAACAGCCGGTCGGCGGCAGCGGATTGCGGCCGTTCAGGTGAACGCCGCCCAACCCCCAGCGGGGCTGCAGGTCGAAGTGGTCGTGCAGCACGATCCGTCCCCGCACCGCAGCCGGCAGCGCGACGATGAATGCGTCCAGCTCCTCCCGCGAGGCGGCCGATTTGCGCAGATGGAGCCTCCGAAGCCCCTGCGCGAAAAGCGCCGTCACGGCCGCCGCCTCATCGGGCAGCCATTCGGGCGCAGTCAGTACGATCAGTTCCATGGCTTGCTGGTTCAATGACGATCCGGGAAATGCCACAGCGGCCCGTTGCCGGAGCCGATGTGCATGTCGCGTGCGGCCGCAATGGCGCGGTTCATGTAGTCCTTGCCTGCGGCCACCGCCTCGCGCAGCGGCAGTCCAAAGGCCAGTTGGGTGGCAATGGCCGAGGAGAGCGTACAGCCGGTGCCGTGCAGGTTGCCCGTCACGATCCGCTCGCTGTCGAACCGCACCGCCCCACCGTCGTAGAGTACGTCGGTCATCCGGTCGCCCGCCAGATGCCCTCCCTTCACCAGGCAGGCGCATCCGTAGCGGCGGGTCAGCTCTTCGGCCGCCCGATCCATCTCCTCGATAGTAGTCACCGGCCGTCCGAGCAGCCGCGCCGCCTCATGCAGGTTGGGCGTGATGAGCCGGCACAGCGGGAAGAGTTCGTCGCACAGCGCCGCCACGGCCTCCTCCTCGATCAACGCCTTGCCGCTGGTGGAGACCGCCACCGGATCGAGTACCACGCATCCCGATCCGTAGCCGCGCAGTGTATCGGCCACGGCTCGCACGATGGCAACGGTACCGGTCATGCCAATCTTTATCGCATCGGGACGCAGGTCATCGAGTACCGCCTCGACCTGTGCCGCCACCAACCCGGCCGGCAGGTATTCGACGGCTGTCACGCCGCGCGTATTCTGCACCGTGACGGCTGTGACGGCTGCCGCCGCATAGCCGCCGAGCGCCGACACGGTTTTCGTGTCGGCCTGGATGCCGGCACCTCCCGAAGGGTCCGATCCGGCAATCGCCAGCACGACCGGAGGACGTCCGGCCGATTCGTTACAAGCGTTCATGTTCCGTGTTTGCTGTCAGAAAAGGATACGGGAAGAGCCGGCAGCCGTTTTTGCTCCGCCCCTTCCCGTTATCCGCAGGGTTGTGACTACTTCCGCTGCAGTTCAGCGAAATATTTGTAGAACAGCATAATCGTCTCGATGCCGCGGTAGAAGTTGTCCAGACCGTAGCTTTCGTTCGGCGAGTGGATCGCGTCACGGTCGAGGCCGAAGCCCATCAGAATCGACTTGATGCCCAGGATCGACTCGAAACCGCTGATGATCGGGATGCTGCCGCCCGAGTAGAACGGCAGGGGTTTCTTGCCGAAGGTATCCTCCATCGCCTTCTCGGCCGCATGGTAGGCGGGCAGATCGGACGGAGCCACGTAGGGCTGGCCGCCGTGCAACGCCTGCACCTGCACCCGCACGCCCGCCGGAGCCAGGCTGCGGAAATACTCCTCGAACAGCACAGCGATCTTGCGGAAGTCCTGGTTCGGCACCAAACGCATCGAGATCTTGGCCGATGCCCTGGAGGGGATGATCGTCTTGGTACCCTCCTCGATGTAGCCGCCCCAGATGCCGTTTACGTCGAGCGACGGACGCACGCCGGTACGCTCGATGGTGGTGTAGCCCTGCTCGCCAGCCACGTCGGGGATGTCGATCAGCTGCTTGTAGCGCTCGATGTCGAACGGCGCCTTGTTGAAGGCCTCACGCTCGGCGGGCGTCAGCACGCGCACGTCGTCGTAGAAACCGGGGATGGTGATGTGGCCGTTCTCATCGACCAGCTTGGCGATCATGCCGGCCAGCACGTTGGCGGGGTTGGCCACCGCACCGCCGAACAGGCCGGAGTGCAGATCCTTGTCGGGACCCGTCACCTCCACCTGCATGTAACACAAGCCGCGCAGGCCGCAGGTGATCGACGGCACGTCCCAGGCGATCAGGCTGGTATCCGACACCAGGATGATGTCGGCCGCCACCAGTTCGCGATGCTCCTCGCACCACTTGTAGAGGCTCTTGGAGCCGATCTCCTCTTCGCCCTCAAGCATGAACTTCACGTTGCAGGGCAGCGTACCGGTTGCCACAAGCGTCTCGAACGCCTTGGCGTGCATGTAGAGCTGTCCCTTGTCGTCGTTGGCGCCGCGTCCCCAGATGCGGCCGTCCTTGACGACCGGCTCGAACGGAACGGTTTTCCACTCGTCGATCGGATCCTCCGGCATCACGTCGTAGTGGCCGTACACGAGTACGGTCGGCAGCGCCGGATCAACGGTCTTGCGGGCGAAGACCACCGGATTGCCCTCCGTGGGCATCACTTCGGCCATGTCGGCACCCGACTTGAGCAGTGCCTCGCGCAGCCACTCGGCAGCACGCACCATGTCGCCCTTGTGACTGCTCTGCGCACTCACCGAAGGAATGCGGAGCAATTCGAAAAGTTCCTCCAGGAACCGGTCGCGGTTCTGTTCGATATACTGTTTTACTTCCATAAATTTTTATTTGATGCTTGATGAGTGTTTTTCCGTCTTGTGCCGCCTTACGCCCGCAGGCTCTCGATCTCGGCCATGAAATCGGCAGCCAGCTTTTCGGCCGACTTGCGGTAGCCGCTCTCGGCATAAATGCGGATAATCGGCTCGGTATTCGAACTGCGCATGTGTACCCAGCCGTCGGCAAAGTCGATCTTCACGCCGTCGATGTCGGTGATGCGCCCCTTGCCCGCGTAGCGGTCCTTCATGACGGCCAGGATGCTCTTCACGTCCATGTCGGGCGTCAGCGTGATCTTGGTCTTGGCGATGTAATATTCCGGATAGCTGCGGCGCAGTTCGGTCATGCGCTTGCCGCTCTTGGCCAGCAGGGTCATGAACAGCGCCGTACCCACCAGCGCGTCGCGGCCGTAGTGGAGTTCGGGATAGATGACGCCGCCGTTGCCCTCGCCGCCGATCACGGCGCCGGTCCGCTTCATTTCGGCCACCACATTGACCTCGCCCACGGCAGCCGCCGAATAGGAGCCGCCGCGACGCTCGGTCACATCGCGCAGGGCGCGCGTCGAACTGAGGTTCGAGACCGTATTGCCCGGTGTCGCCGACAGCACGTAGTCGGCCACCGACACGAGCGTATATTCCTCGCCGAAAAGTTCGCCGTTCTCGCACACGAAAGCCAGCCGGTCCACGTCGGGATCGACCACCACGCCCAGATCGGCGCCGTGGCGTTTGACGGCCTCCATGATCTGCGTCAGGTTCTCGGCGATCGGTTCGGGATTGTGGGCGAAGTTGCCGTCGGGCGTGCTGTTCAGGCACACGATCTCAACGCCCATGCGCTCCAGCAGCTGCGGGATGACCAGTGCGCCGACCGAATTGACCGGATCGACCACCGCCTTGAAATGTCTGGCACGCACGGCCTCGACATCGACCAGCGGCAGCGCCAGCACCATGTCGATATGCTGTTCGCCGAACGAACCGCTCTCGACCACATGGCCCAGCCAGTCCACATCGGGAAACTCCGCACCGTCCGCCTCGGCCAGCTCCAGCACGCGGCGGCCGTCGGCATCGCTCAGGAACTCGCCGCGGTCGTTGAGCAGCTTCAGCGCATTCCACTGGCGGGGGTTATGGCTGGCGGTAATGATGATGCCGCCGTCGGCACGCTTGGTCATCACGGCCAGTTCGACGCCCGGCGTGGTACACAGATCCACGTCAATCACGTCCACGCCGCAGCTCATGAGCGTACCCTTGACCAGCGAGGCCACCATGTCGCCCGAGATGCGGGCGTCGCGGCCCACCACGACACGGCGATGCTCCTTGTGGTTGCGCTCGGCCAGCCAGCGCGTATAGCCTACCGTAAATTTCACGATGTCGAAAGGCGTGAGGTTGTCGCCTGCCACGCCGCCGATGGTTCCCCGGATACCGGAGATGGATTTTATCAACGTCATACTGAAAATTCGATTCAGGGGGTTCTTATATCGGACGAAAATAGTTATTTTTATCTCAATAAAAAAGAGAAAAATCCATGAAGCGCACCATTCCGGCCTCGGAACTGATCCTCAACTCCGACGGTTCCATATTCCACCTCCACCTGCACCCCGAACAGATTGCCGACACGATCCTGCTGGTCGGCGACCCGGGGCGTGTCGAGACCATCGCCTCGCGTTTCGAGACGCGAGACGCCGAGGTCTCCAACCGCGAATTCCGCACCGTCACGGGCACCTTTCGGGGCAAACGGCTGTCGGTCGTCTCGACCGGCATCGGCACGGACAACATCGACATCGTGCTGACCGAACTCGACGCGCTGGCCAACATCGACTTCGCCACCCGCACCGTGCGCCCGCAGCTCCGGCAGCTCACCCTGCTGCGTCTCGGCACCTGCGGCGCCCTGCAGCCCGATCTCGAAATCGGCTCGCTGATCTTCTCGCGCACCTCGATCGGCATGGACGGCCTGCTGAACTTCTACGCCGGACGCGAAGGGGTCTGCAACCTCGCCATGGAACAGGCGCTGCTGGAACAGGTACGCCCCGACCGGCGGCTGGCCACCCCCTACTGCATCGATGCCGACGCCCGTTTGGCCGACCTCTTCCACAGGGGAACCGTTCCCGGCATCACCATCTCCGCCCCGGGCTTCTATGCTCCGCAGGGGCGCTACCTGCGCCTCGCCCCCGAAGACCCTACCCTGCTCGAAAGGCTGGCCGCCTTCACCTTCAACGGGCTGCACGTCACCAACTGCGAGATGGAGAGTTCGGCCGTAGCCGGTCTGGCCGCCCTGATGGGACACCGCGCCGGCACAATCTGCACGGTGATCGCCCAACGGGTCGCCCACAACTCCGATACCGACTACATGGCACTGGTGGGCCACATGATCGACCGCGTACTCGAACGGCTGACCGAATAGCCCGTCCGCAAACCGCCATACGGAAACGGAGACCTGCCGACCAGGGCAAGCCTCCGTTTTTGCTGTCTGCATTCCGCCGCGGCTATCCCTGTCGGGACACCACGAAGCGGCGGCGGTAGTACACGTAGCCCACCGCGTCGGCCAACGCCCAGCCGATCGGGATCGACCACCAGACGCCGTGTACACCGACGGCCGGAATAGCTGCCAGCACATAAGCCAGCACTACGCGCGTGCCGAGCGAGAAGATGGTCAGCACGAGCGACATGGCCGGCATCCGCACGGTGCGGAAAAATCCGTACAGGAGGAAGAGCCACCCGATGCCGATGTAGAAGCTGCCCTCCACGCGCAGGTATTCGCGCCCGATGGCGATGATCTCCGCCTCGTCGGCCGACACGAAGAGCCGCATCAGCGGTTCGGCCCACACGAAGACCGCCGCCGAGACGGCCAGACAAAAGAGCGACACGGCCAGCACCGCACGCCGCACCCCCTGCCGCACCCGATCGGTGCGCCCCGCCCCGTAGTTCTGGGCAATGAAGGTGGAAAAGGCGTTGCCGAAGTCCTGCGCCGGCATGTAGGCGAAGGAGTCGATCTTCACCGCCACGGCAAAGGCAGCCATCACGGCGGTGCCGAAGCTGTTCACCAGCCCCTGCACCATGAGAATGCCGAAGTTCATCACGGACTGCTGCAGGCAGGTGAGCGACGAGTAGGAGAAGATTTCGCGGATCGCCCGCCGGTCGGGACACAGCTCGCCCCGCCGGGGACGGAAGGAACGGAACCTGCGCAGCGTGTGGACACACAGCCCCGCGCCGGCCACCGCCTGCGAGACGACGGTTGCCACCGCCGCGCCGCGTACTCCCCACCCCAGCACCGCAATGCAGAAAAGATCGAGGCCGATGTTCAGCACGACCGACACGGTCAGATAGACGAGCGGTGTCACCGAATCGCCCACGGCCCGCAGCAGGCAGGCGTAGTAGTTGTAGAGTGCCGTGAACCCCATGCCGAGGAAGATGATCAGCAGGTAGTCGTACATCGGCCCGACTACCTCCGGCGGGGTCTGCATCAGGGCGATCACGGGACGGATCAGCACCAGCGCCAGCAGGTTGATCGCCACCGTCACGCCGCCGATCAGCCACAGGGCGGCCGTCTGGCTGCGCCGCAGGCCGTCGAAGTCGCGCGCGCCGAACTGCAGCGCAAAGACCGCGCCGCTGCCCATGCAGAGTCCGATGAAAAGGGAGGTGATGAACACCATCAGCGTGTAGGATGTCCCCACGGCCGCCAGCGCCGAAGCCCCCAGCAGCCGCCCCACGATGAAGGTATCTGCCAGGTTATAACATTGCTGCAGCAGGTTACCGAGCATCATCGGCGCGGCGAAGCGCAGCATCGTCGCCGTGATGCCGCCCCGTGTCAGGTCTCCCGCATAGATCCGCGCCGCAGCCATCGTCCCGCCGTCACTGCCGCTCGGTTCCTTTATACCGCCACAGCTGGATGCTGTTCACAATATTCTGCCAGACCACATAGGCCGCCGGAGCGACCGAGGCCAGCGGGTCGAGCCACGTCTGCGCCATCCAGATGGCCAGTACGGTGTTCTTCTGTCCGAGCGACTGTCCGCCCGCCACCGTGTCGCCGTAGCGCCGTCCGATCTTCCGCCCGACCGCAAACTGGATCAGGCAGATCGCCAGCGCAATGACGGCCAGCGCCACCTCCGTCCCGTAGTTTGCGCTGGGCTGGCGTACCAGAAACTCGACCGTACGCCCCATGACGATGGTCAGCGACACGGCCCACAGCCAGAACGAAACGGTCTGACGACGTTTCACTGCCTCGTGCCAGCGCGGCAGGAAGCGGTCGAGGACAACCGCACAGACGAACGGCAGGATCAGCAGCGGCACCACTCGCCACAGAATCAACATCAACGAGCGGAGAAACGAATACTCCGGATGGGCGCCGAAGAGGGCGAACATCACCGGCGCCGCCACGGCCACGCCCATGTTGCTCAGCAGGCAGAACGAGGCCATCGTCGCCACGTTGGCCCCCAGCATGCCGCCGATGGTCGTGGCGGCCATGGCCGTAGGGATGAACGAACACATGAAGGCACCCTGCGCCAGCACGCCGCTGACTGGCGCCAGCAGCAGATAGAGCAGGATGCCGCCTCCCAGCTGGAAGGCCAGCAGCACCCAGTGCAATGCCGTGAAACGCACCTCGCGCGCCGCAATGCGGCAGTAGGTCACGAAAAGCATGGCAAAGATCAGGTAGGGGGTCAGAAAGGAGATCCGGCTGAAAAAGCCGTGGAAAACGGCGCCCAGCACCATTGCTATGGGCAGCGCCGTCGTACGTCGTTGATGGGAAGTCATGGGGACGGACTGTTACGGGGGTTACGGCTCTTCACGCACCGGCAAAACAAAAGCGGACGGTTTCCGTCGAGAATCCCCTCCGCTTTCGGTTTGTCGCCGCACGTTGCGCACGTTATTTCTGCCGGAAATAGATCTGGATCGGCACACCGGAGAAATCCCAGTGTTCACGGATCTTGTTCTCCAGAAAACGGCGATAGGAATCTTTGATATATTGGGGCAGATTGACGAAAAAGGCGAACACCGGCGTGGGATTCGGCAGCTGGGTCACATACTTGATGCGGATGTACTTGCCCTTGATCGAAGGGGGCGGCGTCTCCTCGATGATCGGCAGCAGGAAATCGTTCAGCTCCGAGGTGGAGATGCGGCGCGCACGCGACTGGTAGACCCGGATGGCCGTCTGCAGCACTTCCAGGATGCGCTGCTTGTCGGGTACCGACGTGAAGATGACCGGCACGTCGCTGAACGGGGCCAGCTTGCCCTGCAGGAACTCGCGCCACTCCTTCATCGTGTTGTTGTCCTTGTGGATCAGGTCCCACTTGTTCACTACGATCACGCACCCCTTCTTGTTGCGCACGATCAGGTTGAAAATGTTCATGTCCTGCGCCTCGATGCCCTGCGAGGCGTCGAGCATCAGCACGCAGACGTCCGAACTCTCGATGGCACGGATGGAACGCATTACGGAATAGAACTCCAGATCCTCGGTCACCTTGCCCTTCTTGCGCAGACCGGCCGTGTCGATCAGGTAGAAGTCCATGTCGAACTTGTTGTAACGCGTGTGGACCGAGTCGCGCGTGGTGCCGGCCACCGGCGTCACGATGTTGCGCTCCTGCCCCAGCAGGGCGTTGGTCATCGAGGACTTGCCCACATTGGGTCGGCCGACGATCGTAATGCGCGGCAACCCCTCTTCGTAGAGGCTCCGCGAGTCGTCGGGCAGTGCGGCCACCACGGCATCCATCAGGTCGCCCGTACCGCTGCCGCTCATCGAGCTGATGGCATAGGGATCGCCCAGGCCGAGCGCGTAGAACTCGTGCGTGCCGTAGAACTGCTCGTTGTTATCGACCTTGTTCACCACCAGCAGCACCTTCTTGGAAGTACGGCGCAGGATGTCGGCCATGAACATGTCCAGATCGGTGATGCCCGTGCTGACCTCCGTCAGAAACAGGATCACGTCGGCTTCGTCGATCGCCAGCATCACCTGGCGACGGATCTCGTCCTCGAAGACGTCGTCGCTGTTGACGGTATAACCGCCGGTATCGATCACCGAAAATTCACGGCCGTTCCAGTCCGTACGGCCGTAGTGTCGGTCGCGCGTGGTGCCGGCCGTCGCATCCACGATAGCCTGGCGCATGCCGACCAGACGGTTGAAGAGGGTGCTTTTGCCCACGTTGGGGCGACCGACGATTGCTACTATGCCCATATCATTGCGTATTTTACAGGCTGTAAAGATAACGAGAAATCTCCAACTTCCCGCTTCCTGCCGCCGCTTTGCCTGCGCTTCGCGCCGCCGGACGGTCGGCGGCATGCCATTTTTCGGACAACCCGACCATCTTCGGAATAAAAAAGCTATATTTGTACGATAACGATAATCAAAAAACTCAAACCTTATGAAAAAAATCGCAGTCCTCGTATGCGCGGCTCTTTTTTCCGTATCGGCACTGGCCGGTAACAACAATTCGCTGCCGCTCCTCTCGTTCGGACTCAAAGTCGGTTATACCGCCAACCAGCAGAAATTCGACATCAACACGCTGATCAACAGCCAGGCATTCAAGGAGAACGCCGCCGGCTTCAATGCGGGCATCGTAGCCCGGGTGGATATTCCCGTCGTGCCGATCTTCGTACAGGGCGAGCTGGTTTACGACTGGGGCAAATACAAAGGTATCCAGCTGGCCGAAGGTCTCAGCACCTCGGACGTGACGACCAACAACCTCAGCGTACCGGTGCTGGTGGGCGTGGGCATCGGCTCGTCGAACATCGTGAAGGTACGCGCCAACCTCGGCCCGGTCTTCAACATCCTCTCGACAGCCAAATTCTCGAACCTGAAAAACGCCGACTCGTACGAAAGCGTCTTCCAGCGCCCGACGGTGACGTGGACGGCCGGTCTGGGTGTCGATCTGTTCAACATCATGATCGACGTGCGCTACAACGGCGTATTCAAGAAGAAAGAGATTTCCAAAGTCACTGACCTGGCGTCGGTAGACACCACTCCGACCAGCTGGACCATCAGCGTCGGCTACCTGTTCTAAGGAAAACCTATGCCGGAAAAGATCATCACGCTTGAGGGGGTCGATCAGCTCAGTTTCTACGGAGCGGCCAATGCTAATCTGAAGAAAATGTGCGAGCTGTTCCCAAAGCTCAAGATCGTCGCCCGCGGATCGACCCTCAAGGCGATCGGCGAAGAGGCCGAACTGGAACGGTTCGAAGGCAAGATCGACGAACTGCTGACCTATGCGGCCAAGTACGGCCACATCTCGCCGGAAGTCGTCGGACAGGTCTTCTCCGAAGGGCTGCGCCGAGCCGAGAAATCGCAGGAAAAGGACGCGATCGTCTATGGCAACGGCGGCCTGATTGTGCGTGCGCGCACCGAGAACCAGCAGCTGCTGGTCAGGCTCTACAACGACAACGACCTGCTCTTCGCCGTAGGGCCGGCCGGCAGCGGCAAGACCTACACGGCTATCGCACTGGCCGTGCGGGCGCTCAAGAACAAGGAGGTCAAGCGGATCATCCTGACCCGTCCGGCCGTCGAGGCGGGCGAGAAACTGGGCTTCCTGCCCGGCGACATGAAGGAGAAGCTCGACCCCTACCTGCAGCCGCTGTTCGACGCGCTGAACGACATGATCCCTGCGGCCAAACTCCAGAAATACATCAACGAAGGCACCGTACAGATCGCTCCGCTCGCCTACATGCGCGGCCGGACGCTCGACAACGCCTTCGTCATCCTCGACGAGGCGCAGAACACGACGCTCTCGCAGCTGAAAATGTTCCTGACCCGCATGGGGCGCAACGCCAAGTTCATCGTCACGGGCGACATCACCCAGATCGACCTGCCGCGCCGCGCCGATTCGGGACTGGTGCGCGCCATGGAATTGCTGCGCAATATAAAGGGAATTGCCATCGTTGAATTCGGGAAGCAGGACATCATCCGCCACCGGCTCGTGCAGCACATCATCCGTGCGTTCGAGGAACAGCAGGAACAGCGGCAGGAGGCCGGTGACGAGGCGCCGCAGCACAACTGACGGCCGGCCACAGGAAGGCTGCCCCGCTGCCGCAACGGAAGCAAAACGAACGAAAAAGTATAGAACCAACACACGATTACGATCATGGATAAGGATCTGAAAAAATTACAACCGGCAGGCCTCTGGTCCCACTTCGCAGAGATCTGCAACATTCCCCACCCTTCGCACCACGAGGAGAAGATTCGGGAATATGTCATCAACTTCGCCAAAGCGCACCATCTCGACTATACGGTCGATGAAGGACCGAACGTAATTATCCGCAAGCCGGCCACGCCGGGTATGGAGAACCGCCGCACGATCGTATTGCAGGCTCACCTCGACATGGTGCCGCAGAAGAACTCGGACAAGGAGTTCGACTTCGAGAAGGACGCCATCGAGGCCTACATCGACGGCGAATGGGTGACTGCCAATGGTACGACGCTGGGAGCCGACAACGGCATCGGCGCATCGACCATCCTCGCCGTACTCGAAGCGAAAGACCTGAAGCACGGCCCGATCGAGGCACTCTTCACCGCTACCGAGGAGACGGGCATGGACGGTGCCTTCGCCCTCAAGGCCGGTGGGCTGAAAGGCGACATTCTGCTCAACCTCGACTCCGAAACCGAAGGCGAACTGTACGTGGGCTGCGCCGGCGGTCTCGATCTGACGGCTACGATGAAATACGACACCGAGAAGATCGACAAGGCCGAATTCACCGGCTACCGCCTCGAACTGAAAGGCCTCAAGGGCGGCCACTCCGGCATGGAGATCATCCTTCAGCGCGGCAATGCGAACAAACTGCTCGCCCGCTTCCTGCGCAACTTCCAGGAGAAGCTGGGCATCATGCTGTGCGACATCGACGGCGGCGGCCTGCGCAATGCCATTCCCCGCGAGGCGTTCGCCACGGTAGCCGTGATGAAGAAGAACGAAAAAGCGTTCCTGAACGCCGTTAAGAAATTCGAGAAGCTCTACATCGCCGAGTACAAAGGCATCGAGGACAGCCTCTCGTTCCGTGCCGTACCGGTGAAACTGCCGGCCAAGGCGATCAACTTCTTCGATCAGGCCAATCTGGTCGATGCCGTTTACGCTTGCCCCAACGGCGTGGTACGCATGAGTACCGCCATGCCCGGTCTGGTGCAGACCTCCTCGAACCTCTCCCGCGTGGTATCCGAACGCGGCACGTTCAAGATCCAGTGCCTGCTGCGCAGCTCCATGAACAGCGAGAAGGAGGATCTGGCGATGACGATGCGCACCGTCTTTGAACTGACGGGTGCAACGGTAAGGACCTCGGGTTCCTACGACGGCTGGAACCCGAACATGGATTCGCCCATCCTGAAGACGATGATGACCGGCTATGAGAAGCTGTACGGCAAGCAGCCCGCCGTCATGGCCATCCACGCCGGACTGGAATGCGGCATCATCGGCGGCAAATACCCGTCGATGGACATGATCTCGTTCGGCCCGACGATCAAATACCCCCACTCGCCCGACGAGAAGGTAAACATCGCCTCGGTCGAGAAATTCTGGAAATTCCTCTGCTACACGCTGGAAACCGCTCCGGAGAAATAATCCGCCCGGATCGGCCGCATAACCTGCAGGAGCCCGAAACCGTTGGTTTCGGGCTCCTCTTTTTTCACACCGCCCCCGCCATGACCGGTGCAGCCGCCCCGCTGCCGAAACCGCCCTCTCCCGATGCGCCGATCCGGACGCAGCCGCGCCAGGCTGGCAGCACCGCCCGCCATTTCATCCTGGTTCCGGCACCCTGGCGCACCGCAAGGTGTACGGATGCATGCGGTGCTGTGCCGCACACCGTACACACGTCAAAAAAACAGCTGCAAACACCCGCTTTGCACGATTGTTGCAGTACGAATAAGTGTTCGTACAATCTAAAATTTTCAGTCTATGGCAAATCTAATGAGTGACTTCAAAGGTCTTACCCGCTACTGGTGGATCACGCTGATTCTCGGCATCGCCATCTGCATCGCCGGCATTCTGGTATTTTCGTTCCCGGGCGAAAGCTATCTGGGTCTTTCGGCGCTGTTCGCCGTACTGATGCTCGCCTCCGGTATCGTACAGCTGATCATGGCATTTACCGAGAAATACATGACCGGACGTAGCTGGACAGCCATGCTGGGCTGTCTGGAGGTGATCCTCGGCGTCATGCTGATCGCCCGTCCCGGCATCTCGGCCTTGATGCTTCCCATCATTCTGGGCATGTGGCTGCTCTCGCGCGGCATCGGTCTGATCGGCACGGCCAGCGAAATGAACCGGTTCAAGATCCCCGGAATGGGCTGGACCATTGTTCTCGGCATTCTGCTGACCATCTGCGCACTGATGATCCTGTTCCGCCCGATCTTCTTCGGCATGCCCGCCGTCATCTCGTGGGTGGGCATCACGTTCCTTTTTGCCGGCATCATCCTGACCCTCTTCGCCTTCCAGTTGCTCGGCATCCGGAACAAACTCAAAAAGCTGTAGTCAGCCCCTCTTGAAACGCCAGCGGGGACGCCTCAAAAAAGGCGTCCCCGCTGCTTTTTGCTCCGGCCGGATCCTGCCGGCGGAAAACAGATCAATGGAAAGGGGGAGGCGGAGGCCCCATCGGCGGCCGCGCCCGCGTAGCCCCGTTCGTGAAATTATCGTAGTCACTGGCCTTCACGCCCTTGCTGAAAGCGCGCAGGTTATAGACGAACTGCACCGAGAAGTAACGGCCGATGGCGAGGTTCGTACTGTTCTGGATATAGGAGCTCTCCACCGTACGCCGGAAACTGGTGTTCTGATTGAACAGGTCATTCACGCCGATGCTCACCTCGCCGAGCTGGTTGCGGAAAATCTTCTTGCCGAGAAAGAGGTTGCAGATCACATACTGCTCGTCGTAATCGCTCGTAATGCCCCGGTACTGATTGTAGGTGGCCGTTCCCGTAAAGGTGAAGCCTTTCCAGAACACCCACTTGATGTTGGCCGACGCATACTGGTTGATGAACTTGTTCTGCGTCCGGACACCCTGCGACACGCCGCTGGCAATGTTGTAACTGCCGTTGTAGGTGATCGTGAAGTCGATGTTTTCGCTGATGTTGCTGCTGAGCTGCACACCGCCGTTGAAATAGCTCTCGTTGCGCATGAACTGCTCGCCGTCGATCACGTTGGGGGTCTGGGCCAGCATCACGCCGACATTGAAGTTCAGGTTGCTGGCCAGAAAGCGTACCGGCAGGCCGTAACTCAATCCGCCGCGCAGCATCCAGCTGCTGCCGAGATTGGCATACCGCGAATAGCGCTGGCCGGGCTGCAGCAGCTGGTCGGAGTTGGGAATGACGAACGGCCGGTCTGCATGGTAGGTGACGATCGAATCACCGATGTAATCGGTCGTATATTCGGCGCCGAACATGACGGTGAAGGTGCGTCCCTTCGGCACGTTGGAGTTGATGTAGAAAGCGTGCAGCGTATTCTTGTAGGCCGGTACCAGCGCCGAGTTGCCGCCCTGCACGTAGGTCGTATTCGAAAAGTCCGGCACATCCTGCAGCTGGGTGACGGAGGGGTTGTCGGTGCGGGAGCGCAGGTGGACGCGCAACGTATTCTGCTGGTCGAAGTTGATGTTGGTCATCACGGCATAGACCAGATTGTTGAACCGGTACTGCACCTGCGGATCCACCGTGGACGGAGCCAGCGTATGGTTGTCGAGTGTCGCATACTGGTACATCAGCGAGGCCGAAACGTTGGTCTTGCTGTCCGAGAAACGGTAGCCCGGCCCCACCTTGTGGGTCAGGTAGCCGCTGTTGTTGATCGTAGAGAGCTGGTCGTCGAACTGCGGGCTGATGATCCCTTCCAGCGGATCCCACAGATAGGTCAGTTTCTGGGCGTCGGAATACTCATACTCGGCCCGGTATTCGAGGCTGACGAGCGAGGTCTTGCTCAACGGCTCGGTATAGGTCGCGCCGCCCCACAGCCGGTAGGTGTAGGTATCCTGATCGATCCGCTGGTTGGCCGTCGAATCGGCCAGCGCCCCCTCGACGAACTGGGGCATGTAGTAATATTCGTCGATCAGTTCCAGCTGGTCGTTCTTGCTGTACCGGCCGCCGACATTGACCGTCAGGGTACGTCCGGGTTTGCCGAGCTTGGCCCGGTAGAGAGCGATCAAACTGGCATTATAGCCGACCCGACTGTCATCGGTGCCATTCAGGATGCTCTGCAGCTCCGAGTAGAGATTCTCCCCGACGATATTATACATGTCCGTCTGCGCCTGTTCGTGACTGCCGTAGTTCTGATAGCTGAACGACGGACGGATCATGAGGCTCTGATTTTCGTTGATCTTGTAATCGATACGCGCATTGAAACGGTGGTTGTAGTTCTGCGCCCATGACTCGCCCGTTTCGTAATCATACTGCGTACCGGGATCCTGCCAGATCTCGTTGGTGAACTCGTTGCGGTTCTTGTTATGGTTGAAGAAGTAGCTGGCCGTCACCTCCACGCCGTCGCGCTTGCCCCATGTGTCGCTGAAGTTCAGACCGACCGACTGGATGGTCGAGATACCGTCCAGCGGGCGCACCATGTAGCCGCCGATGCCGCCTCCGCGGCCGAGACGCATGCCGCCTCCGCCGGACGAATTGCCGCCCGTATTGACGACACCCAGAATATCCTCGAAGGAGAAGTTCTGCTGGTTGATGTTGTTGGCCATGCCGATCAGCGACAACCGCGTGTCGCCGCTGAACAGATTGACGTTGCCGCCCGCCGTATAATATTCCGGATAGCCGTAGGAGGCATAGAGCTTGCCGAATACCCCTTTGCGCTTGCCGACGTTCGTGACGATGTTGATCGCCTTGTAGCCCTCGCCGTCGTCGAGTCCCGTGAACTCGGCCTGATCGCTCAGCTTGTTGAATATCTGCACGTTCTCAACAATCTCGGCCGGCAGGTTCTTGATGGCCGTGCTGACGTCGTCGCCGAAGAACTCCTTGCCGTCCACCAGAATCTTCTGAATCTGCTCGCCCTGAGCCTCGACCGTGCCGTCGGCGCCGATCATCACGCCCGGCATCTTGGCCAGCAGCGTCTCGGTGTCGGCATCCGAAGCCACCTTGAAAGCCGCCGCGTTATAGACCACCGTGTCGCCCTTCTGCGAGGTACGCATGGCCGGCACCTCCAACACCACCGCTTCGATGGCGGTCGCCTCGACCTCCATCTTCAGGGTACCCAGATCGACACTCGCCCCGTTGACGGCCACCGTCTTGACCAGCTCCTTGTAACCGAGAAACGAAAACTTCATCTCGTACCGGCCGTAAGCCAGGCCGTTCAGCGAAAACCGACCGTCGATGTCGGTCATCTGCTGCCTCGACGCATCGATATTGCCGAGTCCGTTCAGTTCGACCACCGCACCGATGACGGGTTCGCCCGTATCGGCGTCGATCAGCGTACCCGCTACCCGTCCCGTCGGTTCGGCGGCATATCCCGATACCGTCACCGCCGCCAGCAGCCAACACAACAAAATGCCTATTTTTTTCATGCTTCCTTTAATGATCGCTTGCTATAAGTTTCCTTTTCCTCAACGTTCTCCCTGCAACCACCGCTTGAACTCAGGTACGCGCGCCTTGCTGACTATGACCCGCTCCGGCGTATCGACCGTCAGATTAACCGAAAGCCGGTTGCCGAACCACACCACAATGTCGCCGATCGCCTCGCGCGCCACGATGAACTGCCGGTTGGCCCGGAAGAACTCCTCCTCCGGCAGCTGCGGCATCACCGCCTCCAGCGTCCGGTCGAAGGGGAACAGCTCACCCTTGAGTGTACCGATGGTCACCTTCTCGTTGCTGGAATAGAAAAAGGCGATGTGTTCCCTGCGCAGGGGAATGATCCGGTCGCGGACATGCACCAGGAAAGCCTGTGCGCCGCGCTGCTGCATGGCATCGCCCACCCTGCGCACATATTCGCGCTGACCGGCCTGCGAGAGATGCTCCAGTTTATCGACCGCCCGCCGCAGGTCCTCCTCCTTGATCGGCTTGAGCAGGTAGTCGATGCTGTTTACATGGAATGCCTCCAGCGCATACTGGTCGTAAGCCGTCGTAAAGATGACCGGACAGGCCACCTCGGTCTTCTCGAAAATCGTGAAGGCCGAACCGTCCGCCAGATGGATGTCCAGAAACATCAGATCGGGCGTGTCGTTCGTCTCCAGCCACTCGACCGTCTCCGTCACGCTCTCCAGCTGCGCCACGACCTCCATCTGCGGAAAGGTCTGACGCAACATGGACATCAGGTTCACCGCCGCAGCGGTTTCGTCTTCCACCACGATGACTTTCATTGTCTTTTCTCCTCCGTGTGATTGTCCATTTCCTCTTTTCTGCGCTCCTCCAGCGGCAGCCGCACGACAAATACGCCCTGCTCGTCCGAAACGGTGATCTCCCGCTCGGTCAGCAGCCGGTAGCGGCTGGCCAGATTCTTCAGTCCGATTCCCGTTCCCTGCTCCGAGTCGTCGATCTTGGGCTGGATCGGATTGCTGACCACCAGCATGCCGTTCTCGACGGCAATGGTGACGTGCAGCGGTTTGGTCCGCGTGATCGTATTGTGTTTCACGGCATTCTCCACCAGCGGCTGCAGCGACAGCACCGGCAGCAACCGCTCCATGCAGGTTTCGGGGATCTGCGTATCGATGAACAGCTTGCCGGCATACCGCACCTCCAGCAGGTATTTGTAGGCATCCAGAAAGGCCAGTTCGTCCCGCAGCGTCGTCAGCATGTTCCGCCCCGAACGGATGATGTAGCGGAACGTATCCGACAGCCGGTCGATATAGTTCAATGCATCCGCATTGCGCTCCTCGCGCACCAGCATGGCCAGCGAATTGAGCGAATTGAAAAAGAAGTGGGGATTCATCTGGTTGATCAGCACGTCGTACCGCGAGCGCAGATTCTCCGTTTTCAGACGTTCGTTCTCCAGCATGATCTGCTGCCGCCATGCGATCAGTTCGTAGATCTTGCCGTACAGCGCCACGACAGCCAGCGTGAAGGAGATCTTCAGCAGCAGCATCGGATTGACGATCCGGTTGGCGATCAGCACCACGCGCAGTTCGCCCGAACGCGAGATGAAGGGCGCGACGAAATAGATGCAGCCGGTCAGCACGAAGGCGACCAGCAGCCGTTTCAGATAGCCGTGCGACGAAGGGGTGCGCGTCGAGTCCAACCGCCAGGTAAAGAGGGTCAGCAGCACGAAGGCCAGTACGACATAGAACAGCGCCTCGACCACGACGGAAGCCGTATAATTCTCCATGCCGTAGCCGTGGGGGCGGATGTCGCTCCGGGCGGCCAGGATCATGAAGACCAGATACGAGAAATTGACGATCAGACTGATCACCACAGCGATCAGCACATTGGCCAAGGTCTTGCCGAATCGAATTTTGTGTCGCAACATATTACCGAATCCTGTCGGACCGCAGTCCGTCGGATGCAAAGGTACACACTCTGTTCCGCAACAGGGCCGTCATCCGGCCGAAACGGCAAAACAGAGGGGTGAACCGCACGGTCTCCCCGTCAGCGGCCTTCCGCCCCGTCCTCCCCGCCGTACCACGAAGCATAGAGCCGGTAGTCGCGGGCCGTGCGGGCGATGATCTCCTCGCGCTGGCGGGGTGTCACCTCCTTCACCCGGCGTGCCGGCACGCCGGCATAGACGCCGTTGGGTTCCAGCCGGCTGCCCGACAGCACCAGCGCGTTGGCCGCGATGATGCATCCGCTGCCGACCACCGCATTGTCGAGAATCGTGGCGCCCATGCCGATCAGGCAGTTGTCCTCGATGGTGGCGCCGTGGATGATCGCATTATGGCCGACGGAGACGTCGTTGCCGATATGGGTCTGCGACGGATGGGGCGATCCGTCGAACAGGGTATGGATCACGGCGCCGTCCTGAATGTTGGTCCGGTCGCCGATCGTGATGCAGTTCACGTCGCCCCGCACCACGGCGTTGAACCAGATCGAACAGTCGCGTCCGACGGTCACGTCGCCGATCAGCACGGCCGTATCGGCCAGAAAGGTGTCCTCGCCCACCGCAGGGGTTTTGCCCCGCACCGTTTTTATCAAAGCCATGGTCTACGTTCAGTTCTGTCGCTCCGATGACCGCAGGTCCGGACGCCGGAGCGGATGGTTATTCGTTTATCTTCTCCTCCTGCTTGGCCTCCTGCCAGTAGTGTTCCATCTCCTCGAGCGGCATCTTCGTCAGCTCCACGCCCTGCTCCTCGGCACGCGCCTCGATGTGGGCGAAACGGCGCATGAACTTCTTGTTGCTCCGCTCCAGCGCATTCTCGGGATCGATGCCGTAGAGCCGCGCCATATTGACCAGCGCAAAGAACAGATCGCCCACCTCGCTCTCGATCCGGTCGGTATCGTGGCCGGCAATCTCCCGCTCCACTTCGGCAATCTCCTCCTTGACCTTGTCCCAGACGTCTTCGCGCTTCTCCCAGTCGAAGCCCGTGGCAGCCGCCTTCTGGCCGATCCGGTAGGCCTTGACCATGGCCGGCAGGCTGCGCGGCACCCCCGACAGCACGCCGCGGCGCGCCTTGCGGTTCTTCTTGCGCTTCTCGGCCAGTTTCAGCTCCTCCCAGTTATGGATCACCTGGCCGGCACTGTCGGCCTCGACGTTGCCATAGACATGCGGATGGCGGTAGATCAACTTGTCGCACAGCGCATTGGCCACATCGCCGATGTCGAACCTCCCCTGCTCGTCCGCCATGCGGGAATAAAAGACGATGTGCAGCAGCAGATCGCCCAGCTCCTCACGGATGCCGTCCATGTCGCCGTCGGTAATGGCGTCGGTCAGTTCAAAGGTTTCCTCGATGGTATTGTTGCGCAGCGATTCAAAGGTCTGCTCCCGATCCCAGGGACACTCCACCCGCAACCGGTCCATGACGCCCAAAAGCCGGCCGATCGCCTCCAGTTGTTTTTCGTACATAGCTCGATGTATTTTTGTTTCCGTTTGGAATAGCACGCCAAAAATACGAAAAAAGGAGGTCATCCGGATCGCGCGGATCGGGTTTTCGGGCGGACGACGGACGGCGGCAAACTGCCGGCAGGTATTGCAAGTTCCGCCGCCGTTCCTATCTTTGCCGTAAACTGCAACACCTGTAACAACCATGAAACACATTTTCGGACTGATCTTCTGCGCCTGCACGCTGAGTTCCTGCGCCTCCATCTTCTGCGGCGCCAAGAAAAACGTCACCTTCGAGTCGAACCTTACCTCCGCCGAAACGCTCACCATCGACGGCTACAAATACTACGATGTCGAATTTCCCTTCACGGTCAAGGTGCCGCGCGGCTTCTACCAGACGATCGTCGTAGGTTCGCAGGCCGGCTACAAGAAAGCGACCGTAACCATCACCAAGACCTTCAACCCCGTCTCGGTCATCAACCTCACCAACATCCTGGGCTGGGGCATCGACGCCGCCACGGGAGCCATGATGCAGCCCGAATACAACGTTTACACGCTGGAGTTCCGTCCCGACGAAACGGCCGCCTCCCCCCTGTCGGTAATCCACGAGATCGAACTGGAATAACTGCCTGCCGGACACACGCCCCCTGCCGGCGTTCCGGAGGAAAAGGCGCCGCCGGGTACCTTGTTTTTTCGGAGAAAAACACTATCTTTGCAGCGTCGAAAGACAACGATTGAGCCATGGTGTAATGGTAACACTGCAGATTTTGGTTCTGTCATTTTGGGTTCGAATCCCGATGGCTCAACAATCGCTCCGATTCCCTTCGCACTTTGCCGCGGAGGGGATTTTGCGTATCTTCGCCTGTCCACGTCCAAAAGACACGCACCATGCAATTCACCCGATTCGACGACCTGCCGCCCGCTCTCCGCGAGGAGGTGTGGCAACTTTACGAAACGAGCTTCCCCGCCCACGAACGACGCAGCCGCGCCGCACAGCTGGCCGCATTCGGCGATGAGCAGGCACACGGCGACCTGCTGCTGGACGGAAACGGGCAGCTGGCCGCCCTGGTCTTCTACTGGACCTGCAACGACCTGCTCTACATCGAGTTCCTGGCCGTCCATCCCGCCATGCGCGGACGGCAGACCGGCAGCCGCATCATGCGCGAACTGCTCGGACGCTATCCGCACCACACGGTCGTGCTGGAGATCGAACCGCCCGAAGACGAGACGACCTGCCGCCGGCTCCGCTTTTACGAACGGCTCGGGTTCTGCGCCAACGGCTACCCCTATACGCACCCCTCCTACCGGACGGGGGATGCTGCCTGCCCCCACCGGCTGGTGATCCTGAGCCACGGCGCGCCGCTCACACCGCAACGCTACGAGGAGTTCCTCACGCTGATGCGTATGGTCGTACTGCACTATGCCGACTGACACCCCGGCCGCCCGCCGGTGAAATCGCAACAAATGGGGACGACAGCCTCCGGACAAAATGGCTATCTTTGTCCTATGTGATGGAAGAGTACAAACTATATATCAAGAACATGGTCTGCCGCCGCTGCATGATGGCGGTCGAAAAGCTGCTGCGCGACCAGGGCATCGAACCGATTGCGGTCGGACTGGGCATCGTCACCCTGCCGCACCCCCTGGCGGCGGAGGAGCGCGCCGCGCTGGACGGCGCGCTGCGCGAACTGGGCTTCGAACTGATCGACGGGCGGCGCGAACGGCTCATCGAACAGATCAAGAGCCTGGTCATCGAACTCATCCACAACGAGAACAGCGACCTGAAGGTCAACCTGTCCGACTATATCAGCTCCAACCTGCACCACGACTACAACTACATCAGCAGCCTCTTCTCGGAAGTGGAGGGGGTCACGATCGAGAAATACTTCATCCTGCAGAAGATCGAACGGGTCAAGGAGCTGCTCGTCTATGACGAACTCTCGCTGGGCGAAATCGCTGCCCTGCTCAACTATTCGAGCGTCGCCCACCTGAGTGCCCAGTTCAAGAAGGTCACCGGACTGACGCCCAGCCACTTCCGCACCATCGGAGCCGGACGGCGGCGCCCCCTCGACGAGGTGTGATCCTGCCGGCGCCGCCACAGGCCGTTCCCGCAGCCCGACCCGCACCGCACCCCTTTCGGAAATCATGTAACATTTTCGGGAAATTATATAACGTCCACACCCTGCCGGCACGCCATCTTTGCAACGGAAGCAAAAACAGGTTATTCACCCCTTAACCCCACAATCATGGCTACGGTCAAGAAAACATTTCCGGTTCTGCAAATGGGATGCGCGGCATGTGCCGCACGGGTCGAAAACGCCGTTCGGGAAGCCGAAGGCGTCGCATCGGCTGCAGTCAATTTCTCCTCGGCCGAGGTAACCGTCACGTTCGATCCTGCCGTCACCTCGCCCGAACAGCTCCGCGACGTCGTCCGCAAGGCGGGCTACGATCTGGTCATCTCCGAACAGGAGGCAACCCCCGACGCACTCGGCGAACGTCAAAAAAAAAAGTAACCGACCTTAAACACCGCACGATCTGGGCCGTGGCCCTGTCGCTGCCGGTGGCGGTCATCGGGATGTTCTTCATGGATATGCCCCTGGCCAATCCGATCATGTGGCTCCTTGCGACACCGGTTCTCGTCTGGTGCGGAAGAAGCTTTTTCGTCAATGCGTGGCAGCAGCTCCGCCACCGCACCGTGACGATGGACACCCTCGTGGCGCTCAGCACCGGCATCGCCTACCTGTTCAGCCTTTTCAACATGCTCTGGCCGGAATTCTGGCTCGCACGCGGCATCCAGCCCCATGTCTATTTCGAGGCATCGAGCGTCATCATCGCCTTCATCCTGCTCGGCCGGCTGCTCGAAGCCCGCGCCAAGGAGAACACCACCACCGCCATCCGCAAACTGATGGGACTCCGCCCCCGCACGGTAACGGTCGTCGTAAACGGCGGGCAGCGCGAAATCCCCATCGAACAGGTGCGGCCAGGCGATGCCGTGCTGGTGCGCCCCGGCGAACGGATCGCCGTGGACGGGCGCATTGCCGACGGCTCCTCCTATGTGGACGAGAGCATGCTGACGGGCGAACCGGTGGCCGTTCTCAAGACAGCCGGTTCGGAAGTCTTTGCCGGTACGATCAACCAGAAGGGCTGCTTCACCTTCCGCGCCGAAAAGGTCGGCACCGACACGCTGCTGGCCCGCATCATCCGCATGGTGCAGGACGCCCAGGGCAGCAAGGCTCCCGTCCAGCAACGGGTCGATCGGATCGCCGCCGTCTTCGTACCCGCCATCATCTCCATCGCCCTGCTCTCCTTCGTGCTGTGGCTGCTGCTCGATCCGGCCGACGGACTGACGCACGGCATCCTCGCGCTGGTGACGGTACTCATCATCGCCTGCCCCTGCGCGCTGGGACTGGCCACCCCGACGGCCATCACGGTGGGCATCGGCAAAGCCGCTGAACGGGGCATCCTGATCCGCGACGCCGAGAGCCTCGAAGCGGCGCGCCGCATCGACACGGTGGTGCTGGACAAGACGGGAACCCTGACCGAGGGACGCCCGACCGTCACCGACGAGGCGTGGCCCGACGGCAACCGCACCCCTGCCGCCATACTGACCGCACTGGAACGTCTGTCGGAACACCCGCTGGCCGAAGCCGTCACCGCCCATCTCGGCACGACCGCTCCGGTCGCCGTGGAGCGGTTCGAGAGCCTGACCGGCCGGGGCGTGCGGGGCGTCGTGGACGGCACGACCTACCTGGTCGGCAGTGAAACCCTGTTGCGCGAGGCGGGCATCACCCTTCCGTCCGCGTTGGCCGACAGCGCCGGGCAATGGCTCCGCGAGGCCAAGACGGTGATCTGGCTGGCCGACGAGCGGCAGGCGCTGGGCGTACTGGCCATCGCCGATGTAGTGAAACCCTCCTCCGCCGAAGCAGTGCGCCGGCTGCGCGAGGCAGGCATCGAGGTGTGGATGGTGACGGGCGACAACGAAGCCACCGCCCGCGCCATTGCCGGACGGGTGGGCATCGAGCGCTACGAGGCCAACGTGCTGCCCGACCGCAAGAGCGCCTTCATCCGCTCCCTGCAGGAGCAGGGGCGCCGGGTGGCCATGGCGGGCGACGGCATCAACGACAGCGCAGCCCTTGCCCGAGCCGACCTGAGCATCGCCATGGGAGGCGGCAGCGACATTGCCATCGACGTGGCCCAGATGACCATCGTCTCCTCCGATCTGAACAAGATTTCCGAAGCCATCGCCATCTCCGCCCAGACCGTGCGGACGATCCGGCAGAATCTTTTCTGGGCCTTCATCTACAACCTGATCGGCGTACCGGTTGCAGCCGGCGTACTCTACCCCGTGTGCGGTTTTCTGCTCAACCCGATGATCGCCGGCGCCGCCATGGCACTCAGCAGCGTGAGCGTAGTCTCCAACAGCCTGCGCCTGAAATGGAAGAAATAGTCCCGACGGGACATACAGCAAAAAGGGACGGAACCCGCACGGGGTTCCGTCCCTTTTTGCTTCGGTTGCAATGCGGCTTACATGATCGGGCCGAGCAGCGAACGGAGCAGGAACACGGCGGCTACGGTCAAGATACCGTAAAGCTCCGGGAAAGCGGCGAGGATCAGCGTGTTACCCATTACGTTGTGGCCGTTGCCGATAGCTGCCACACCATTGGCGCAGATCTGCCCCTGACGGATCGAGCTGAAGAGGCAGACGAGTCCGACGAACATACCCATACCCAGAATGGCTGCTGCCTGCATTACCGAAATGCCGGTCGTCAGATAGTTCTTCAGCAGGAAGAAGCAGACGAAGCCGTACAGACCCTGCGTACCGGGCAGTGCCGTCAGGATCAGGTACTGACCGAACGCGCCCTTGTTCTTCTTCATGGCGCCGATGGCGGCGTTGGCCGGAAAAGACACACCGTAGGAGCTGGCGATGCCGGAGAGGGCTATCATCAGCACGATACCGAAATAGGCTACATAGATTGGTTCCATAATGTTTTGAATTTTATTTGGTTTATAATTTCTATTTGCTGTATTTCTTCAGCGGTTCAAAAGCCCGCATGGTACTCTCGAAACCGGCATTCTTGTAAAATTCCACGAAAGTCAGACGCATCGGGTGAACCAGCGCGCCCAGTACCGACATGAAGAGGTTGATGCTGTGTCCGAACAGCAGGATGACCAGCGCCGCCAGCTGGCGCGCCACGACCGGCAGGTCGGCCGTCAGACCGAAGGCCAGGTCGTTGAACACCAGAGCCAGCGTACCGCCCGACAGACAGAGGGCAAACAGACGGATGTAGCTCAGAATGTCGCCCAGCAGGCCGGTCACGTTATTGTAGGTATCATACAGTCCGGCGCCGAAATTGACGAGGACGTTGCGTTCGGGATTGTTCAGCAGCAGCATGCAGACAGCACCCACACCGATGATCGCATAGTAGACATAATCCGGCACAGCCGTAACGCCCATCTGGGGCAGCAGCATCCAACCGGTAGCGCCGATCAGGATCAGCAGCCAGCCGAGCGTACCCAGCGAATACTTGAATCCCTGCTGCATGGAGACGTTCACCACCTTCAGGATCAATGCAAAGACGATCTGCACACCGCCAAGTGCCAGCGACAGCGTGAAGAGCGTGTCGGTACTCAGGAAGACCTCCTTCATGCCCTCAAAGGCTTTCAGCCCGCCGAGCTGCACGCCGAAGAACGATCCTGTCAGGAAACCGAACACCGTCGCCGCACCGCCGCACAGCAGGGTCAGCATGGCGATCTGGTGCATGTTCTTCTTCCGCAGCAGGAACAGCGCCGCCAGCGCCAGTACCAGCCCGTAGCCGGCATCGCCGAGGCAGAAGCCGAAGAACAGCATGTAGAACGGGCCGAAGTAGGCCGTCAGATCGAGTGTGCCGTATTTGGGCAGCGAATAGAAGGCGCCGATGATCTCGAACGGATTGGCGAACCTGTTGTTCTTCAACTCGACGGGCGGGGCATCCTCCGGTGCGGGTTTTTCCTTGAAAGCGATCACGTCCGGATAACGCTCCAGCAGGGCGTCCACCTGAGCCGAGGTCTCCTCCTTGGCCCAGCCTTCCATGACGACGAGGGTGTTTTCGGCTGCCCGCTCGCCCGACGATACCGCACGGCTAAGGTCGAACTGCTCCTTGAGCCTTCCCTCCTCTCCGGCGATCTGCTCGCGCGAGGCATAGGCGCGCGCCACTACGGCACGGCAGGCATCATACTGCGTCTGCAGCTCCTGCAGCTCGCTCCGCTTTGCGGCGGCCGTCGTGTCGGGCGTCTTGTACTCCTGCGCATCGAAGGGGATCTCCTCCTGCCCCTCCTGCTGAACCAGCACGAAATAGGTGCGTCCCCCGACGCTGCTGATCGCCTCGATCGGCGCCTTTCCGGCGCAGGCCGCCTCGATGGCGGCATACTCGTTGTTGTAGGCGCCGAAAAAGCGCAGCCGGATGCCGCTTTCGGCCAGCCGGCGCACCGTCTCCGGCGAAAAGTCGCCCCACACGGCCAGTTCGTCGGCCTCCTTGCGCAGCTTGTCCATGCGGCCGCGCAGCTCCTCCATCGTTTCGGTCGCCTTGCGGTACTGCTCGAACGCCTCCCGTCCGTCGGCAAACGGTTCGCCTGCCTGGAAATCCTTCTCCTGGGCCAGCTCCTTGAACCGGACTTCGGCCGCACGGTACTGCTCCAGCTGGGAGAGCATCTCCCGCTGCCGGTCGTCGGCCTCCCACCCGGTGGTCGTCACATCGACCAGACCGAGTTCCTGCAAAGCCTCCAGAAACTCCTTTTGCCGCTCATGGTAGAGGACAAAAGTATATTTGCTCATCTTGACGATCATACGGCCTCCTGTTGTGATTGTTCGTGTTTGTTCTTGACGATCTTCTGGGCGCTCTTGGAGAGGTTCTCCTCATCCTCCAGGAAACGCCTGATCTTCAGAATCGCCGCCTCGTAACCCGGAATCTGCACCTTCTCGTAGAGGTTCACCTTCTGAGTCGTCTTCTTGCGGGCGAAGTCGAGCAGTTCCATCTTGCGCGTATAGACCTCGCGCTGGATGCCGAGCCGGGCGATCCGCTTGAGCAGCTCCACTCCGTCGGCAAACCATACGGGACTGCTGAAGAGATCGTAGCGCTTCTCCTCGAACGCAATCTCGCCCAGCTCCGGAACCCGTACGCCCGCGATCTTCGTGTGGGTCAGCTCCACGTCGCTCACCCGCAGCAGGCCACCGTCGAACTCGCTCCACAGCGCCGTCATGTAGGCATACTGCGCGAGCAGCTCCTCCAGCTGGCGGTCCACCTGCGAAGCGGCGTCGCGCGCCTTCTTCACCTCCAGACGCAGAGCCGACTCCTTGCTTTTGATGGTCGGCAAGGCCCGCTGCCTCATCTGAAGCTTCTTGCGCATGTCGCCGAGCGACGTCTTGTTGTATTGAAACTTAATTGCCATAATTCTCCTCCTTCACTAAGTGCAGCCGCCGCCAGCGCTCCACGCCGCCCATCAGCAGCGCGCCGCCGCCGAGCATGAACACGGAGGAAGCCACCCAGCGCCATACCGGAAGCCTCTCCTCCATACCGCTCGCCAGCGTCACGACAACGATCAGCACCAGCAGTTTGACACCCTGCACCAGTCCGTACGTCCAGCAGTTGAAGGTGCGCATGTCCTCCTTCGACGTGTCGCGCAGGCGGTTCAGCCACACCTGTTCGTGCCGGCCGTGCCACCACTCCAGCGCCCCCATCAGGACGCCTCCGATGCCGACCACCAGCACGGCCGTAACGGCCAGCGGCAGCTCCGCTCCCGCCCGGTAGCCCGCCAGCAGCAGCTGCGCGCCGACGACCAGCACCCAGAATGCCGCACAGAGCATCGTGCCATACAGCCAACAACTCCCTTTCGTACCCATCTTTTCTATCAGGCGTTTTTGGGCCAGTACTTCTCGGTAAGCTCTTCCTTGATGGCCACCTCACTCTTGGTGAAGTATTTGGCGAAGAGCTTCCAGGCCGTGTCGAGCATCTCGGTGATCTGGATGTTCACGTCGATGGCCAGCAGTTTCTCCGAGTAGTCCTTGGCAAACTTCAGCGCACGCTCGTCGTACTCCGACAGGTCGAAACCGTTCTCCAGCTTGGTCTTGGCATTGGCCGCATCGGAATAGAGGCGCACGGCGGCATTCATCACCTGCGGGTGATCCTCGCGGGTCTTCTTGCCGATCACGAGCTGTTTCAGACGCGACAAGCTTCGGAACGGATCGACGATGACCTTACCCGTGTCGCTGTCCTTACGCAGGAAGAGCTGACCCTCGGTGATGTAACCCGTATTGTCCGGCACGGCATGGGTAATGTCGCCGCCCGAAAGGGTCGTCACCGCAATGATGGTGATCGAACCGCCGTTGGGCAGCTGCACCGCCTTCTCGTAGATCTTGGCCAGATCCGAGTAGAGCGAACCGGGCATCGAGTCCTTCGAGGGGATCTGGTCCATACGGTTCGACACGATGGCCAGCGCATCGGCGTAGAGGGTCATGTCGGTCAGCAGCACCAGCACCTTCTCGCCCTTGTCCACGGCGAAGTATTCGGCCGCCGTGAGCGCTATGTCCGGCACGAGGAGTCGCTCGACGGGCGGGTTCTCGGTCGTATTGACGAAGCAGACGATACGGTCGAGTACGCCGGCATTCTCGAACAGGTTGCGGAAGTAGAGGTAGTCGTCGTTGGTCATACCCATACCGCCGAGGATGATCTTGTCGGCCTGCGCACGCAGCGCCACGTTGGCCATCACCTGGTTGTAGGGCTGGTCGGGGTCGGCGAAGAAGGGGATCTTCTGACCCGACACGATCGTGTTGTTCAGGTCGATGCCGGCGATACCCGTGGCGATCAGCTCCGAGGGCTGGATACGCTTGAAGGGGTTCACTGTCGGGCCGCCAATCTCACGCTCCTCGCCCTCGACGGGGGCTCCGCCGTCCAGCGGATTGCCGTAGGCGTCGAAGAAACGGCCGGCCAGGTCGTCGCTCACCTTCAACACGGGCGGTTCGCCGTGGAAAATCACTTCGGCATCGGTCGAGATGCCTTCCGTACCCTGGAACACCTGCAGCGTGATCTCATCGCCGGCGATGCGCACCACCTGGGCCAGTTTGCCGCCGACGGTGGCCAGCTCGTCGTTGCCGACCCCCTCGGCATGCACCGTGACGGTCGCCTTGTTGATATTGTCGATCTTGGTATATATCTTCTGAAAAGCTTTGGTTGTCATACTCGCGCCGGAATTTTATTGGTTAGACTCTTGCTCGGCGACCTGTTCGTCGATCCGTTTGCGGTACTCGGCGAACTTGTCACTCTTCCATTCCGAATAGTTGAGCTGTTTGAAGAGGTTGATGAGCGACTTGTAGAACTCCGTACAGTGCTGGAAATCGGCGAACTCGAACTTGCGGTCGCAGATGTCGAGTACGAGGTTGAACATGTACTTCTGACGCTCCAGCGGCGTATTGGCGTCGATGGCGTCGAAGGCATCCTGCTGCAGGATGACGAAGTCAATCAGCTCGCTCTTCCAGAAGCGGTCGTGATACTCGACCGGCACGCCGTCGTCGCCGAGGATGTCGATCTGCTCGGAAGCCTCCTTGCCGCGCTGTACGATCGTCTTGCCCTTATTGACCAGCGCCGCCCATCCGGGTTCGATGTGTTCGTCGAGGTAGGAGACGATCTCCGGATACTCCAGGTATTTGGAGTAGCTGTCCAGCGGGTCGATGGCCGGATAGCGCTTGCTGTCGGCGCGCTGCTGCGAGAGGGCGTAGAAACAGCGGGCGGCCTTCTGCGTGGCTTCCGTCACGGGTTCCTTGAGGTTACCGCCGGCCGGCGACACCGTACCGAGGAAGGTTACCGAACCGGTAGCTCCGTTGCGCAGGTGAACCAGTCCGGCACGGGCGTAGAAGTTGGAGATGATGGCCGACAGGTCCATCGGGAAGGCGTCCTGACCGGGCAGCTCCTCGAGTCGGTTACTCATCTCACGCAGCGCCTGCGCCCAGCGCGAGGTGGAGTCGGCCAGGATCAGCACCTTCAGACCCATCGCGCGGTAGTACTCGCCGATGGTCATGCCCGTATAGACGGACGCCTCACGCGAGGCAACCGGCATGTTGGAGGTGTTGCAGATGATGGTCGTACGCTCCATCAGCTTGTGACCCGTGTGGGGGTCGTCCAGGCAGGGGAACTCGGCGAAGATCTCCACCACCTCGTTGGCACGCTCGCCGCAGGCGATCATGATGATGACATCCGCCTCGGCCTGCTTGGCAATGGCGTGCTGCAGCACGGTCTTGCCGGCGCCGAACGGTCCCGGAATGAAGCCCGTACCGCCGTCGGCGATCGGGTTGAACGTATCGATCGGCCGCACGCCCGTCTCCAGAATGCGCGAAGGACGCGGCTTGGAAACATACGCCTTGATCGGGCGTTTCACCGGCCACTTCTGCACCATCGTGACATTGTGGCTGACGCCCTCGGCGTCCTCCAGCACGGCGACCGTGTGGTTGATGTTATACTGTCCCGCCTCGGCTACGCTCCGGACGGTGTAGGTTCCCTCCATGACGAACGGCACCATGATTTTGTGGGCGATCCACTGCTCCTGCACCTCGCCCAGCCAGTCGCCCGCCTCAACGCGGTCGCCCGCCTTGGCGAGCGGTTTGAAATCCCAGAGATGCTCCTCGTCCAGCGGTGCGGTGCGCACGCCGCGGCGGATGAACAGATCGTCCATGGCCGCCAGGTCGTTCTGCAAACCGTCGTAGTTCTTCGCCAGAATGCCCGGGCCGAGCGTGGCCTCAAGCATGTGTCCCTCGAACTCGACCTCCGCACCGGCCCGCAGGCCTCGCGTGGAGTCGAACACCTGAATATAGGCGTCGTCGCCAATCACCTTGATAACCTCGGCCATCATCCGCACATCGCCGACCGCCACGGTCGCAATCTCATTCTGCGCCACAGGGCCATCGACCCGAACGATCACGATGTTAGAAATGATACCGGTTACTTTTCCTTTCGTCTTCATATCGTATGGTTGTTATTCTCGTTCGCTTTCCGATTCGGACGCGGTCTCCTCCCCGTCCGTTCGATCGTGCTTGGACCTACCCGACTCGTTGAACGACCGCATCAGTTCTTCGAGCATACGGCGGCCCCGTTCGGGGTCGAGCGCCGTCCACCGATGGATGAGATTGATGCGCACCAGATAACCGAGCAGGAAATCCAGATCGAAATAATGCATGCAGGCCAGCTCCTCGGCCTTGTTCCAACGCAGGGTGTCCAACCGATGCTCCTTTTCGAGCAGATTGACATCCGAACCCATGGCGGCAATCACCTGATCGACATAATCCACCTCACTGCGGATGCCGAAATCGGCTGCCGAACTGCGCGACAGCGCCGTCTCTATCTCGCCCCGGCCGATGATCGCCTCGGCGGGCGAGAGGCCCAGCCGACGCGCTGCAAAGGCGGCCGTAATGTTGCGCAGCGTCCGGTCGAATGCCGACCATGCGCGCAGGAAGCCCGGGCGCGAACGGGCGCACTCTTCATAATAGGCCGCCAGCAGACGCCGTTCGAGCGACTCCTCGGAGCGCTCCTCTTCGGGTGCATCCGCCTCGTTTGCGGCATGGAAAGCGGCGATCACCCGCTTCATCCACGCCGGCAGCCGCGACGGGGTCTTCAGCTCCTCCTCCAGTTCCTCCCGCGTGAAATTGCCCAACACGGAGAACTGCTCGCGTCCGGCCCGCATATTGATGATGTTCTCGATGTCGTAATAGGCATACAGCAACGCGATCCGCTTGCGGTCGCGTTTCGACACCCCCTCGCTGATCTCGGCGATCAGCGCCGGTGCGTCGAAGCCCTTGACGTCCGTATCGAGCGCATACTCCTTCAGGCCGGCGACGAGACAATAGTAATGATTCGCAAACATAGCGCCGCCCATTATTTATCGGCATAAAGCATTTTGGCCACCTTCTCTTTCAGGAACTCGGACAGCAGCGCATCGAAATCCTCCTCCGAGAAGCTGATGTAATAGCCGCCGTTCTTCTCGCCGATGCGGAATCCGCTGCGCACCTTGTCGGAATAGCCGACCTCGACACCCTCGGCGAGCAGCTGTTTGGCGGCAGCCTCGAACTCCTTACCGAACTTCTCCTGCCACTCGGCGGGCAGCAGGGCGCTCAGGGTGACCTTGCCCGAAGCATCGCTGCGCCATCCGGCCGCTACGGCCAGCAGCATCTCGCGGATGAAAGCCGGATCCACGACAGCCGCATGCACGCCGCCCTCGACCGTCTTGGCAACGATCATTCCGGCAATGCTCTCGCACAATGCGCTGACTGCCTGACGTCCGGCCAGCGCCACCTCCGTCAGCGTGTTGCGACGCAACTCCTCCGCCTGCCGGCGAGCCTGCTCGGCGATGGATGCAGCCTGCTCTTCGGCCTCTTTCACGATTTTTGCCGCCTTGTCCTGTGCTTCGGCAACCATTTTTTCGGCGTCGCTGCGCCCCTTAGCCAATCCCTCCTCGTAGAGTCTGTTGGTCAGTTCCTGAAGTTTGTTTTCCATAACCTTTATCTTTCCTTTTTGCTATTCTTATCGTGTTTCCGGCTGATGCGCGGGTCTGAGCAGGTCGTTCACCACCTTCACCGGCGAGAACGTCGTGCCGGGTACCTCCACGAAAACCGTATTCCAATGCGCCATCGCACCGTTCCACAGTCCCGGACGCTCCAGCGCGCGGAGCGGGCGGCCGTCCTTCGATTTCTCGGAGATGAAGCCCGTATCGGGATCGATGTAACGCGTCAGGTCGTATTTCCGCCCCTTGCCGTCACGCAGCGAGCAGACCAGATCGACCGGATTGAAATAGGTGGCCTGCGCCATGATCGGACGATCCTGCGGTGCGATCTGCGACGACTCGACGATCTGGAGCGACGCCGTGCCGTCGGCCATCCGCACGAAGAAGGGACCGCCACCCGGCTCGCCCTCGTTCCGCACCATGCCGCACACGCGCAACGGCCGGTCGAGTATCCGGCACAGCCAGCCGATCCGATCGGCCTTTCCTGTCTGCGCAACAGGCTCAGGCATCGCCACGCACAGCCTTTCGGCCACGAAACGGGTTGCCTCCTCCATCCAGCGGTCATCGGCCGCACCATTCTCGGCCCGGCGGAGCAGGTCGCGAATACGTTCGCGCAGCTCGACGAGCAGACCGCCGAGCGCCTTCTTGCAGGCCACCGTATCGGCGCGGCGGGTATCCGTGGTCACATTGTCGATATTCTTGACGAAAACGATGTCGGCATCCAGATCGTTGAGATTCTCGATCAGCGCGCCGTGACCGGCCGGACGAAACAGCAGCGAACCGTCCGCATTGCGGAAGAGCGTATTGTCGGGATTGACCGCCACCGTATCGGTCGAAGGTTTCTGCTCCGACATGCCGATATGGTAGCGGACGCCGAAACGTTCGGAATAGGCCGAAAGCACCTGCTCGAGCAGCCGGTCGAAACCGGCACGGTGTTCGGGCGACACGGTGAAATGGATGCGGACATCGCCGCCGCTGCGGGCATAGGCAGCCCCCTCGACCAGATGCTCCTCCAGCGCCGTGCGGGCGCCTTCGGGATAGACATGAAACAGGATCAGCGCCTTCGGCAGCGAGCCGTAGCCCAGCCCCCTGTCGCCGACGATCGCCTCGACGGTCTCCGCAGCCGACGCCCCCTCGGGCAGCATGCCGCGCAGCCGGCCGCCGAATGCGAAACGGTCTACCGAAGCCAGCACCTCGGCCGTCGCCTTGTCCTCGCTGCCGGTAGCCAGAAACTCGTACAGTCCCTTGAACATGCGGGTCGCAGCCCCCGACGCGGGGACGAACTTTACGATCCGCTCCGTGCGGGCGGCCTCGTCATAACGGACGCCCAGCCGCCGGATCTCATCCTCGCCGAGACACACGACGCCATCGCCCGCCACAGCCGGCCGTACAATTTCACTATAGGGAAATCCGCGCCGGAACTGCTCCAACTGATTCTCCACCTCCTGTTCGGTCAGCCCGTGTGCGCGAACCGCTTCCAAATCGTTTCGATCCAACATATCTGTTTTCATTTTACTGACTTCAAATGTAAGAATAAAAACGGGAACAAACATCCGCGCAAAGGAACATTTCATGGATTTTTCGGAATACTTTTTTCAACGGCACCACCCGCGCAGCCGACTGTTCCATACCCGACAAAACGATACCGTATCAAACAAATCCGCTGCAAAGCGACACGATCTATCACACGGACACGACAAATTGTGCGCCGCCGGATGCCTTCGACCGCAGCCGGCCTCCCCCTCCCGCCGCATTTCCGCATACGGACGCCACACCGCCCGACGACCGGCCACACACTATTCCGAGAAATTGCCTAAATTTGCCGCATTATGGTACAGGAGTTTTTCAATATTTCGCTCAGGGACCGCAACAGCTTCGGCATCGAAGCCCGCGCCGCCCAATTAGTGGAATTCGACGACACGGAAAGCCTGCGCGACTACCTCAACACCCATCCGACCGGCAACCGGCGGACGGAGGTGATCGGCGGCGGCAACAATATTCTCTTTACACGGGATTTCGACGGAGTGCTGCTGCACCCTGTCGGCCGCGCATTCCGCATCACCGGCGAGACGGCCGATGCGGTCACCGTCCATGCCGAAGCCGGCCTGCCGTGGGACGACTTCGTCCGGTCGTGCGCCGGACACGGCCTGTGGGGAGCCGAAAACCTGACAGCCATTCCGGGTACGGTAGGCGCCGCTCCCGTGCAGAACATCGGCGCCTACGGAGCCGAGGCCGCCGACATCATCGAATCGGTCGAGACACTCGACCTGCACACGCTCAAGCAGACCGTCATCGCCGGATGCCACTGCAGCTTCGGCTACCGCGACAGCATCTTCAAGGGAGTGCTGAAGGGACGCGTCGTCATCACGGGCGTCAATTTCCGCCTGTCGCGCCATCCGCGCCCCAACCTCGGCTACGGTGCGCTGGCGCAGGAGACCGCCGCGCTGGGCGACCCGACGCTGGAACACATCAGCGAAGCCGTCCGCCGCATCCGCTCCTCGAAGCTGCCCGATCCGGCCACGCTCGGCAACGCAGGCAGTTTCTTCAAAAACCCGCTCGTCGCCCGCGCCACGGCCGAAGCACTCCAACGCGACTACCCCGACATGCCCTCCTACGCGACCGACTCGCCCGACCTGATCAAGATACCGGCCGGATGGCTGATCGAGAAGGCGGGCTGGAAAGGCACGACGCGCAACCGAGCCGGCGTCTATGAACACCAGGCGCTGATCCTCGTCAATCGGGGCGGCGCAACAGGTGCCGACATCATTGCGCTGGCCGAAGCCGTCATCGCCGACGTCCGCGCCAAATTCGGCATCGAGATCTCGCCCGAAGTCAACATCTGGTAATCTTTCGATCCCGCAAAGCATCACACTATGCTCGAAGACAAATTCAAACACTACATCAACGACCACGCGCTGGTCAAGCCCGACGACCGCATTCTGCTGACTGTCAGCGGCGGCGTGGACTCGATGGTCATGCTCGACCTGTTCGTATCGGCCGGCTACCAGGTAGGTGTCGCCCACTGCAACTTCCAGTTGCGGGGCGAAGAATCCGACGAAGACGAAGTACTCGTCGAGAACCGGGCGGCCGGCTACGGCGTGCCTTTCTACAACAAACGCTTCGACACGCAGGGAGAAATGGAACTGTCGGGCGACTCGGTACAGATCACCGCCCGCCGCCTCCGCTACGAATGGTTCCGCCAGCTGAGCGACGCGCACGGCTACACGGCGGTGGCCATCGCCCACCACGCCGACGACTCGATCGAGACCTTCTTCATCAACCTCATGCGCGGCACGGGCCTCAAGGGACTCACCGGCATCCACAAGGTGAACGGACGCATCATCCGTCCGCTGCTCTTCGCCTCGCGGCGGGAGATTCTGGACTACGCCGTCGCCCACCGCATCCCCTACCGCGAAGACTCCTCGAACCGCTCGACCAAATACCTGCGCAACAAGATCCGGCTGGGTATCATCCCCATCCTGCGGGACATCAACCCCAACTTCACGGAACTCATGGGCGCCAACATCAGCCGGCTGACCGATACCCAGCTCTTCATCGACCGGTGCATCGAAAGCATACACGACGAGGCCGTGACCACTTCGGCGGACGGTATCGCCACGATCGACCCCAGCCGCATCGACCCCAAGCTGCCCCTCAACTACGTCATCTACGAGCTGCTGAGCGCCGGCTACGGGTTCAAGGGCGACGTGATCGACGGACTGTTCGAGTCGCTGCGCCGCAATGCCACGGGACGGCAGTTCTACTCCAAGAGCCACGTCGCCTACATCGACCGGGGGCGCATCATCGTCGCTCCCGTCACGGATGACGATTCGTGCGAGACCGAGGTGTCACCCACGGCCCATAAGGCCTACTGCGGCAACCATTTCGTGCTGATCGAACATACCGACATCGACAACATCGACACCCTCCGGCAGCCGGCCAACGTCGCGCTGCTGGACGCCGACAAGCTCCAGTGGCCGCTGCGGCTGCGCCGCTGGCACGAGGGTGACATGTTCATGCCCTTCGGCATGAACAGCACGAAAAAGGTGAGCGACTTCCTGATCAACGAAAAGGTCTCCCTGCCGGAAAAGAAGCGGCAGTTCGTACTGCTCAGCGGCGAGGACATCGTATGGATCGTGGGGCGGCGCATAGACGACCGCTACCGGGTCACGAACAAGACCGAAAACATTCTCAAACTGCGCTGCGAGATTCTCTGACGGAATCTTCCGGCACCACCCTTTCTCCGCCATGGCAAAGAGCAGCGGCAAAACGACCTTCAAGGATACGGTAGCGGGTTACGAACGCCTCCGGAGCGCCATTGCGGCCGGCAGCTACGCCCCTGTCTACCTGCTCATGGGCGAGGAGGGGTACTTCATCGACTCCATAGCCGACCAGCTGGCCGGCACGGTACTCAACGAAGCCGAACGGGCCTTCAACCAGATCGTCGTGTACGGCAAGGACACGGACGAAGGCACCATCATCAACTACGCGCGCCAGATGCCCATGATGGGGCGCTACGAGGTCATCATCGTCAAGGAGGCGCAGTCGCTCCGCAAGCCGGAGACGCTGGCCCTCTACACAGCCGCGCCCTCCCCGTCGACCATCCTGGTGCTGTGCTACAAGGGCAAAAGCATCGACAAGCGAACCCAGCTCTACAAACAGATCAGCCAAAAGGGCGAGGTGCTGGAATCGGTGCGCCCGCGCGACTACGAGATCGGCCCGTGGCTGACCGACTTCATCAAGTCGAAAGGCTGCACGATCGACGCCAATGCGCTGGCCATGCTGACCGACCACCTGGGTACCGACATCGCCCGCATATCGAACGAGCTGACCAAGCTATTGACCTTCCTGCCGGAGGGAACCCGCCGCATCACGGCGCAGCACATCGAGGACAACATCGGCATCAGCAAGGACTTCAACAACTTCGAGCTGACCAAGGCCATTTCGGACAAAAACATGGCACGCGCCATGCTCATCGCCGACCACTTCCGCCACAACCCGAAGGACAATCCGCTGACGGTGACGCTCAGCGCGCTCTTCACCCATTTCCAGCGCATCTTCATCGTCAATTACAAACGGTGGGAGACGCGCCGCAAAGGCACCCCCATGCCGTCGGATGCCGAACTGAGCGCCCTCATGAAGCTGCCCAGCCCGTTTTTCCTCAACGAATACAAGCAGGCCGCCAACCTCTACCCGAACAAAAAGGTGTTCGCCATCTTCGGACTGCTGCGCGAATGCGACATGCGCAGCAAGGGTCTCGGCAACGGTTCGGCCGACGAAGGCGAACTGCTGCGCGAACTGCTGCTGAAAATCTTCCTGCTATGACCGGTTCCGCCGACGCCCTCTGGCTGGACGACACCCTCGTCACCGGCATCGACGCCGTGCAGGCGGAACGGCTGCTGGCCTCCGATTATGTCTATGCGGCCGTCGCCACGATCGGCTACCGTCCGCTCTACCTGACCGCCCAGCTGGCCTGCGCCGCCACCTCCTACGAAACCTTGTTCGGCATCCGCCCCACCTACGACGTGGCCGCCATCCGCCAGCGCATCCTCCGGCTGCAGGAACGCCTGCGCCTGCCCCGACAGGGCAACACCGTCCGCCTCTGCTTCCTGCCGCCGGCCGACATGCGCGCCGCCGAACCGCCGGCGCTGCTGATTGCCTGCGCCGAGACGACCATCTGCCGCAGCTACGAACTGGCCAGCCTGCGCCCGAATGCCCTGCTGGCCAACTACGAAATTCCGTGGGACGGCTACCGGACCGCCGTGTCGCTGACGACCGACCGCTACATGCAGGCCTATGCCTATCGGAACAATTACCATCTGGCACTGCACACCAACCGGTCCAACAGGCTGGTCTCCTGCGGCGACTATCCGGTCGGCATCGTGCGCGACGGCCGCATCGCCCTGCCGCCCCAACCGGCCGGAGCGCCGAAAAGCGTGGAACGGCGTCTGCTGGAACAGGCCTGCTCGCTGGCCGGCCTGCCGGTCGAGGAACGCGACATCGCTACCGAAGAACTCTCCGAAGCGGACGAGATCGTCATCTTCGGGGCGCACGGCCTGCACTCCGTCCTGTCGTGCAGCGGCCGCTACTACTACAACCTGACCGCCCAACGGCTGGAGCGAACCCTCGACCGCCTGACCGCCGAAGGGCTGAAAGCCTGACGCCCCTCCAATGGCCGCCCCGCTCTCCGCACACTGCTCCGAAGCGGGAAATTTCCCGCCATACGCCGCCTTTTCGCACCGATAGCCGCCCCATCTGCCCCAGTCCGGCAGAAGGCAATCACATTTGATCAGAAAAGAAAGGATCCGCCTGCACTGCGGGATAGGCCCTGCCGTGACGCTGCGCACCCAGGTGCGATCAGCAGCCCTTCCCGGCGACGGACGCGGCGACAGCCTTTCCGCCCCACCGTTACGCCCCCACAGGGCAACCGTCAGAACCGCCTGCACACCCGCGGATAAAAACCAAAACCCCGCTCAACTTGCGTCAAGCGGGGTTTCTGGTGCCCAGGACAGGACTCGAACCTGCACACTATCACTAGCACTAGTACCTGAAACTAGCGTGTCTACCAATTCCACCACCTGGGCGTGGCCGGTAGATGTCAGCGATCGTTGTGATCGTCTAACGGGATGCAAAGGTAGACAAAAAATCGTTACCTCCTAATTTTCGGCCATCTTGTTTCTGTTTTTATCCATTTTTTCTGTCTGCAGCACCTCCAGACACCCCGCAGCGCCCCCTCTGCCGCCTCCTCCAGAGCGTGTTTTTGCCATTCGGAAAAGAATCGTTAATTTTGTCTGATGCCGCACGACGCGGCACCGCAGGTCAAACTCACGACACCATGAAAATCAAAAACGGATACAAGATACGCGACATCGCCGGCGAACATGTGATCGTCTCCGTCGGTCAGCTGCATGTAAACCTGACCAAAATCATCTCCCTGAACGACACCTCCGTCTGGCTGTGGGAGCAGCTCGACGGCAAGCCCTTCGACGCCGGAACGGTAGCCGACCTGCTGACCGGCCATTACGAGGTGGATCGCGCCACGGCGCTGCGCGATGCCGAAGCGTGGATCGCCTCCCTCCGCAAGGCCGACCTGCTCGAAGCGTAGCCTCCCTCCCCGCCCCTGACGCCGCCGTCCGGTTCCCGCTCCACAGGGCGGACAAGCCGGCCACACCGGCAACGGGAACGCCCATGTTTGCATACACAGACCTCACATCCCATCATGATCCGACTCCGCATAGCCGACTTCCGCTTCGGCATCCTGTCGGCCAAAGAGGCCGCACTCCGCCAGCTGATGGCGGCCAACTACACCCCGTTCCTCTGCGACGACGAAGCGGACGAAACGCTGCTGTTCACCCTCGATGCGGACACCCCCGTCCATCGTCCCGACGCCGCGCCGGCCGTTACGTTCGACTATGCGCTGACGGACAGCCCCGCCAGCCTGCGCATCTACGGCGACCGCTACCAGCTGGCCCTCACCTGCCCGCCCGCGGAGCGCACCTTCACGCTCGAATGCCTGCGTCAGGCGGACGGACGGTTCCGGTTCACCTCCGACCTGACCCTGCAGGGCGTTGTTCCGCCCCGCCACTTTATCGACCACCTGCTCATCTTCGCCCTGTCGCTGGCCGCCATCGAGGAGGGCTTTCTGCTGATCCATTCATCGACCATCGTCTGCGAAGGCAAGGCCGTACTTTTCCTCGGCGAATCGGGAACGGGCAAATCGACCCACTCGCGCATGTGGCTCGAAAACATCGCCGGAGCCACCCTGCTGAACGACGACGGCCCCGCCCTGCGGGTACGCCCCGACGGCACAGTCACCGCCTACGGCACGCCCTGGAGCGGCAAGACCCCCTGCTACAAGGCCGAAAGCTACCCGATGGGGGCATTCGTCCGCATCTGCCGCGCTCCCTACAACCGGCTTTCGCCCCGTCTGGACGCCATCCGGGCGCTGGGTGCGACGCTGCCCTCCTGCCTGCCCATTCTGCAGCACGACGACTATCTGCTCGACCGGGTGTGCGCCAACCTCTCGGCCATCCTGAAAACCGTCCCCGCCTTCCGCATGGAATGCCTGCCCGACGGCGACGCCGCCCGCGTCTGCCGCGCCGGTCTGCAGGACATACTCGGCTGACCCCGTCCGGACACGATACGAAAAAGCCGCTGAAGCACAAACTTCAGCGGCTTTTATTATAGGATGTATGCCGGAACGGAGCGGGATCAGAAGACCTGTTCGGTCGTCAGGATCTGCGTCATGCAGTGTGCCGCACCGTAACCGCGCGTCAGGTTGGCCAGCGGAATCCACGTCACATTCACGCCGTTGTCGGCAAATGCCTGCTGCAGCTCCTGCGACTGGCCGGCCACCACCATGATACGGCGCGGAGCGATCGTCAGGTAGTTGTTGGCATAGTTCAGTTCGTCGGGACGCGAAATGGGAATCACCTTCACGCCGAGCGTCTTCTCCAGATATTCCACGAAGCAAGCACCCTCGACCGTCTTGCGGTACGAGCCGCCGTTGCTGCGCTCGTACACATCCACCGTCAGGTACTGCGACGACTCGGGGCCAGCCTTGTAGCGGTTGGCCGACAGGGTTACCAGGTCGCGGTCGATGCAGTTGAAATAGGTGTCGAGGTGCATCTGTTCCTGCTCCAGCCAGCGGTCATGTACGACCATCAGCTTGTCCGTGCCGAGCCAGTCGTTCTCCATGAGCTGGTCGATGGCCTTCTGCGTGGTGCGCAGTCCGCAGCCGATGAAGGCGGCATCGCCGAACGGCACGAAGTCGCCGCCCTCCAGGAAGGCGCCCTCTCCGGCAATACGGCCGACGGGCGGCATACCGATCTTGTTGAGACAGAACTCGGCCACACGGCTCTCCACCTCGCGCTGGGGCGAGTGCATGCGGGCGATGACGATACCCTTGAAGGTTGCGATCATCTGATCGCGCATGTAGAAGAGGTTCATCATGGGACGCTGCTTGTACACGGCGGCAAAACCGGTGTTGCCCTGGGTGCGCGACAGCACGATTTCGGGCTGAAGCAGAATGATCCGCAACAGGTCCTTGGGATTGGCCTTGCGCAGCACCTCCTGTTTGTAGCGCTCCTGATGCTCGCGCTCCTCCGGAACGGCGTCCGTATTGTAGGTCAGGAACTGCGCCGCAAATTCGCGCAACTGATCGAGTGCAGGACCTTCGACAGCATTTCCGTCGGCATCGAGCGTTCCGTCCACCAGAATTTCGCTGACGGTAACCACCTCGGCACCCGCTTTCCGCAGCTCTTCGCGGTAATTACGGTGTTCTTTCGACGCCAAATTGATGTTGAAATAATCGGCGAACAAGGCGGCATCGGGATGTATTACGCCGAGAAAAAGCTCCTCGGCCGGTTCATGCATTAAGATCTTCATAACGACTCTATGATATGGTGAAAACGGCCCGTGACGTACCGTAGAGACGCTTTCATCTGTTTATCTTTGCTTTACGGACAGCAGCCGGCGGATACGATGCGGCCGCATTCCTTTAAAAAATCATGTAAAAATAGGAAATTCCGTCTGTTTCTCCAAATATCTGCCTCCTCGATGCATCAGATCACATCGGGGGTATAGCCATGCAGTTCGGCCCGCAACGCTTTTTCCCGTCCTCCCGTCAAACGATCCACCAACGCATGGAACTGCGCCGAATGGTTCCGGTAACGCGTATGGCACAGTTCATGCACGATGACATACTCGATCAGATGGCGCGGCAGGCGCATCAGGAAGATACTGAACGACAGATCGTCGTTCGACGAACAGCTGCCCCACCGCCCCCGCGAGGCGCGCACGGTCACCCGTCCGTAGCGGAATCCGAAACGGCGGGCGATCTCGGCCGTCATTTCGGGCAGCACCTCCCTGGCCTCGATGCGCAGCGTACGCTCCACAGCCGACCGGATGACAGCCTGTCCCTCCTCCGATTCGGGCGACATGCCGACCGGCAGGGAGACCCGTATCCGCTCCCCGTCGATGCGCACCGACGGACGTTCGCCGCCCCCTTCGGCCAACACCAGTTCATGGGAATAGGTACGGTAGGGAGGCATCACCGCCCGTATGGGATGGCGTTCGGCCACCCGCCGCAGCGTCTCGACGACCCACGCCGTCTTGGCATCCAGAAAAGCCATCCCCTCGCGGAGCGAAACGCCCATCGGAATGGTCAGCCGCACCCGGCCGGGCGGCCGCACCGAAACGGACAGGCGGCGCGCCCTCCGCGTACGCGACACGGTCACCTCGCCGGCCACCGGATGACGGATCACCTGCTGCATGGGCTACGCAATCAGTGAATCCGCTGGCGCACCGTCTCAAACAGCATGACAGCCGCCGCAGCCGATACGTTGAGCGACTCGATCGAACCGATGATCGGCACGGCCAGCTGCACGTCGCACAGTTTCAGCACCTCTTTCGAGATGCCCGTATCCTCGCTACCCATCACGATCACGGTGGGCTTGGTGAGGTCGGCATCGTAGATCAGCGTGCGCGACTTTTCGGTGGCGGCCACGATCTGCATGCCCGTTTCGGACAGATACTTGAGCGTATTGCGGATGCTTCCCGCACGGTGGACGGGAATCTTGTTGAGCGCACCGGCCGAAGCCTTGATGGCGTCGGCATTGACCGGCGCGGCATTCTTGAGCGGCACGATCAGGCCGTGGGCGCCGGCACACTCCGCACTGCGGGCAATGGCGCCGAAGTTGCGCACGTCGGTCACCCCGTCGAACACCACGATCAGGGGCGTCTCGTCATCAGGCACCCGATCGAGAATATCCTGCAGGGCGACATACTCGATGGCGGCGATCTGCGCCACGACCCCCTGGTGGTTGCCGCGCGTGAGCCGGTTGAGCTTCTCGACCGGCACCTCCTGCCAGCGCACCTTGTAGCGCCAGCACAGATCCTTGAACTCGGTCATCAGCTGCCCCTCGGCGCCCTTCTTGATATACAGCTTCTCCAGCTGTCGTCCCGACTGGATGGCCTCGGCCACCGGACGGATACCGAAAATGATATTCTCCATCGTTTCCCGACTGTTTCTCTATTGATTTACAACATTTCGCGCAGCTGATCCTGCAACAGTTCCAGTTCGTAGCCGAGCTTCTCCCACTCGTGCTCCTCGTACTTCAGCTGCTGCTTGAGCCCCTCGTACTCGGCAAATACGCTCTGATCCGACACGTCGATACCGTGAGCCGCCGGATCGGCCAGTTTGGCATCCCATCCGGCAATGGCGGCCTCCAGTTCGGCGATCCGCTTCTCGATGGCCTCCACGCCGTTCTGCGTCTTGCGGATAGCGCGCTCCATCTCCTTCTTCTGCTGGTAGTCGATCTTGCCCTTGGTCGCCTTGACCGGCTCGGCGCTCTGACGCGGCGCACGCGCCTCGATCTCGCGCATGGACTCCACCTTGCGCTTCTCGAGGAAATAGCGGATGCCGCCCAGATATTCCTTTACGCCCCCGTCGCGGAACTCGTAGACCTTGTCCACCAGCCCGTCGAGGAACTCGCGGTCGTGCGATACGACCACCAGCGTGCCGTCGTACTTGAGCAGCGCATTCTTCAGGATGTCCTTCGAGCGCATGTCCATGTGGTTGGTCGGCTCGTCGAGTACCAGCAGGTTGTGCGGTTCGAGCATCATGCGCGCCATGGCCAGACGGCTGCGCTCGCCGCCCGAAAGCACCTTCACCTTCTTGTCGATGTCCTCGCCCCTGAACAGGAACGCACCCAGAATGTCGCGCAGCCGCGTGCGGATGTCGCCCACGGCCACCCGATCGAGCGTGTCATAGACGGTGAACTCGCCGTTCATCAGGTCGTCCTGATTCTGGGCATAATAGCCGATATTGACATTCACGCCCACCTTGATGCTGCCCTCGGTAGGCTGCAGCTGGCCGATCAGCATGCGGGCGAAGGTGGTCTTACCCTCGCCGTTGCGCCCCACCAGCGCGATGCGGTCGCCCTTCTCGATGGTGAAGTCGGCTCCGCTGAAGACGTGCTTGTCGCCGAAACTCTTGCCCGCCCCCTTCACCTCGGCCACGATCTGACCCGAACGGGGCGCCGGCGGGAACTTGATGTTCAGCGCACTGAGATCCTCCTCGTCCACCTCGATGCGGTCGATCTTCTCGAGCTGCTTGATGCGCGACTGCACCTGGTTGCTTTTGGTGGGTTTGTAGCGGAACTTCTCGATGAACTCCTCGGTCTTCTCGATCATGCGCTGCTGGTTCTCGTAGGCGGCCATCTGCTGCTCGCGGCGCTCGCGGCGCAGCACCACATACTGGCTGTAAGGCACCTTGTAGTCGTACAGCCGGCCGAGCATCAGCTCGACGGTACGGTTGGTGACGTTGTCCAGAAAGGCACGGTCGTGCGAAATCAGCACCACCGCCCCGTTGTAGTCCTTCAGATAATCCTCCAGCCACTGGATGCTCTCGATGTCGAGGTGGTTGGTCGGCTCGTCGAGCAGAAAGACCGACGGGCGGCGCAGGAGCAGTTTGGCCAGCTCGATGCGCATGCGCCAGCCGCCGCTGAACTCACTCGTCGGACGGCCGAAGTCGCTCCGCCGGAAACCCAGTCCGAGCAGGGTTTTCTCCACCTCCGCCTCGCGGTTGTCGCCCCCCAGCATGTGGTAGCGGTCGGTGGCGTCGTTCAGCCGGTGGAGCAGCTTTTCGTAGGCCGCGCTCTCGTAGTCGGTGCGCTCGGCAATCTCGGCCGTCAGCGAAGCGATCTCCTTCTCCAGCACGATCACCTCGTCGAACGCCTTGGCCGTCTCCTCGGCCAGCGACGTGGTGTCGGCCACCTTCATCTGCTGGGGCAGGTATCCGATGGTCACGTCGCCGCTCTTGGTCACCGCACCCGACGTGGCGGGCTGCAGACCGGCGATCACTTTCAACAGCGTACTCTTGCCCGCTCCGTTCTTGCCCACCAGACCGATCCGATCCTTGGGATTCACGAGTAGCGATATCTCCTTGAACAGGTCCCAACCGCCGAAACTGACGGTGAGGTTATCTACCGAAATCATCCGTTTTTCTTCTCTTCTCTATCTATAAAACCATTCGAGCGGGGACATACCCTCCCCGCTCCGGAGCCGCCGCAACGGCCGCCCCGTTTTCAAGATCCATCCGGCCTGCCCTGCCGCCCCGTCCGCTACCGAACGGAAGGCTGCGCCTCGAGCATCTTGACGATCTCGGCCTTCGGATCGGGCGCACCGAACACGGCGCTGCCCGCCACCAGCGCGTCGCAGCCGTCGGCGAACAGGTCGCCCGCATTGGCCGCCGACACGCCGCCGTCGATCTCGATCATCACCGGCAGGGCGCGCTCGTCGATCATGCGACGCAGTTCGCGCACCTTGTCACGGCTGCCCGGAATGAAGCTCTGACCGCCGAAACCGGGTTCGACGCTCATAATCAGCACCAGGTCGAGTTCGGCCAGCAGCGGCTCCAACACGCTCACCGGCGTGGCCGGCTTGATGGAGATGCCCGCCTTCTTGCCGCACTCCTTGATGATGCGGATGGCGCCGAGCGGATCGCCGGTCGCCTCGTAATGGAACGTAATCAGGTCGGCTCCCGCATCGGCGAACCGCTTGAGGTACTTCTCCGGCTCGACGATCATCAGGTGAACGTCGAGGAACTTGTCGCTCGCGCGGCGGATAGGCTTCATCACGGGAAAACCGAACGAAATGTTGGGAACGAAAACACCGTCCATCACATCGATATGAATCCATTCGGCGGCGCTCTCGTGAATCATGCGCGTGTCGCGGTCGAGATGGCCGAAGTCGGCCGAAAGCATGGAGGGAGATATAATACGTGCCATAAGCTCCGATTAAAGATTAATTGGGGACAAAGGTAAGCCAATTTGCGGAAAAACGGTAACTTTGACCGATTAAAAAGGAAATATATCCTTTTTCATGTCCGTACAAACTCCATTTCAAACCGTAATTCAAACGTGATCCGGGTTCAAACATGTCGAATCCCGCAAAGCGTTGTTCAGCAAACAAGTTGGTATTGTCGAATTCCAAATCGCTACTGTCTTCATTGGGAATTTTATCCGAGTTTTTGGAATTCGGGGCGACAATTCCCATAATGATCGGCTCAATGACTTGATTATATTTTTGCCCTGTTTTTATAAAAGGATAACTGACTTTTAAAGAAGCTTGAGGATTGAATGCGCCGACATAGCCGGAAAAGAGTTCATTTTTTTCTTCGATGAAATAATCGTTGATTTTATAACCGCTGACCAATGCTGTCGCGTTAAAGCTGTAGACGGCTCCCCAATCGGTGATCCCCGGTAAATGCCATCCCGTTTCAAAAGACAGGCGGCTGCTGTCATTGCCTTGTTTGCGTGTCAAAGTCGCGGAAGAAACATCAAAACTCCAATATCCGCCGTTTTCCGAAGGTTCGGTCGTATATGAAAATTGCATTAAAGGAACGGCTTCGGGAATGGTGTCGTCATTAATGTTTTCACGCATGTTTTGGTAATTCGCACCGCCAAAATAAAAATAAGTGTTGTGATCCAAAGCTTCGATAGCCAAATCGGATTTCAACCACGGAGCATAATCGTCATCGCTTTGAATGTCATAGCGGCGTAAATAAGTGTCATCGGAAGCGTGGTCGATATTTAAACGGGCTCTCCAAATGTCGTTGATATCCCATTGTCCGAAAGCGACGATATTATATCTGTTCTGATCGTCTTGACGAATGAAAGATCCGGAAAGATCCAGAGTGCCTTCTGAAAAATTATGTCGCAAGTTGGCTTCCCATAAAATGCCTTTTGTCGCTATCCACGGAGACAGCAAAAAATCGGTATAAGGATTGATTTCCAAGTAATAAGGGACTGTAACGCCGGCACCCATTGCCCGATTTGATTTTATGCTTGGCATTAAAAAGCCGGATTTTCTTTTGACAGAAGGATCCGGATAGGAAAAATAAGGTAAATATAAAAGCGGTACGTCAGCAACGGTCATTGTCGCGTTTTGAGCCGTTATTGTTTTCGCCTCTTTGTCGTGAAGCATTTTTTTTGCTTTGACTTCCCAAAATCTGGAGCCGTTTTCACAAAAATCGCACGAAGAATAGGCGACGTCTTCAAATTCTGTAAAATTTCCTTGTATATGTTCAGCTTGTTTCGCAGTCAAAACGGATTGATCGGACAGGGTGTAACGTATTTTTTTTATTAATCCGTCTTTCAGATCTCCGGACAGCTTTGCATAATTTCCCTGCATCAATCCGCCGTCGGGGGTATAGATTTCGACGTTTCCCGACGCGATGACGACGCCGTCGACCATGTCATAGTTGATATGATCCGCCCGCAAAGACGCTTGTCCTTGAGAAAAGGACACATTGCCCCGTGCGATGATCAGATTCATTTCCCGATCATAGGTTAATTCATCGGCATAAAAATCCACAGGTTTTTCTTTATCTTGTGCGCTGAGTGTTTTCGTAAACACAAGAAACATACATAAAACGGCGGTTAAAAGTTTCATGCTTTCAGACCACTCCTTTTATATCGTATTTTCCGGAACAGCTCTATCGCTTTTTGCCATACGGTTTTAATCAAAGTGAATTTAAATTCGCCGGCATGTTTCAAGATATAAAGGCAAATGAAAATCGGTATGATGGCAAGCGCGTAAATCAAAGGGACGAAGTATAAATTTTTCATGCACAGATTTTCTATGCCCAGCGAAGTGATTTGAACGGCGGCCATGATCAGAACGGTGACCAAAATCCTCTTATTGTGCCCGCGCCTGTTGAAATTTCCTGTCAGCAAACCTGTTGCGGCAATCAACATGAATGACAGGTTGTAAAAAGGCAACGCCAGACGCTTAAAACCTTCCAGCCGGAATTTGTAGTATGTTTTTTCGTTTGGCAATTGGTTTTTAGGTGTTGTAAGTAATTCTTTCAGGCTTCGTTCGGCGGGGTTTTTGAAACGGCTGGATGTTTTGTCTTTATCCGTAAAGAAATCCAAGTTGTAATAGTCGAAATACAGAATGGAAAAACGCCCTGTTTTATTGGAAACTTCTTGTCTGGATCCGTTTTTCATGGCGATTTGCGGAACGCCGTCTCTGTAGACGATGGATCCTTGTTCGGCAAGCAAGGTTACTTGGCTGTGTGGGGAACGCTGATCGTGCAAGATGATTCCTTCCAAAGAACCGTCATTGTTTTTATTTCTGATGTAAACGGTTATTCCTGAAGAAATGTCATTAAATTCGCCTTCTTGGATTAAAAGATGGGAAACGTCATGTTGGACTTTCCATCGCATTTCTCTGAAATTTGCGACGGCGTGCGGTACCAAGACTAAAGAAATATAAAATCCCAGCAATGTGAAAAGGATGCCGATTGTCAATACAGGGCGAGCCAATTGCATCGGGCTCATTCCCGCGGCGCGCAAGATGATTAATTCCCTGTCTGTGATCAACCGGTTGTATGTGAAAAGGGCGACTGCGAACAAGGCGATGGGGGAAATGATTGCCAGATATCCCGGAATCAACATCAGCGTCAAACGGACGAAAAGCAAAATGGAAACTTTTGAATTTAAGAGCATATCAAACAGTCGCAACGACTGTGAAAGCCAAACGATCATCAACAGTCCGGATGTGATTAAGACGAATCCGAACAGCATTTGTTTTAAAATATATTTTGTTACGATCTTCATAGGGCGGAATTATAGCGTTAAGAAAGACTTTCGTCTTCATTTTTTTAAAGTTTGGTTGAAAAAATCCGGATCTGCCAGAGGATGGGCTTTTTCTACGGTGTTTTTCAACCGGTTGTTGAGAATGTGGGTATAGATTTGAGTTGTAGAAATACTGGCGTGTCCCAGCATTTGTTGAACAGTTCTCAAATCGGCGTTGTGGTCGATCAAGTGGCTGGCGAAACAGTGGCGTATGACATGGGGCGAAACCCTTTTTTCATCAATATCCGCCAAACGTGCCAGCTGTTTTAATTCCAAAAAAAAATCTTCCCGTGTCAGATGCCCTGTTTTTCCCCAAGACGGAAACAACCAACGCGAATTGCGTCCTTTCGGCAGAGTCTCTTCGCGGACGGGCAACCAGTCGTGCAGAGCTTTTTTGGCTATATCGGTCAAGGGAACCAATCTGTCTTTATCCCCTTTGCCCCGGACGATGAAAAAATTTTCTTTGACATGAGCAATATTGGCGGGCAGGCTGACCAGTTCAGACACTCTAAGCCCGGAAGCATAAAGGATTTCCAACAACGCCTTCATGCGGACGGCTTTTTTTTCGGGCAAGGCGGTTATGGCTTGGAAAAGGGCGTTGATTTCCGATTCAGACAGATATTTCGGCAGGCTTTTTGCAATTTTGGGGGATGACAACCCGTCTGTGGGATTGTCAGGTCTGATTTTTTCAGTAAAAAGGAATCTATAAAATTCCCTTAAAGAGGACAACCGTCTGGCTTGTGTTTTGCTCGCCATATTTTGATCAAGCAGAAATGCCAGATAAGAACGCATATCTTCAATCGACGCGTTTTCAAATGTCCGTCGTTTTGAATCCAAAAAAGCACCGTAATGTTTCAGATCGCGTGTATAAGCGAGAACCGTGTTTTTGCTGGCTCCCCGTTCAGCGATCATTGTTTCGGCAAAAGCGATGATCAATCCTTTATTCATTGTCTTTTTCCGGATTTAAAATTATGTCGACGGACTGCAAAGCAATTGTTTGAGCTTCTTTTTGCAATCCGAGTCCGCATAAAATGTTCAAAGCCGACAACAATCCGGTATAAGAACCGTTTAATGTTTGCAAGGCGTCCAGAACACTGTTGCCTATGGATTCTTTTTTATTAAAGGAAGGATTGTCTTGCCGATTTGCGTAAATTGATTCAAACGACCCCTGTTCAAATGAAGAGTAGTGCCAATTTTCATCCGGATGGATCATTCCCAGCACTTTGAACACCAGCATCAACCGATCCAATTTCAGGCTGAAATTGGGGTCGGTTGTTTTATTTTTTTCCGCATAAGCCATCATTCTTTCCATGGAAGGGATGAAAACGTGATCATTTTTATCCAATAGAGTTAATTCACGGAAAAGCCATCCGTTCGCGGCTGTGTGCGATTTTGGAAAAACAATTTCGCTTTTATCCTGCCAGTCTTGTGCTTGTTCGTCCAATCCTGCCAAGGCAAAGGCTTCAATGATGTCTGTGGATTTTTGTAAAGTGTCTGTATCGGGTTTTAACGTTTGCAAGACATCTTTCGCCGCCGAGCTGAAGGCATAAGTCAATCCTGATTTTTTTGCTGAAGCCAATCCCTGTTTTAGAAAGTTTTGTTTTTTTAAATTGTCCGCCGGTGTGCTGGTTAAAGCTGCCGCTTTTTGCAGGAAAAAAGCCCGTTTTTTCGGTTCGGGAAGCCAATTCGGAATAACTTTTTCATCAAAAGAAACTTGCTGATAATATGTCCGCAGCTTTGACGGGGCAAGCATACCGTTTTCGACCAATTGTTCCGCGGTACTCAAACGCTGTTCGACAGGAATGTTTTCATCTTGGGCAAAAACCGTATCGAACCAGAGCGCGTTTGTTTTTTCTTTCAAATCTTCTAAACTACGCTTACTTTTACGCCAAACGGCAACGCTTAAAGGAGTTACTTCACTTGGAAAAACGTCTAGCGGTGTGGCATCCAGGAAGTGTTCGACGGCTTTTATAATAAATTCGTCTTGGACGTTTTGTTCTTTTAGTAAATCTAAGAATAGATAAGCTTTGTCTTCTTCTTGGTTGAGAGCGGCACACACTGCGGACAGTTGCTGTTGAAAAATGTTTTCAGTTTCTTTTTGTGAAACGAAGCAGGCTGTTTGCAGATCTTGTAACAGCAAAATATCGGTATAAAGCTTGTTTTGTTCTTTTGAACGCAGGTTTTCAGGTATTTTTTGAACCAAGTGGAAAACATCGTCAAATTGACCGTGATTGAACAGCAAATTAAGTTTTAATGTAATGAAAGCTTGTCCTGTTGTTCCTTGAGGGGGAGTGGCCGTTAAAAGGAGTAATTTTAAACGCAGGTTTTCAGCTTCCGGCGGCAATCGGACAGGCAATCTTGCGAATTTGTCCGCCGTGGATGGGTAAGTGGCATTTTTCCAGATGTTTTCGTTTAAAATATCGTTTTTTTGTGCTTCGATCAGTCCGTAATCGTTGGCTTCCGTCTTTTTCAAAGCCGTCAATTGCACGGGGGGAATCAGGTAGGTGTTTTGTGCAAAAGCCGGAAAAGACGCAAACAGTAAAGAAAAAAGAAGGTAAAAATTATTTCTGAAGTTCATCATAACTGATTTCTTTGACAATTGTTTCCTTGGGAATCTGAATATCGTAAAAAGCAATGAAGACACCGAACCCGATGACAAGCAATAAAATCGGATAAACATACCAGCGTGAATGATTACGCATTTTGCGTCCTTTCGACAAGAAGTTAAAAATTACTTTTCTTATGGCATAATCAAGTTAAAATAAGGTTAGAAATTCTTTAAGCTGGATGAAAAGGCAAAATCGGACAATGCTGAAAAAAAAAGAGACCGTACTACATTTCCCGTATCCTTTAGATCGGACATTGTTTCTTGTCGGCATGATGGGGTGTGGGAAAAGCAGTTTAGGACGGCGTTTGGCTCGTATTTATTCCATTCCTTTCATAGATGCGGATGATGAAATCGAAAAAGCGGGGGGAGGGGATATTTGTTATTTGTTTCAACGTTACGGAGAATCTGATTTTCGCCGTATAGAAACACGGATCATGCAACGGTTGTTAGCAGGAAAGGTTTGTATTCTGGCATCAGGTGGCGGTGCTTTTATTTCCGAAGAAACAAGGAAAGCGGTTGCTCGAAGAGCTGTCAGTGTTTTTTTGGATGCTCATGTCGATACGTTGATCCGAAATACGTCCGGCAGAACACACCGCCCGTTGCTGAATGTCGACAATCCGGCGCAAGTCATATCAGAGCTTCTAAATCAAAGGCGGCGCTTTTATGAACAAGCCGATATTTGTGTTAAATACAAAGAAGAAACAATGGGGCAGTTGTTAAGGATTTTGGTTACGCGTATTAATCAGTTTGCTACAGGAGAAACACATGGTGCTTGATAATTTGAAACGGGTGGATGTCGCTTTGGATCAAAAAGCTTATCCGATTTTTATCGGAAACGGTTTTTTAAGTCGGATCGGAACTTTGATTCAGCCTTATGTTCGCTCTGAAAAGATTTTTATCGTTTCCGACGACCTTGTTTCAACATTGTATTTTCCCTGTGTCGCGGAAAGTTTGGAAGAAGCGGGATTTGACGTTTATGATGTGATCATTCCTCAAGGAGAAATTAGCAAAAGTTTGCAACAAGCCGAAAAAATGTTGGAACATATTTTAAAAATAGGATGTGACAGACAATGCGCGATTGTTTCTTTGGGCGGTGGCGTCGTCGGGGATCTGGCTGGCTTTTGCGCTTCCGTCTTGCTTCGCGGCATTGATTTCATTCAGATTCCGACAACATTGTTGGCTCAGTCGGACAGTTCTGTCGGCGGAAAAACGGGAGTAAATTCCCATATCGGAAAAAATTTGATCGGAACGTTTCATCAGCCTAAAGCCGTTTTTATTGATGTCGATACGCTTGATACGCTTGATCCTCAACAGGTTTTAGCAGGGTTCGCGGAAGTTGTAAAATACGGTTTGGCGCTAAATGCCGATTTTTGGTCTTGGTTGATTGAAAACGGGGAACGTGTCATTGCCTTGGATAAGAAAGCGTGCGTTTATGCCGTTGAACAAAGTTGCAGAATTAAAGCTGCTGTCGTGTCTCAAGACCAATTTGAACAAACGGGATTACGTTCTTTGTTGAATTTGGGGCATACGTTCGCTCACGCAATCGAAGTGGCTAACGGAATGAACGGTTCGATTCTTCATGGTGAAGCGGTGTCAATCGGTTGCGTCTTGGCCGCATGGATGTCTGCCGATCTGGAATTATGCCGTTACGATATCGCGGAAAGAATTGCTCAACAATATGAAAAATGGGAATTGCCGACAAAATACGAGTACTTGAAAGCTGCGAATTTGGTTTCTTTGATGAAAAAAGATAAAAAATCCGTTGCAGACCATCTGAATCTTGTTTTATTGGAAGGTATCGGAAACGCCGTTTTGGTCAATGATATTGATCCGGATGATGTTGAAAGGGTCTTAAATGAAAAAGGAAGAAAAAAACATTTCATCTCCTCCTACCAAATCTGAACGTGAAGAAATCTATTTCCGGCACATAGATTATGTCGGTTACCGTCGTACGGATAACTTGTGGGATATTGAAGGGTATTTCCGTGATCGAAGAACATACGACTGTCCTTGTGTTGATCGCGGTGGTGTCGTTCGTGCCGGAGAAACTTTTCATGGTATGTTTTTAACATTGACGATTGACGATGATATGGTTATTCGCGATATTTCCGTGAGCCTTAATAAGTATCCGTACTTGCAATGTCCGCAATCGCAAGCGGTTTTTAAAAATATTATCGGACTGAAAATAGAACCCGGATTTTCAAAGGAGGCGCGGAAACGGATTCCTGTAAAACAAGGGTGTACGCATTTGTTTTCTTTGTTGATCGGAGCTGCCGGAGCGGCTTTTCAGACGGTTTCTCCGATTCGCATGATGAAATACTGTCAAGGCGTTACTCCCGACCCTTTGGATACCTGTTTGGCTTGGGACAGTTCTTCCGAAATGGTGAAAAGGGAATGGCCTGATTTTTATCGTCCTGAAAAAGAGTCGGATCATAACTGATGAGACGGCGTTCTAAATTTGATTTTTTTGTCAATGATCTTTTGGATCGTTCCGTCAAAAAGCCGGAACACATCTGTGAAAAAGAAGGGTGTTGCAAACCGGCTGAGTTTCGCGCTCCGAAAGACAGAGCTTTAAAAGAGTACTATTGGTTTTGTTTGGAGCATGTTAAAGAATACAATGCGCAGTGGGATTATTATGCTGGAATGTCCGCCTCGCAAATAGAAGAGGAACTGAAACAAGATGTCTGTTGGCAACGTCCGACATGGAAGTTGGGACAATGCGGAAAAGCCTCATCTTTGTTTTCAGATCCGTTAGGTATGCAAAGGGAGGCTTTTGGCGCTGGTCAAGATGCTTTTTCTCAAAAAAAAGGCTGTGCAAGTCAACATGCCGATCCGGCTTTGATTGCCGCCGCTAAAATTCTGGAAGTCGCTTTTCCTTTGGAAGTGAAAGATGTCCGGTTGAATTATAAAAGGCTTGCAAAAACATATCATCCGGATTCAAACGGGGGCGATAAAAAGCTGGAAGAAAAATTCAAGGACATTACTCAAGCGTATCGCCTGATCATGAGCGTGCTGAATTCAAAAAAATAAAAAAAGACCATTGAAGATTTTTCATTCGTTTTTTATATCCGCATGATTTTTTTAAGAATTACCCGTTCATTTGTAGTCAAAAATAAGTAGAACTTATTTTTTAAGAAATGCTGAGAGTTTGAAGTGGGCTCTTTATTAACGTTCTTAGAACGGGCAAATAAAACCGAATGGGACTGTTTTTTAGAAAAACCTTGTGTGAACGGAGGGATTTGCAAGGGGTGCGCTCTTTCGGACAAGCTGTTGCAAGGTTTTTCTTTTTTTCGAATCGTCAAAGGGAAGTTAAAATCCGGAAGATCAGAAATTTTTTCTGTGTTATTTTTACATTCCTTTGTTGTTTATTTTTCAAGAAATGCTGAGAGCTTGAAGTCCGCTCTTTATCAACGTTTCTGGAACAGGCAAAAAAACGACAAGTCTTTTACAATTTTGCAAAAGCGACAATAAAAAAGCCGGCTAATGAAAACCGGCTTTGAAATGGTCCCTCTGACGGCTACGAACCGCATCTACTCAGTGACAGTGAGTTGCTTTACCTTAAGCTACAGAGAGGCAACTGGATTCGACATAGAACAATGATAACACAAAATATGTTTTTTTTAAAGTTCTTGTATTCGCTGGCGCGTTTGAAAAAGGATGCCTTTTGATAACAAAGCTTAAGAAAAATTCGCAAAAGACAAAAAAGAGCTCGTAAAAGCAGAAAACTATAAAAATATTATTTCAGGCTTTCTCTTAAAGATTCGATGGCGTTGCGAGCCAGTAAATCGCAACGTTCGTTTTCAGGATGCCCCTGGTGTCCTTTGACCCAATGCCACGACAGGCAATGAGTTTTATTCAATAAATGGATGTCTTGCCATAAGTCGCTGTTTTTGACGGGTTTTTTATCCGCCGTCCTCCAGCTGTTTTTAACCCAGCCGGTCAACCATTCGGTCGCCCCCTTCATAACATATTGGCTATCTGTATAAATTGAAGCTTTACAGGGCTCTTTCAACATTTTTAAAGCATTGATAACCGCTAATAATTCCATGCGATTGTTTGTTGTCGCCTCTTGAGCGCCGCTGATTTCCTTTTCAACGCCTTTATAACGCAAAATTACACCCCAACCTCCCAAGCCGGGATTCCCGCTGCATGCTCCATCTGTAAAAATATCAACTTGTTTCATGTTTGATAATTTGCCAGTTTTATCGCAAAATGTCGAGACGCTAAAAAACATTGTTCCATATCATCTTGCTTTTTTTATAAAATAATTGATATGATCAAAAGAAAGAGCAGGAGAAGTGATGTCATTTCCTTTTTTTACATGTGGCGGTTTGTTTTATTGGGTTGACAAGTATAATTATGCCGGCTGGCGGATCCAAGAATCAATGTGGTCGCGACGTTGCCGGTTGTTGGATCCTTATAACATCAAAAGGTTTTCCGGTTCCTTTGAACAATGTGAACAGTCTTTGCGTTATTTCCAACGGGCGTGGGAAATCGAACCTCCTGTCGGCAAAGCTCTGGTGATGATACACGGTTTGTTTCAAAAGCCCTCCTCTTTTGAAAAGATGTCCCGTTTTTTTGAAAAAAATTACGAACCGGTCGTTTTCAGTTATCCCATGTTGCGTTTTGATTTGATGAAATCGGCTCATACATTAAACGCCATGTTGAATAAAC
>CASEGL010000006.1 GCA_949287525.1 uncultured Rikenellaceae bacterium
CCCGCAGTTCCGGCCGAGCAGACGGCCGCGGCAGAGTCGCCGGAACAGCCAGCCGGCCGCCCCGACCAGCCCGCCTTCCGACAGCCCCGCCCCTTCCGGCAGCAGCACCACCGCCCGCAGCACGGCGGCAGCGACGCCGCCCGACCGGCCGACCGCTATGCACCCACTCCGGAGGATGCCAGCATCGGCTATGTCGAGGGAGAAGGCGTGCTGGAGATCATGCCCGACGGCTACGGCTTCCTGCGCTCGCCCGACTACAACTACCTCAATTCTCCGGACGACATCTACGTCGCCTCGTCACAGATCAAGACCTACGGTCTGAAACCCGGCGACACGGTCAAGGGCGTGATCCGTCCGCCGAAGGAGGGCGAAAAATATTTCCCGCTGGTGAAACCCCTCGAGATCAACGGCCTGGCTCCCGAATTCATCCGCGACCGCGTTCAGTTCGAGTACATGACCCCACTCTTCCCGAACGAGAAGTTTACCCTCACGGGCAACGGCCACAACAACATGTCCACCCGCATCGTCGATCTCTTCGCCCCGATCGGCAAGGGACAGCGCGGACTGATCGTCGCCCAGCCCAAAACGGGTAAGACCGTACTGCTGCAGAACATCGCCAACGCCATTGCCGACAACCACCCGGAGGTCTACATGATCGTGCTGCTGATCGACGAGCGCCCCGAGGAGGTGACCGAAATGGCCCGCAACGTGAAGGCCGAAGTGGTCGCCTCGACCTTCGACGAACAGGCTTCGCGCCACGTGAAGGTGGCCGAAATGGTACTCGACAAAGCCAAACGCATGGTGGAGTGCGGCCACGACGTGGTCATCTTCCTCGACTCGATCACCCGTCTGGCGCGCGCCTACAACACGGTGCAGCCGGCATCGGGCAAGGTGCTTTCGGGCGGTGTGGACGCCAATGCGCTCCACAAGCCCAAACGGTTCTTCGGCGCCGCCCGCAACACGGAGGAGCGCGGCTCGCTGACGATCATCGCCACGGCGCTGATCGACACCGGCTCGAAGATGGACGAGGTGATCTTCGAGGAGTTCAAGGGTACGGGCAACATGGAGCTGCAGCTCGACCGCAAGCTGGCCAACAAGCGCATCTATCCGGCCGTCGATGTGGTGGCTTCGGGTACCCGCCGCGAAGACCTGCTGCTGAGCAAGGACGTACTGCAGAAGACCTGGATCCTGCGCCGCTACCTCTCCGACATGACCCCCATGGAGGCCATGGAGGAGATGACCAAACACATGGAGCATACGCAGGACAACGAGGAGCTGCTGGCCACGATGAACAAATAGCCGGCCGCTACGGCCCGACAAACCATGCGGGGCGCGGTCCGACTGGCCCGCGCCCCGCTCATTTACGGCATCGCCGCTGAAAAATGACTACCTTGCGGTATCGTATGCAACATTTACGGCCATGGACATCGAAAGTTTCCGCGACTACTGTCTCAGCCGTCCGGGCGCCGAGGAGTGCTTCCCCTTCGGCGACGACGTGCTGGTCTACAAAATCATGGGAAAGGTCTTCACCTATGCCGCGCTGACGCCCCGCGACGGCGTCTTCATCGCCAACATGAAGTGCGACACGGAGTACTCCGCCGAACTGATGGAACGCTATGCGGGCATCTGCTTCGGCTACCACTCCGACAGGAAATACTGGATCACGGTCACCCTGGAGAGCGACGTTCCCGATGCACTCATCCGCCGGCTGATCGACCACTCGATCGAAGAGGTGGTGCGCAGGATGCCCCGCAGGCTGCAGGAGGCCTACCGGCTCCGCTACGGAAGCCGCTGAACGGCGACCGGACGCCCTATTCGTGCTGCGGCGCAGCGAGCATGTTCTCGATGCGCGCCTCCGGCGTCACGGAGAGGGGGCTGAACTCGCCCCGCAGGTAGTGGAAATAGCCCGTCACGCCGATCATGGCCGCATTGTCGGTCGTAAACTTGAGCGGAGGCAGGAAGGTGCGCCAGTGACGCTTCTCCCTTTCGGCCTGAATGGCGTTGCGCAGCCCCGAATTGGCCGACACGCCGCCCGCAATGGCAATGTCCTTGATCTTGAATTCACGCGCCGCCTTGACCAGCTTGTTCAGCAGGATCTCGATGATGGTCCGCTGGAGCGACGCACATAGATCGGCCTTGTTCTTCTCGATGAAATCGGCGTCCTCGGCCACCCTGTCGCGCAGGAAATAGAGGAACGACGTTTTCAGACCGCTGAAACTGTAATCGAACCCCTGCACGGAGGGTTTGGCAAAGTGGAACCGGTCGGCATCGCCCTCGGCCGCCAGCCGGTCGATTACCGGACCGCCCGGATAGGGCAATCCCATCACCTTGGCGCACTTGTCGAACGCCTCGCCCGCTGCGTCGTCGATGGTCGTGCCGACGATCTCCATCTCCAGCGGCGCCGTGACGCGCACGATCTGGGTGTGGCCGCCCGACACCAGCAGACACAGGAACGGAAAGGCCGGATGGGGACGCTCCTCGTCGGGCAGATCGATGAAATGCGACAGGATGTGTCCCTGCAGGTGATTGACCTCCACCAGCGGGATATGTTTGGCCACGGACAGCCCCTTGGCGAACGACACCCCCACCAGCAGCGACCCCAGCAGGCCGGGACCCCGCGTAAAGGCAACGGCATCCACATCGTCGGCCGTCAGACCGGCATTCTTGAGGGCGGTATCGACCACGGGAACGATGTTCTGCTGATGGGCCCGCGAAGCCAGTTCGGGAATCACGCCGCCGTACTGCATGTGTACGGCCTGCGAAGCGATGACATTGGAGAGCATTCTCGTGCCGCGCAATACGGCAGCCGACGTGTCGTCACACGAGGATTCGATACCCAGAATGACGATATCCGATGAAGGCGATACAGTTTCCAAAATGCAAGCGTTTAAAAGGTCAATCGATCCGACGAACAAATCTGCCAAAATTCAACGGCAGGAACTCCGGCAATCTCGCCAAAATTTCGTAAAATTGCGGGTTGATCCGTGAGTCTCCGTCCCCGACGGACGGAAGGTCGTCTCGTTCGTATGCGCAAAGTTATAAAAATATTGGGAAAAGCGCTGGCCTGGTGCGTGGTCGTCATCATGATGCTCCCGCTGACCGTGGCCCTGCTACTGAACGTGGAGGTCATCCAGAATCTCGCCGTACAGAAAGCGACCGGCCTGCTGTCCCGCAAACTGGAGACGACCGTCGCGATCGAACATATCCGGCTGCGCGCATTCAGCCGCCTCGCCGTCGAGGGTCTCTACATCGAGGATGACCGCGGCGACACGCTGATCTATGCCGACCGGCTGGGCGCCCGTCTGGGGCGTCTCGCCCTCCTGCGCCACGAACTGCTGCTCCACGACGTATCGCTGGAGAGCGGCAAAATCTACCTCTACAACTCCACGAAGGGCGGCATGAACCTCTCGCGCCTGCTGTCCCGCCTGGGCAGCGACACCACCAAGGAGAGCCGTCCCATGCCCCTCGTATTCCGCAACGTGCGGATCACCGACTCGCGTTTCAAACTCCAGACCGAAGGAGCCGACACCGTCACCCCCGGCGCGGTAAACTACCAGAACATGGTCTTCGACCGGCTCAACATTGCCGCCCGCCGGCTGGACATCACGGACGGCGACATCCGGCTGAGCATCGACTCGCTCTCCCTCGACGACATCAGCGGCTTCCGCATCCGGCGGCTGGCGGCCGATACGCTGCTCGTAGGCGACGGCGTGATCGCCCTGGACAATGCCCTGCTCCGATCGGAGGATTCCGAGCTGCACCTGCCCCATTTCCGGCTTGAAGGCTCCTCATGGACTACGTGGAGTTATTTTACGGACAGCGTGCGGTTCGATGCCCGGATCACCGATTCGCGGCTGACGACGGCTACACTGAGCTACTTCGTCCCCTCGTTCCGGTCGGCCGACATGACCGTCGAGGAGGCCGACATCGATTTCACCGGCACAATCAACCGGTTCACGACCGCCCTCTCCTGCAAGACCGACAACCGCAGGACGGAGATCGCCCTGCACGGTTCGCTGAGCAACGTCATCGACCTGCCCAACGCCGCCTTCGACCTGACCATCGACCGCCTCCTGTCCAACGGCCGTTCGATCTGCACGATAGCGGACAGCTGGATGGCCGAACCGCTGTCCAAAAGCACCGCTGCCATGTTGCGCCGCACGGGGCGTATCCGGCTGAAAGGCTCCATCAAGGGCGACATGAAACGCTTCAAGGCCAATCTCGCCCTGTACACCGGCATCGGATCGGTCTCCGTAGCGGGAGCAGGAGGCCGGTCGGCCAGACGGGGTCTCCTGTTCAACGGCCAGGTTGCGGCCAACGAACTGAATGCCGGCCGGCTGCTGAACAATCCCCAACTCGGCCGCATCACCGCCGAAGTGCATGCCTCCGGCCGCATAAAAGGCCCGCGCATCGAGGCGGACGCCACGCTTTTCGTGCCGCTGGCCGAATACAACGGCTACGCCTACGGCGACCTGCTCGTAACGGCCGGATACCACGGCAAAAGACTCCAGGCACAACTTTCGTCGGGCGATCCGAAACTGTTGTTCACCGCAACGGGCAATGCCGATCTGGCATCCCCCGTCCCCGGATACGACCTGTACCTGAACTTGCGTCAGGCCGATCTGTACGACCTCAACCTCTACCGCAAAGACAGCCTCGCCACCCTCAGCGGACGGCTGCAGGTGCAGGGCAGCGGCTCGTCACTCGAGGATGCCAACGGCGAGCTGCTTCTCTCCGACATCTCTTACCGCTCCGCAGCCAACTCGCTGGACACGGATACGGTACGGCTGACCTGCCACAGCAACGAGCAGGAAAAACGCCTCTCCCTCGATTCCGACTTCGCCGACATCGCATACCGCAGCGGCTCGTCATACAAAGATGTCCTGAACTATCTCACACACATACTGTACGACTATCTGCCCGCCCTGTCGCCGAACCCGCCGGCCTCAGCCCCCCGCGCCAAGGCGGACAATACGATGCAGATCAAACGGGCGTCCAACGCCAATGTCACCACCCTGCGCCTCAATGCTCCGACCCGTGCCGGCGCCCCCCTCACCCCTGCCGTGAGCCACCCCTCGGAACTGACCGTGCGCATCAAAGACGCCAACCGGCTGGCTGCCATCTTCCTCTCCGATTTCGACATCGCCGAAGGCTCCTCGCTCCGCGCCTCGTTCGACCCCAAAAGCGAACAGTTCTCGCTGAAGGCCGCGAGCGACTACATCGAATACGGCAGCTTCTTCGTCACCAAACTGGGTCTGAATGCCGACAACCGGAACGGTGCCGTCCAAATCGACTTCGATACGGAGGATCTCTACCTGCCGAGTTTTTCGGTTCCCTCCAACCGGCTCTCGGCTCGCATAGCAGACAACCAGATCGACCTTTCGGCCCGCTTGAGCAATGACGCATCGGAACTGAACGCCCTGCTCGAACTCCATACGCAACTGGGACGACGCGCCGACAGCCTGACCGTCAGCGCCTACTTCAAACCCTCCTCCTATATCGCCACGGGCGCCCAACGCTGGGATCTCTCCTCCGACCAGATCGTCTATACGCCGGCCGAAATCGCCATTGCACGCTTCCGTCTGGCCAGCGGCTCCCAAAGCCTGACCCTGGACGGCACCTACGGCGATACGAAAACCGACACCCTGCGCCTGTCGCTCAACCATTTCAATCTCAGTCCGCTCAACAACATTCTCAATCTGCCCGTCCAAACCATCGGCGGATCGCTGGACGGCAAGGCCGAACTGATCGCCGGACGCAAAGCCCCCGTCCTGCTGGCCAACATTCTCATGGACAGCCTCAGCATGAACGGCTACACGGCACCGCAGCTGCAGCTGCTCAGCGCCTGGGATCTGACCAACCAGCGTGCCGGAGTCACCCTGCGCAACCTGGCCACCCGACAGGCGTTGATCCGCGGCTTTTACAGTCCGGCCGATGACCGGCTGTCCGTCACGGTGGACATCGCCGGTCTGCCGCTGAACGCCTTCACCCCGTTCCTGCCCGCCGAGGCGATCCGCTCGATCGCCGGCACAACCGCCCTGCAGGCCGAACTGCGCCGTGCAGAGGGAACGACCCGACTCAACGGCACGGTCTCCATCGCCGATTTCGAAACGACCGTCGGCATCACCAACACGACCTACCGCACCGACTCGCTGGCCATCGACGTCGCCGACGGTATCATCACCCTGCCGCAAACCACCCTGTTCGACCAGGAGGGCAACCGCGCCACCCTGCAAGCACAAGCCGACCTCACCCGCACGGATTACCTGGCCTATTCGGTACGGCTGGTACCCGACAACCTGCTGGCACTGAACACCACCCTGCAGGACAATGCGCAATACTACGGCAAGATCTACGTCTCCGGCGCCATCGACGTGACGGGAACGCGGACAGGCATGGCCATCGACGCCGCCATCAACACCCGTCCCAACTCGACTTTCTACCTGCCGCTCTCCAACAAATCGTCCGTGTCGGAATCGGACTGGATCGTTTTCGTCGAACCCAAGAAACAACTTACCGACCTGCTGTCGCTTAAAAAAGACCAGTACAGCCAGAAGAACCGCCAGAAAGCGAGCCGCAAGAGCGACCTGAACATGAACGTGGCGCTCAACATCAACCCCGGCCTGCTGCTGTCAATCTCCGACCAGGGTACCGACATGACCCTCAACGCCCGCGGATCGGCCGTACTGAACATCATGCTGAATCCGACCACGGGCGAACTGACCACCTTCGGCACCTATACGATCAGTGAAGGAGACTTCATCTTCAGCCTGCCCCCGCTCATCTCGGACAAACGGTTCACCCTGCAGCCGGGCGGCACGATCCAACTCAGCGGCAACCCGATGGCCGCCCTGCTGGACATCGAGGCCGACTACCGGTTGCGCGCCTCCCTGCAGCCGCTGGCCGCTTCGTTCGAGGGAACGGGCATCAACACCAGCACCCGCATTCCGGTAGACTGCATCGTCCGCATCCGCGAAAGCCTCGAACACCCCGACCTGCAGTTCGATATCCGCATCCCATCGGCCGACACCGATGTCCAGAGCGTATTGAGCAGTGCGCTGTCCTCCAACGAGCTGCGGGCCTTTAACTTCATCTGGCTCGTGGGCTTCGGCTCGTTCATGCCGAGCGAGGATGCCGACACCCAGAACAGCGCCACTTCGGCCGGCGCGGCACTCGGCCTCGACTTCCTGACCAACCAGCTCTCCAACCTGCTCTCGACCAAGGATCTCCAGTTCAACTTCGGCTACCGACCGGAAAGTACCAATTCGGCCGAGGAGTTCGATTTCGGTCTGACCTACAACATCGGCGGCAGCGACCGCCTGATCCTCGAACTGGAGGGCAACTACAATACGGACACCACCTCCTCGCTCCGCACCGACAACTCGAACCTGTCGGGTGACGCCTCGATCACGTGGATCCTCACCAACAACCTGTCGCTGAAGGGATTTACCCGTACGATCACCCGCTACGACGAGAACCAGGGTCTGCAGGAGAACGGCATCGGCGTCTATTACAAGGAGGACTTCAACGTCTTCTCGGACATCCGGCACCAATGGCAGTACCGGCGCGAAGCGCGGCGCAAACGGCGCGAGGAGCGGCGCGAGGAGCGCGAAGCCAAAAAACAGCAGCGCGCTGCAGCCGAAGCCGTACCGGCGGATACCGCCCCGAAAGAGGAAGAATAAGGTTCCCGCACCGGCAGTCACACCGTACCGCCGGCGGGAAGCGGCGATTCTCCCGTTGCAAAACGCAAGATTTCCGTAAATTATACGAATATGTTTCGTAAATTTGCGCGATGTTTCGGGAAGCGGCCGGAGCGGGTTCCGATGGCTTCCCCCGACATCCACCGACAAAGCGATAACAGTTAAACTTTACACTCTAAAGCCCAATCATTATGACGATCTTCTTGCAGGCGGCCGGCGTTGCCGAAAGCGCCATCGCAACAACCACCGAAACGCTGACCGAACAGCCGCAGATCATGAGTTTCGGCGAACTTTTCCTCGCCGGCGGCTGGCTGATGTGGATTCTGTTGCTGCTGGGAGCAGGCGCCATCTACATCTTCGTAGAACGGTTCATCGCCATCCGCAAAGCCTCGCACATCGACCATAACTTCATGAACCGCATCCGCGATTTCATCTACGAAGGCCGCATGGACGCCGCCGTGAACCTGTGCAAATCGACCGACACCCCCATCGCCCGCATGATCGACAAGGGCATCGAGCGCATCGGCCGTCCGATGACGGACGTACAGAACGCCATCGAGAACGTGGCCAACCTGGAGGTTTCCAAACTCGAAAACGGCCTGCCTGCCCTGGCCACCATCTCCGGCGGCGCGCCGATGATCGGTTTCCTCGGTACGGTAATGGGTCTGGTCAAGGCCTTCATGAACATGTCCATGGCCGGCGGCGCCGTTGACATGAGCCTGCTGTCGGGCGGTATGTACATCGCCATGATCACGACCGTGGGCGGTCTGATCGTCGGCATCCCCGCCTACTTCGGCTACAACTACCTCACGGCCCGCATCGAGAAACTCGTCTTCCAGATGGAAGCCAACTCGATCGCCTTCATGGACATTCTGAACCAACCCGTCGACAAGAAGAAATAACCATGGCTATCAAACGAGGATCGAAGGTAAGCACGGCTTTCAGTGCGGCCTCCATGACCGACCTGATGTTTCTGCTGTTGGTGTTCCTGCTCATCGCCACGACGCTCATCAACCCCAACGCGCTGAAACTGACGCTGCCTACCAGCAACAACCAGATCAAGGACAAAGCCTATACGACGGTTTCGATCACCTCCGACCTGCAATACTACGTCGAGAACGATCCGGTCGCATTCGAGGAGATCGAACCGGTGCTGCAGAGCCGCATCGGCGACACGGAGAAACCGGTCATCTCGCTCCACGCCGACAAGAGCGTGCCGATCGACAATGTGGTCAAGGTGATGAACATCGCCAAAGACAACAAATGGACCCTGATTCTGGCAACCAGTCCGCACTAATCCGTCTCCATGTATTACTACGCACCCGATAACAATCGCCGCGGCAGACTCGCAGGAGTGATTGCCGTAGGATGCTACCTGCTGATTTTCGCGGCAGTAGCCCTGCTGGTATCCTTCCGTCCCGACTATGAACCGGCGAGCGAAGGCATTCTGATCGACTTCGGCGAAGGCGATCAGGGCTACGGGACCGAAAAGGTGGCGCTCGCCCAGGCCGATCGGTTGCCGTCCGGTCGAGCTGCATCGGGCGAAGAATACCTGACGCAGGATACCGAAGAGGCTCCCGCCATCCAAAGCGTCCCCTCCGACGCCCAAAGCCGCCGCCGGAGACCAACCGACAGCAACATCGACCGCACCGACCGGAACGACACGAACGAAAAACCGCAGGAGATGAACCGCCGCGCCCTCTTTCCCGGACGCAGCGTCACTTCGGAAGCCTCCTCGCAGGGACTCCAAGCCGGCACCGAAGGCAATGCCGGCCACGAATCGGGCGGCGACGGCATCAGCAGCGGCACGGGTACCGGCTCCGAGGGCATCTCGTTCAGCCTGGCCGGACGACGCCCCGTAGGATCGCTGCCCAGCCCGCGCTACGATGCCAACGACGCCCAGGGCAAGGTGGTCATCCAGATCACGGTCGATGCCCGCGGCAATGTCCAAAGCGCCTCGTTCCATCCGCAGGGTTCCACAACGCAGGATGCACGCCTGCGCGAAGCCGCCCTGCAGGCCGCCCGCAAGGCGCGCTTCACCCCCAGCGAAGCCAACGCCGTGCAGACCGGAACGATCACCTATATCTTCCGTCTCAAATAGCGTCTGCCGTACATGAAACGCCGTCTATGGCTCTTCCCGATGCTGGTGTCCATGCTCCTCGTCGGATCCGGAACGATTGCCTCGGGTTCGCCCTGCACCATGGGCTGCCAGAAGGAACCGGCCGCTCCGCGCGCCGAATTCGACCGCATGCAGCACGATTTCGGTTGCATAGACCGCAGCACACACACAGCCGAGTTTCACCTGACCAACACGGGAAACGCTCCGCTGGTAATCGTCTACACCGAACGGAGCTGCCATTGTATCGACATCGACTGCCCCGCCGATCCGATCCGTCCGGACGAAACCCGCACCGTCACGGTGCGCTATACCCCCGACCGCAAAGCCGAAGGCACCTTTTCGCAATATGTCCGCCTGTTCACCAACGCGAACTCGGCGGCTCCCCTCATGCTCTTCCTGCGGGGCGAAGTCGTGCGCTGACCCCCCTGCATCGGCTGGCTTCCACGGACAACCGGCACAGCATCCCCACCGCAGCAACCCGCCCCGCCATGCCGCAATGGGCTTTGTCTCATTGTTATTCTATTAACATACAAGTTTTTACAACAGTACGGGATAATTGCATATATTTGCAGCCGCAAATTCTAAAATCCTGTCTGTGAAATTCGCTTTAGACTTCCAACCCAAACTGTTTGCGACGCTGCGCAACTATGACCGTCGCAAATTCTCGGCCGATCTGATGGCCGGCATCATTGTCGGCATCGTCGCCCTCCCGCTGGCCATCGCCTTCGGTATCGCCAGCGGCGTCACCCCCGAAAAGGGTCTCATCACGGCCATCATCGGCGGCTTCATCGTCTCGCTGCTGGGCGGCAGCAGCGTACAGATCGGCGGCCCGACCGGTGCCTTCATCGTCATCGTGGCCGGCATCATCGGCCGCTACGGCCTCGAAGGGCTGGCCATCGCCACCATCATGGCCGGCATCATGCTCGTCCTGCTGGGCGTGCTGAAACTGGGCGTGGTCATCAAGTTCATCCCCTACCCGATCATCGTGGGCTTCACGGCCGGTATCGCCCTGACGATCTTCTCCACGCAGATCAAAGACCTCTTCGGCCTGCAGATCGCAGGTCCCATTCCGGACGACTTCATCTCCAAGTGGGGCGTCTATTTCCAGCATTTCGATACGACGAACCTCTGGGCGCTGGGCATCGGTCTGGTCAGCATCGCCATCATCCTGCTGACGCCGAAATTCTCCGGCAAGGTACCCGGCTCGCTGGCCGCCATCATCCTCGTGACGCTCGCCTGCTATGCGCTCAAACGCTTCGCCGGCGTGGAGGGCATCGAGACCATCGGCGACCGCTACGCCATCAACCCGACGATCCCCGCTCCGGCCGGCTTCGAGATCAACCTCGAAACGATCCGCGCCCTGCTGCCTCCGGCCTTCACCATCGCCATGCTGGGCGCCATCGAATCGCTCCTGTCGGCCACCGTGGCCGACGGCGTGACGGGCGACAAACACAACTCCAACACGGAGTTGATCGCCCAGGGCGCAGCCAACATCGTCGTTCCGTTCTTCGGCGGCATCCCCGTCACGGGAGCCATTGCCCGCACGATGACCAACATCAACAACGGCGGCCGCACCCCCGTAGCGGGTCTGATCCATGCCGTCATTCTGCTGCTCATCCTGCTCTTCCTCTCGCCGCTCACGCGCCACATCCCGATGGCCTGTCTGGCAGGCGTACTGGTCATCGTCTCCTACAACATGAGCGGCTGGCGCACCATCCGGGGCATGATGAAGAACCCGAAGGCCGACATCGCTGTACTCTTCACCACCATGCTGCTGACCGTCATCTTCGACCTGACGATCGCCATCGGCGCCGGTCTGCTGATGGCCGTCGTGATGTTCATCCGCCGTATCATGGAGAGTACCAACATCTCCGTCATCCGCAACCAGATCGACATGACGACCGACGCCGAGAGCAACCACCGCGACGACACGGTGAACGTGGCCAAAGGCGTGGAGGTGTACGAGATCGACGGCCCCTTCTTCTTCGGCATCGCCAGCAAGTTCGACGACGTGATGCACACCATCGGCGAGAAGTCGCGCGTCCGCATCATCCGCATGCGCAAGGTGCCGTTCGTCGATTCGACCGGCCTGCACAACCTCGAAAACCTGATCCTCGCCTCGCAGAAGGAGGGCATCACGGTGATCCTCTCCGGCGTGAAGGATTCGGTGCGCGAGACGCTCGTCAATGCGGGCATCGACCAGCTGGTAGGTCCGGAGAACATCTGCCCGAACATCCACATCGCCGCCAAGCGGGCCAACCAGCTGGCCGCCGAGCAGGCCGAAACGGCCCGATAGCCGTCATTCCGGCGAATAATCGCTATCTTAGCGGACGCAAAGGTATTTGCGTCCGCTTTTTCGTATCGCCCCGCCGTGCGGAACAACCGCTGCACCCCGCTGCCGCCATCGATCCGGACGCCTGCCGCATCCAACCACGTACGCCCCATGCTCGCCTATCTGCTTACCGCCATCGGAGCGATGTCGCTCATCATGCTGACGCTGAAATTCTTCAGCGCCAGACACATCTACACGCCCCAGGCAATCATGGTGAACTACCTGTTCGCCTTCATTCTCGCCCTCGTCAAGGGCAGCGGCGCACTGTCCGCCGGCCGTCCCGAACCGCTGCTGGCCACCGACTGGTGGTATCTGGCGCTGCTGACGGGACTGCTCTATTTCGGCTCGATGAATGTCATGGCCGTATCGACCCGACGGGTGGGCGTAGCCGTCACGGCCATGGCGTCGCGCACCTCGGTCGTGCTGCCGATCATCTGGGCCGCCCTGCTGCTCGGCGAACGCATCACGGGATGGGAACTCCTCGGCATCCTGCTCGTGCTGGCCGCCTTTGCACTCATCATCGGCAAGGACGACACCCCTCCGACCGCTTCCGCCTCCCGCCGGCAGGCCGGTTCGTGGTGGCTGCCGGCCGCCGTCTTCTTTTCGGTGGGATTCATCGCCGTGTGCATGAAAACCGGTCAGCACCTGATCCGCAACGGCGGCTCCTACGCCACGGACTACCCCGTCTTCGAGATGCTGCTCTTCGCGGCGGCTGTCGTCGGGTCGATCGGCTACTACGCCCTGACCGAAGGCGGTCGGGCATTCCGGCCGCAATGGCGCAGCATCGTCGGCGGCCTATGCCTGGGTACGTTCAACTACTTCGTCACCTTCGGCACGCTCCACAGCCTCAAATACCTCTCCTCAAGCGAATTCTACGGCATCTACAACATCAGCGTCGTGGCTGTCAGCACCGTGGTGGGCGTCGTAGCCTTCGGCGAACGGCTGACGCTGCGCAAGGCCTGCGGCCTGGTCACCGCGCTGGCCGCCATCTTCGTTCTCGGATTCGTGGGCGGCAGTCTGTAGGCACACCTGCGCCATAAAAACGGGCGGGGGCGGAATGGTGATTCCATTCCGCCCCCGCCGCATGTGTACGGACCCGTTACAGCGACCGCTCGGTGTAGTCGAGCAGACCGCCGCACGCCTCCTCCAGCATGTCGAGTACCAGTTCGAAACCTTCGCTGCCCTCATAGTAGGGATCGGGAACATGGTCGTATCCGCCCTTTCCGAAATCGGCCATGCGGTAAATCTTCGCCCGATCGTCCAGGGTGAAGGCCAGCCGCTCCAGTGCATCGACATTGCGGTCGTCCATGGCCACAAGCATGTCGAACCGGCCGAAATCCTCGTCCAGCACGGGACGCGCCCGATGGGTCAGCGTATAGCCCCTGCGTTCGGCGGCACGCCGCATGCGGGGATCGGGCAGGTCGCCCCGATGGCCGCTGTAGGTTCCGGCCGAGTCGATCTCATACTGATCGGCCAAGCCGGCCGCCGCCACTTTCTGACGGAAAATCTCTTCCGCTGCAGGGGAACGGCAAATGTTGCCCATGCAGACGAACAATATCTTTTTCTTCATAGGTCGCGTGAATCTTCAGTCCCCAAAGATACGGATTATTTGCGTGAAAAACGCGTCCGCGGCATCACCTCCGCCTGCGCAGGAATCGCCGCGCATACGACGCCATGGAGGGCGGACAGTCGGGGCGCTCGGACATCGAACGGACGATCGCCTCGAGCTGCTCCCCGATCCAGCCGACACGCGCCGCACAACCGTCGAGCAGTTCGATCTGCCACACCGCCACGGCCGACGGAGTGGACGGAGCCGTGAGCCGGTCGAAGCAGCATGCCACCAGGTCGGCCAGCCGGTCGTCGTCCAGAGTCACGACCCGACGGCGCAGCATGTCGCACAACATTTTGGAGAAGATGCGCTGCACGCTGCTGCTGTCCGTTGCCAGCCAGGTACGGAAGAATTCGTCGAAACGCTCCTCCACCGCCTCCGGAGCGCAGACATAGGCGTGTTCCAGCGCCCATGCGGCGCGGAACGCCGCCTTCGGATCCGCCGTCCGTGCCATCCGCAATGCCTCGTCCCACAACGCCCCGCCCACAATCAGCGTCCCCCACAGACACACATTCTCTTTCGACAGATCGCGGCCAGCAGCGCCTCCCGCAGCCGGCTGCCGTCGGATGCCGTTCCGTCCAGACCGGCCGCATGCCGCACCTGCGCCAGCCGCTCGGCCGCCACATGTTCAAATCGGTATAGTCCTGCCATCATATCGTCGTTGCGCAGGCAAAGATCCGCAATTCGGACGAAACCTCCAAACCGCTTCTCCGCCGCGCGGGAGCGGATTCCGCAGTCGACGCCGGCCTGTTCATGGAAATTGCCCGACAATCCGTACCTTTGCTGCACGATGAACAGCACGATGAACAGCACCACGACCACCTACTCGCACCGCACCATCTGGACGCTCACCTATCCGGTACTCATCAGCCTGCTGATGGAACACCTAATCGGCATCACCGACACGGCATTCATGGGACGTGTCGGCGAAACCGAACTGGGCGCCTCGGCCATTGCCGGCGTCTACTATCTGATGCTGTACATGATCGGCTTCGGATTCAGCATCGGCGCGGAGATCCTCATCGGCCGCCGCAACGGAGCGGGACAATACCGCTCCATCGGAGCCATCTTTTACCAGGGCATCGTCATGCTGCTGGGCATCGCCGCAGCCATCGTCTTCTTCTCCTACACCGTATCGCCCGACCTGCTGCGCCGGATCATCGCCTCGACGGAAGTCTACGATGCCACACTCGCCTACACCCGCCTGCGCGTGTGGGGACTCTTCTTCTCGCTGGTCACCTGCATGTTCCGCGCCTTCTACATGGGAACGACCCGCACCCGTATCCTGACCCTGAACGGCATCGTCATGGTGGCGAGCAACATCGTCCTCAACTACCTCTTCATCTTCGGCAAACTGGGACTCCCCGCCATGGGCATCGCCGGAGCGGCACTCGGATCGACCGTCGCCGAAGCCGTCTCGGTACTCTTCTTCGTGGTCTACACCCGCTGCCGCACCGACTTCCGGCGCTACATCCTCTTCCGCATCTCGCGCCTGTCGCCCCGCATCCAGTCGCAGATCCTGCGCGTGTCGGGCTGGACGACCCTGCAGTATTTCATTTCGACAGGGACGTGGCTCTTCTTCTTCCTCTCCATCGAACACCTCGGCAAGGAGCCGCTGGCCATATCGAATATCGTCCGCAACACCTCCTCGTTCTTCTTCATGATCGTCTCGGCCTTCGCCTCCACCGGCACGGCTGTCGTCAGCAACCTGATGGGACAGCAGCGCCCCCAGGATGTCATGCCGACCTGCAAACGGATCATGCGCATGTGTACGTGGTTCATCCTGCCGTTTTTCATCTTCGCCATGCTGGCTCCGGAACTCATCATCCGGATCTTTACCGACGAACACCGGCTGGTGGCAGCCGCCGTTCCCTCGATGCGCGTCATGATGCTGATCTATGCCATCAACATCCCCGCCTTCGTCCTCTTCCTGACCGTATCCGGCACCGGCAGCACCCGCGTCGCCTTCTGGATCGAACTCATATCGACCATTCTCTATGTCGGCTACATCTGGCTGGTGGCCATTCACCTGAAAGCCGATATCGCCGTGTGCTGGCTCAGCGACGCCGTCTATGCCCTGGGGCTGCTCGGCTGTTCGTGGTTCTTCCTGCGGCGGGGCCAATGGTACCGCACCCGCATCTGACCGCAGCCGCCCACAAAAAAGAAGGCAACGGCCTCCGCACCGGAGACCATTGCCCTGCAGCTGTCGGCATGCGCCGGACGGACGGCTATCGCGTTGCCGCCTCCGTGCCGTAATGGAACGTCACGTTCTCCTTCAGATCGGGATGCAGCGACTTGCCCACCGGACAGGTCATGGCCGCTCCCTCCAGAATCCGTTTGTCCTTGTCCGAATAGTTGCCCGGAAGATAGAAATCGAGTTTGATCTCGACAATGCGGCGCGGATCGGTACCCATCACCTTCTGAATATCGACACGGGCGCCCTTCAGGTCGATCTCCAGCCGCTGGGCGGCAATGCCCATCAGCGTGAACATGCAGCTGCCCAGCGCTGCGGCCACCATGTCGGTCGGCGAAATATACTCGCCTTTGCCGTGATTGTCGAGCGGTGCGTCCGTCATGACCTTGTTGCCGGACTGCACATGGGTGATCTCGGTACGCAGATCGCCCAGATAAACTGTCTGAATCGTTGCCATAGTATGCTCTGTTATTTGGTTTGAATCCATTGTTTCTGTTTTCGGCCGCCATTACCGTTTTATGAAGGCCGCCCGATAGCGCATCGCCCCGTTCTGCCGCACGACCAGCATATAGGAGCCAGCCTTGAGATTCGCGACGATCAATTGTCCCGTTCCGTTCGCATCGAACGTCATCCGTTGCGTCATCACCTCCCGTGCGGCCTGGTCGTACACGACGGCCTCCGCCGACAGACCGGTCATCCCGTCGAGCGACACGAAGAGCATGTCATCGGCCGGATTGGGATAGACGCCCGACGGCAATGCCTCCGGTGCCGGTCCGTCCGCGACGGTCACATACAGCGTCGACTGGGCTGTGAGTCCGTCCAGATCCGCAGCCACGACCGTCACCCGCGATCCGCCCCGGGCCAGCGGCGTCACGACCAGCTCGCTGCCGTCAACGATCTCCGCAGCCACGATCCGCTCGTCGCTGTTCTGGATCGAATAGGTCAGCACGTCACCCTCCTCGATATTCTCGTCGGTGAAATACTCCGACAGGTCGAACCGCCGGGCATACGTCTCTCCGACATTTTCGCATTCGACCCGACCCAGGCTCCGCACCGACTGCGGAGTTTCATTCACGTAGTCGCCCGACGTCGTTCCGAAGGTCACGGGCTGCGACCGGTGGCCGAAACGGTCCACGGCGGTCACCTCGAACGTATATTCGATGTTGCCCAGGCCATACCACACATAGGAGGCCTCTTGATGCGGGTCAAATTCGTTGTGCCACTGGAAGGCGCCCTCGATGTCGGGCTGTCCCGCCCGTTTGCCTACGCTTTTGCCCGTATAGGTGATGTCGTAATAGGAGACGGCCATGCCGTTACCGTCGGCCGGAGCGATCCACCGGAACGTCAGCCGGTACCGGACAGCCTCGGCCGAAGCCTCGGTAATGGGTTCGGGCTGGCGCCCGCTGTCCGTCGTGAAGATGAGGCCGGCATCAACCAGCCCCACACCCAGCTTGTCGTAATAACGCTCGCCTATTGCCTCTCCTACCGGACGATAGCTGCGCAGCAGGATCTCCTTGCACTCGTCGGCCGTAAGGATCTGCCCCTTGCGCGCATAGTGGGAGACGATCAGCGCCGCGACGCCCGACACATGCGGACAGGCCATTGATGTGCCGGACTGATAGGCATAGGTGGGCGATCCATCCGTCGAATCGATGTAAGTGCTGTACACCAGGCCTTCCGTCTCGAACGTTTCGTCATCCGCATCGGCGCCGCCCGGAGCGAATATGTCCACATCGTCGCCGTAATTGGAATAGTTGGCCTTCGAGTAGTTGGGGTTCATGGCTGCGACCGAGATCGTCCGCGGATCGGATGCCGGAAACAGCGATCCCTCACTGCTGCTGTTGCCCGCCGCAAAGATCACAATGCCGCCCCGCATCGGACCGGTCTGATTGCCGTTCTCGTCGGTTCCCGCATTGGCAATAAAATAATCCAGCGCATCCGACACATCCTGCGGCATGGTCAGCGTCGCGTAGGCCCAGCTGTTCTGGCTGATGACAGCCCCGTTGTCGGCTGCATAGGCAAAGTTGTCGGGATTGGTGGCGAACTCACTGGAATACATCTGGTCGGTCACCGGCGTGGTCATGATCCGCACGCCGTCCCGCTGCCCCGTGCCGCCCGCAATGCCGCAGACGCCGATGCCGTTGTTGTTTACCGCCGAGATCGTACCCGCCACGTGCGTCGCGTGAGCGCCGGGGTGAATCTCGCCGTTATCCAGCGGACCGTTCCATCCGTAGATATCATCCACATAGCCGTTGCCGTCGTCATCGACGCCCGGTTCGCCGTACAGCTCGGCTTCGTTCACCCACATGTTGTCGACCAGGTCGGGATGATCGAAATCGACGCCGCTGTCATTGATGGCCACGATGACGGAGCGGAGACCCGTCTCGGTTTTCCACGCCTCGAACAGGTTGATGTCGGCTCCTTCGACAAAGTTCTTTCCGTCGCCGCGGTTGTTGTAGTGCCACTGGCGGGGCAGATCGGGGTCGTTGAAAGGCATCTCGTCCGGACGGGCGGCCACCAGCGACATCGGCACGTAGATCGCCTCGGCAGGAACGGCCGGATCGTCGTCGAGAATCCGCGCCTTATAGACAGGCTGTACGTGCGCCACACCCGGCAGCGCGGAAAAACCGTCCGCCGCACGGGTATAGGGTACCCTCTCGTCGAAGTGGACGTCATACCACAGATGCAGGCCGAAACGGCGGCGGCGTTCGGCAAACTTGCCACCTTCGTGAAACACGCGGCGCACCTCGGTCGCCCCCAGCGCCTCCGCCAGACTGTCCAATACGGGATCGCCCGAATTCATCGCTCCACGCGTAAAGGCCCCGACGGGCAGCTTGGCAGCCCCTTCGATGAATTTCAGCCGCACCCAGCCGCTGACAATATCGTTACCGTCCTCAACAACGGCCGTCGGCTTTTCCTCTTCCGACAGCGGCTGGAAAGGCTCCTCCTTGACGCAGCCGCACAACGCACCGGCCGACAAAACGGGAATCAGCCACTTCAGCCGCATTGCTCGCAACGCACTTCTCTTGATATAATACTCCATATCCGACTCGCTATTCACAATGCAGGTCTCGATGTATCGGGACCTGCATGACTGTTTTCATATGTCTGACTACGCCTCCACGCTATCGCTTGATGAACGCGGTACGCACGTGGACATCGTCATAAGCTATCTCCAGGAAATAGCTGCCTGCGCTGAGAGCAGCCACCTGCAACGAACCGTTGCCCTGTGCAATCTCCACGCTGGCCGACATCACCTGACGAGCCGCCATATCGTAAACCGTTGCCTCGGCGCTGCCGTTGAAGCCGGTCGAAAGCTTGAAGTTGAGCTGTTCTACGGCCGGATTGGGATAAACGCTCATAGACAGTTTGCCGTCCTTGTTCACCGTTACCGTGAAAACAAGTTCGGATTTTGCGCCGACCTCATTGGTTGCCGTCACCGTAATGGTCGAGGAACCTGATGCTTTCGGAGTCAGCGTCAGCGTCTGGTTGCTGACGGTTACGACCACGACATCGGTCTGCGAACTGGTTGCCGCAAAGCTCAGCGAACCTTCTCCGGCGGCAAAATAGTCGGTCAGGTTGTAGGTGAGCGTTTTGCTGATCGTCACGTCCTCAATCGGCTTGATAATTTCCGGAGGCAGCACGCCGCTGGTCAGTTCGACGGGATCGGACAGATTGCCCCAACGGTCCTCTGCGACCACCGTGATCGGCTGGGTCACATCATACCGCGCACGCACCAGATACGACACCTGATCGCCCACATCGTACAGGTTTACCAGCGTATTCTCGGTCTCCTCACCCTCATACGGAATGGAAGCGATAAAATTGGCTACCGCCGCACCGTTGCCGTCGGCAGGCACGGTCCACGAAAGGGTAATGGCCGTTCCGTCCACAGCGACGGAAGCGCTCTCCTGATCGATGCTGCCCGGTTTCGTTTCCGGATCGTTCATCAAAGCGGCTGCCGCATCGACCAGACCGCGGCCGATAGCCGACAGATCGGTATTGGACACGAGACCGCCCACCGGACGATAGGCATTCAGCAGACGCTCCCGGCACTCCTCGACCGTAAAGCCGTCACCGCCGAAGTGCGATACGATCAGACCGGCCACACCCGATACGTGCGGGCAGGCCATCGAAGTTCCCCACAGATACTGATAACCAGGAACGCCCTCGGACGAATAGGTACTCAGCACCTGCTGCTCGGCAGCCGTCGTAATGGACGATCCGCCCGGAGCGAACAGGTCGATGGCAGGGCCGTGATTCGAGTAGGATCCCATCTCGTAGTTCGGAATCATGGCCGCAACGGCTACCACCTTGTCGCTGGCAGCCGGCAGCAGCGTCTGACCGCCCGTATTGCCCGCAGCGAAGATGATGATACCGCCCTTCATGGGACCGGTCTGGTTGCCGTTCTCATCGACACCGGCATTCTCGATGAAATAGTCGAACGCCGTAGCATACGAACTCGGCAGATTGCCCGTCGTACCCAGCGTCCAGCTGTTCTGCGAAATCACGGCGCCGTTATCCGCCGCATAGGCATACGAATCGGGGGCATTGCCTACCACCGTTCCGTTCTCCGGATAGATCTGCAGCACCATGATACGAACGCCGTCATCGGGACCCGTACCGCCGGCTACGCCGCAAACGCCGATGCCGTTGTCGTTGATGGCCGAAATCGTACCCGACGTATGCGTACCGTGCGAGCTGTAATCGATCTTGCCGGAGTTGTTCACAAAGCTCCATCCGTGCAGGTCATCGCGGTAACCGTTGTTATCGTCATCCGCATTTTCGCCTCCGGCCGCTTCGGCCTCGTTCACCCAAAAGTGGGCTGCCAGGTCGGGGTGTTCCAGGTTGGCGCCGTCGTCATGCACCGAAACGATTACGTTCGGCTTTCCGGCCTCCACGGTCCATGCCTCGAATACGTTGATGTCGGCACCGGCAACGAAGCCCGTTTTGCCGCCCGCATTGTGATAGTGCCACTGCTGGGGCAGCATCGGGTCGTTGAAAGGCATCTCGGCATCGGCACGGGTGATACCAAACGACGGAAGATAGATGGCACCCTCCGGCACAACGACCGCGTCGTCCGTACTGCGGATTTTATAGACAGGTTCGATGCACGACACGAGTTCCTGCAGACCGCTGAATTCGTCCGCTGCACGCGATACGGGAGTCTGGTCGTCGAAATGCAGGTCATACCACAAATGCATGCCGTATTTCCGGCGGCGCTCGGCAAATTTGCCGCCATCGGCGAACACACGGCGGATTTCGTCCACGCCGAGCGATGCAGCCAGCTGATCGAGTTTTTCATTGCCCGAGGCGATAGCGCCACGGGTGAATGCGCCGACCGGCAGCGCCTCTGCATCGTCACGCAGTTTGATTCGGATCCATCCCTTTTCGATCACGTCCTCGCTGTACGTTCCCGAAACGGGGACTTCCGGTTCGGTCTGCGCGACCTCCTCGCGGACACAGGCCGTCGCTGTCAGCAGACACACGCAGGCCGCCAAATAAGTTGCCCTTTTCATTCAATCGAAATTTATGTTATTTGTAAAATGACGTAAATACGCTATTCCTGCAAATTTACATTTCCGTTCGGTTTTTTGAGCCATTCGGAGCGAGAATTTTTACGGAGAGCCGTTTTTCCTCAACGTATCCCACGCCGACCGCAAGCATCCTGCCGATCGTCTTCATCCCCAGGCCGGCACTGCCATCCGGGAAGAACTCGTTGCCCCGAATCCCATGCCCGCCTCTCCCCTCACCGGTGTTCGCCCACGACGAAGCGGGGCATCCGAAACATTCGGATGCCCCGCCCGTGCCGTTCGGCAATCGACGTTCCCGTCAACTACCGTTTTATGAAACTGGCGGATACCTGTCCTTTCGAGCCTTTCACCACGCAGGTATAGCTGCCCGGACGCAGGTCACCGACATTGAAGGTTGCATTGCCGCTTCGGAATTCGACAGCTCCCGATTTCACACGACGGGCAGCATTGTCATAGATCGTCACATTCGCGATCTCATCGGCAATGGCGGCGTACGAGATATTGAGTTCGTCGGCAACGGGATTGGGTGCGATAGTCAGCTGTGCCGCATCACCGGCACCGTTCTTCACGGTCACGGACAGCACCGACTGGACCGTAGCATCGGACGAGTCGGTCGCCACAACGGTCAGCGAACCTGCGCCGCGATTCACCGCACGAACCACCAGCTGGTCGCCCGAAATCCTGCCTTCTACGGCATTTCCTTCGGTAGCAAGAATCCGGTACGTCAATTTGTCTCCCGCCTCAATATCGGCATCGGAGAAATATTCCGACAAGGCAAAGGTCAACTGATCGCCCACGCGCTCCATTTCGACCGCGCCCAGTTCTTTCGTCACTTCAGGAGCATGATTCCAATAACCGCTCTCAACGGTAACATCGAACGATACGTCCAAATAGGCGCCTTCCGTATCGAGGGCGCGCACGGTTATTATACTCGTGCCGGCCTTCAACGGCAGGATGGTCAATACGCTCTCTGCATCGATCGTTGCCTCGACCACGCTCGGATCGGACGAAGTTGCCGTAAAGGACAGGGCGTCGCCATAAGCCACATCCGGATCGCTGAAATAGTTCTCCATCCGGAAACGCTTGATATTATTCTCGCCGGCAGACGCTATCGTCAGATCGAGCAGACGGGCCTTCTGAACGGGCGGACGGTTGGTATGTTTCAGGGTCGTACCCTCGAACGACACCTCTTCGCCTTCGTTACCCCAACGATCCACTGCCTTCATCTTCAGCGCATATGTCGTCAGCTGCACCAGTTCAAATCCGTACTCGTAAGTCTGACCGACATCCTCGGTGTTGATCAGCGTCATGTCGTGCCACTCACCGGTCACGCCGTCCTTCTTTTCGGCATACTGCAGCAGGTATTTGGTAACGGGCATGCCGTTGCCGTCAGCCGGCACCTTGCAATAGATAACCAGACTGTCCGGACGTCCCATGGCACCATATTCCTCCAAAGCAGCAGGAGCCACCTGCGGATTGGACATGTCCGAAACGGCCATACCGGCATCCACCAGACCGACACCGATCTGATTGGCATACTGTTCTTCCACCACCGGACTGATCGGACGGACGCTGGCCAGCAGTTTCTCCTTCAGCTGATCGGCCGTAAAGCCCATACCGCCATATTTCGAAGCGATCAGCGCCGCAATACCCGAAACATGCGGGGTGGCCATCGACGTACCGTTTTTGTAACCATATTTACCGTCTGCAAAGGTGCTGTAAATACCCAAATTCTGAGGCGAATCCTCTCCTCCGGGAGCCAGGATGCTCACCTTCGGCGAGTAGTTGGAATAACTTGTCTTGGCATAATTGGCCGCCATGGCTGCTACCGAAACAACCCTGTCATAATACACCGGATAAGCCAGATCGTTCTTGTTCGAGTTGCCGGCTGCGAAAATCACCACGCCGCCCTTCACGGGTCCTACCTGAGAAACACCCGCCTCGTCCATGCCGGCCATGTCGATGAAATAATCGAGTCCGTCCAGCAGGTCGGGAGCCACGTCAGGCGAAGCCACCTCCCAGCTGCACGAAGCGATGACGGCACCGTTATCGGCCGCATAGGCAAACATATCCATATTCGGAATGGCAATATCGTTATTGGCATTCCACTGCACCGACATGATACGCGCACCGTCACCGGCTCCCGTACCGCCGGCCACACCGCAGACGCCGACTCCGTTATTGTTCACGGCCGCAATGGTACCGGCCACATGGGTGCCGTGGTCATAATCGACAATGTCCCCTGAATCCGATGCAAAGTTGTAACCGTACACATCGTCCACATAGTCGTTGCCGTCGTCATCAATGCCGTTGCCGGGAATTTCACCCGGGTTGATCCACATGTTCGCGGCCAGATCGGGGTGATCGACATCGATACCCGAATCCAGAACGGCTACGATCACCGACGGATCGCCGGCTTCCTCTTCCCAGGCGGCATACAGATTGACATCCGCCCCCTCGGCGGTACCCTCGATGGTTCCCGTATTGTAATAATGCCACTGCAGGTCGAGGTATTCATCATTGAACGGAGGCTCCACAACCGGCCGGACAGCATCGATGGCCGTTGTCATGACGGGCTGATAACGCAGTTCGACAGCCATCTCCGGCACGATCGACGCCTCGTCGGAAACAAGCCGGTACAACGGGATCGCATACCGCACGCCAGGCAGCGCACGCATGCCGGCTTCGGCACGCGACACCGGCACATCCTCGCCCAACTTGATGTCATACCACAGATGCAGGCCGTATTTGCGGCGACGCTCGGCATATTTGCCGCCGTCGCGGAATACGCGCCGAATTTCGGTCGCCCCCAACTGCTGGGCAATCTCGTCCAGTTTCTCATTGCCCGAATTAACGGCGCCGCGCGTAAAGACACCCGTACGCAAGGCTTCGGCATCATCGGTCAGTTTGATACGGATCCAACCGGGGACGATGGCATCATCATCCGGTGTCGAAACACTCATGTAGTCGTCATTGGACGGCACAGGGGCTACCGGCTCCTCATGGGTACACCCCCATGCGGCCGCAACAGCCAGCAATGCTACTAATGTTTTTTTCATATTCAGGTTTGTTTACAAATTTCTCACGCTGCTGCTCCGCGTCCGACCCCCAGAGGCGCAGGAGATCCCCCTCCGAAACGGAGCCGGAAACGCAAACTGGCGATAAAAATAAGCATTATTTTTCATTCGTGCAATCGCCGGAATGCGAAAGGGTGGCAAGCCGTATCCGACCCGCCGCCCTTTCCGAAACAGGAACACCTGCTATTGTTTCAGGAAACTCCGGCGATATTCCGAGCCGTCGTCCTGACGCAGCACCATCACATACTGGCCGGCCGGAAGCGCCGACAGATCGCACTGCACACGGTCGGACATCGGACCGTCCGCACCGCCGAATTCGATTCGCCCGACTGTCATCGCCAGACGGGCGCCGGCATCGTAAATACGCACCGAAGCCGACCGGCCGGCCGCCCCTTCCAGACCGACCGTGACGGTCGTGCGGACAGGGTTCGGGTAGAGATTCAGCCCATCCTGCAAGGCAGGCAGCGCAGAGGGATCCTCTTCGTCGTCGCCCCCCTGCCCGTTGTCCTGCGTGACGGTAACGCTCATGTTCCGCGTAATGGAAGCACCGGCACGATCCGTCACCGTCACACCGACAATCGTCTGTCCCTGTCTCCGTCCTTCGATCGTCAGCGAGGCTCCCTGCACCGCCACCGTTGCCACCTGTTTGTCCCTGCTCTCCGCCGTATAGACAAGTTCGTCATCGGGCAGATCGGGATCCGTAAAATGTTGCGACAGGTCGATCGTCATCCGGAACCGGTCCTCGCCGTCACCCTGCGGCAACGTCACCGGAGACAACGACTTGACCAGCTCCGGTTCGCGGTTGGCATGGGCGAGCGTCGTTCCTTCGCAGGTGACCGCTTCGGCGGATTCGCGCCCGAAACGGTCCACCGCCCAGACACGGAAAACATAGGTCGTCTCATCCTCCAGGCCGGCGACCTCCGTCTCCAGCGACCGGCCGACCGACAACCGATTGGGAACCGACAACTCCTTCATTTCGCCCGCCGGCGCCGCATACTGCACGCGGAACGAGGCGACCGGCATGCCGTTGCCGTCGGCCGGAATCCCTTCGATCGTCAGATACAAGGCTTTTTCGATTCCAGCGCGCGTCCCGGCAGTCACACCGGCCGGAGCCGCAGGAGCGACCGTCGTCTCCTTCAGTCCCATCAGACCGGCATCGACCAGCCCGACGCCCAGTTTATCCGCTATCGACGGATCGGTCTGAAAGGCATCTACCGGACGATAGCTGCGCAGCAGCATCTCTTTCAGCCGGTCGGCCGTAAAGCCCGCACCGCCGTAATTGGCCACCAGCAGCGCCGCGACGCCCGACACATGCGGACAGGCCATCGAGGTGCCGCACATATATACATAGCCGTTCGGGGTATAGCCCTCTTCCTGATTCCAACCGGTACTCAGCACACGGCCTTCCTGGCCGAAAGGCGGATCTTCCGTGCCGGCTCCTCCGGGCGCCAGGATATCGACATCCGCGCCGATGTTGGAATAGCTGGCCCGACGGTAATCGGGACGCATGGCCGCCACGCAAACCACACACGGCTCCTGGGCAGGCGGGGTAACGGCCGAGGGGTTATAGTTGTTTCCGGCCGCAAATATCAGCACGCCGCCGGCCATCGGGCCTACCTGATTACCGGCCACATCCTTGCCCGCCTCGTTGATAAAGTAGTCGAAGGCGACGAGCAGATCGGGAGGCGTCTGATCCAGATACGGGAAATTCCAACTGTTCTGACTGATCACCGCACCGTTGTCCGCCGCATACACATACGCCGCCACACCGGTCGTCCATTCGTCGTCGTCCGATCCGTACAACGGACAGGACATCAGCCGCACGCCGTCGCCGTCGCCCGATCCGCCGGCCACACCGGCCACGCCGATCCCGTTGTTGTTCACCGCCGCAATGGTGCCACCCACATGCGTGGCATGTGCCGCAGGCTGCAGATCGCCCGTATCGGCATAGAAATCATAGCCATACACGTCGTCCACATAGCCGTTGCCATCGTCGTCGATGCCGTTGTCGGGAATTTCACCCGAGTTGATCCACATGTTCGCGGCCAGGTCCTCGTGTGCATAATCGACGCCGCCGCCATCCATCACGGCCACGATCACGGCCGGATCGCCCGCCTTGCGGGCCGCATCGTTCCACACGTCATACAGCCCGATATCCGCACCCTCCGCAGACGAAGGCATCGAGCCGTCATTGTCGTAGTGCCACTGCCATTTCAGCATGGGATCGTCGAAAGGCGCGGCATGTTCGCCCTCGCCTGCGCTGCCCTGCCAGCCGTCCTCCGCCGCCGGCATCATGCCCGAACGGATCGTTGCGCCCCAGGTGCCTGCGTCCGTAGCCACCATCCGGTAAACGGGGCCGACATACTGCACCCCCTCGATGCGGGCGCAGCCATCCGCCGCACGGGTCACGGAAACCGATTCGTCTATTTTCACATCATACCACAGGTGGAGTCCGTAACGACGGTGCCTTGCCTCAAACCGCGGATCGGTCGGGAAGACCCGGCGCACCTCCGTCGCCCCGGCCTGCACCGCCCACGTATCGAGAGCCGCATTACCCGTTGCCACCGCACCACGGGTAAAACTTCCCGTCCGCAACGGCTGCTCCCCCTCGCAGAGACGGATCCGCACCCAACCGGGAACGATTCCTGCCTCGCCCAGGCCGGTCTCCGTCCGCGCGGGAGTCGTTTCGGTCGGCCGTTCCCGCACGCATGCTGCCGCACAAAGCCCCGTCAGAGCCAACAACCATACGATGTTTCCTTTCATATTCATGTTCTTTTTTATTCGTCGTATCCGCAACGGACGCGCCGTATCGAGCCATTCCGCCGGACACAAAACGCTATTGCGAGGCTGAATTTAAAGATTTTTTACGAAATCGTCCCATTTTTGGACACAATGTCCGTGATTTTTGCCACCCAGACGACACGCCGTGCGCCGTCAAAAAAAGGAGCGGCGGGATCGATCGATCCCGCCACTCCAGTTCTTTCGATCCGTCGCGGTACTACCGTTTCAGGAACGACTGACGGTACTCCGTGCCGTTGTCCAGGCGAACTACCATGACATACGAGCCGGACGACAGAGCGGACAGGTCGTACTCCAGACGATCCTTCACCTCGCCGTTGCCCTTGTCGAATACGATGCCTGCATCCTCCAGCACCAGACGGGCGGCGTTGTCATAGATGAGCATTCGGGCGGTATTGCCGTTGGCGCCGTTCACGCCCACTGTCACGGTCGTCTCGACCGGATTCGGATAGAGCGCCAGACCTGCGCCCAATTCGGGATAATCGTCCTCGTCGGGATCGGGTGGCGTAACCGGATTCTCCTTGACATTCACACGCATGTTACGCGAAAGCGACGCTCCGGCCAGGTCGGTAGCCGTAATCGAAATCACCGCACTGCCCATCTGGCGCGCGCTGACCACCAGCACATGGCCATCCTCCACAGTCACCTCGGCAACCGTCTCGTCGCCGCTCTGAGCCGCAAAGGAGAGTTCATCATCGGGGAAGTCAGGATCCGTAAAATATTCCAGCAGATCCATGCGCCCCTCGAAGCTGCCGCTTTCGGGCAACGACATCGGCTCCAGCGGTTTGGACAGCACGGGTTCGCGGTTGGCGTGTTTCAGCGTCGTACCTTCGCAGGAGACCGACTGACCTTCGTTGCCGAAGCGGTCCACGGCCCACACCTCGAAACGATAGGTCGTCTCGTGTTCCAACCCGTTAATTTCAGCCTCCAGCGACTCGCCGACCGAGAAGTTGTTGGGAATCACAACCTCCTGCACCTCACCCGCTCCGTCGGCACGCTGGTACGCGACACGGAACGAAGCGACAGGCAGCCGGGCGGGAGTTGCATCGGCCGGAATGCCGGCAATCATCAGGAACAGCGTCTGCTCCACATTCTCCTCGGTCGTGGCGGAGACGCTCTCGGCGGCTCCGGGTGCAGCCTGCGGATCGACCAGATCCATCATGTCGGCACGCAGCAGACCCACGCCAAGACCTTCGGTAATCAGCGTGCTGGTCTGATAGGCATCCACCGTCAGGTAGCTGCGCAGCATCATCTCTTTCAGTTTGGCCTCCGTAAAGCCAGGTCCGCCGTAATTGGCGATCATCAGCGCAGCAACGCCCGACGCATGCGGGCAGGCCATCGACGTACCGTTCTTATAAGTATAGGAATTCGGGATATATTCGTCTCCGCTCCAGCCGGTACTCAGCACCTTGCCCATCTCGCCGAACTCGATATCGTTCGTTCCGGATCCGCCCGGAGCAAAAATGTCCGCACCCGGACCGATATTGGAATAAAGCGCACGCCGATAATTGGCTTTCATGGCCGTAACGGCCATTACATTCTCCTCGCTGGAGGGAATGCCGATCGCCAGCGACGACTCGTTGCCCGTTGCGAAGAACAGGATGCCGCCGGCCATCGGGCCTACCTGGTTGCCTTCCGCATCCATACCGGCATTCTCGATAAAATAGGCAATGGCGGTTTTCACGCTCTCGGGCGTCGAAGTGATGGACGGCGAAGAATACTCCCAGCTGTTCTGGCTGATTACGGCGCCGTTGTCGGCCGCATAGACATACGAGGCGGGAGCTACGGTCTGGTCGCCGCTGTCGTCGGAAGCGTACAGCGGACAGGTCATCAGCCGCACGCCGTCGCCATTGCCCGATCCGCCGGCCACGCCGCACACGCCGATGCCGTTGTTATTCACTGCAGCCACCGTGCCGGCGACATGCGTACCGTGCGATCCGGGCGTAATGTCGCCTGTGCGATGGTAAAAGTCATAGCCGTATACATCATCGACATACCCGTTGCCGTCGTCATCGATGCCGTTGCCGGGGATTTCATCTGCATTCACCCACATGTTGTCGATCAGATCCTCGTGGGTATATTCGACACCCATATCCATGATGGCCACGATCACCGACGGATCGCCCGCTTTCTTTTCCGGATCGTTCCAAACGCTGAACAGGCCGATATCGGCGCCTGCCAGCGATTCGGGCAGCGTACCGTCGTTGTCGTAATGCCACTGATATTTCAGCTGCGGGTCATTGAAAGGCATTTCGCGCTGACTGCCCTGCCATTCCTGTGCCGGTTCGTCTCCCTCCGACTTCATCTGGGAGGGCAGCAGGTAGCGGGGTTCGTCCACCACCTGAATCGTGTAGAGCGGCTCGACATGGCTGATCTCGGGCAGCGTCGCAAAACGGGTTGCCGCACGCGACACGGGAACGGAGTCGTCGAACTTCACGTCATACCACAGGTGCAGGCCGTAACGACGGTGACGCGCCTCGAAACGCGGATCCGTCGGGAAAACGCGCCGGATCTCCGTCGCGCCCAGTTCGGCAGCCAAACGGTCGAGTTCTGGATCACCCGACTCGACTTCGCCACGCGTAAAGACGCCCACACGAAGCGGCGTTGCCTTTTCGGTCAGTTTGACACGCACCCAACCGCTCATCGCCTCATCGTCGGAATACTGCGCACCGGGCTGGCCCTGCGACGGAACGGCCGTCTCCGTCGCTTCGCGCACGCAGGAGGCAAAAACCCCTGCAGCAGCCAATAACAATACAAAATACCGTTTCATTAAAATATAATTTTTACGATCCAAACCGCCTGTCCTCAACGAAGCACTGCGTCGGACAGACGTCGGATGCGAAAATAGCGAAATTTATCCCAAAGGCCACTGTTGTTCCCCCGCATGCGGAGGGCCTGCCCGGACTCATTGCCAACCTTTTCGCATCCGATCCCTATTTTTTCCTTAACGTTTCAACATGGTCGTCGTGTAGCGGTTGTCGCCCAACCGTACCCGAACAGTATACACTCCCGGAGCCAGTCCGGCCACCTCGTCGATCACGACACTGCCGGTTCCATCCAGCCGTTTTCCATTAACGGCCAATACCTTACGAGCTGCAGCATCATACCACTCGACCGTCACCACACTACCGGCCACCAGCTTTTCCTGTACGGTCAGCGTCATGCGATCATCTACCGGATTGGGATAGATGTTCAGACCGTCGCGCAGGGTCACTTCGGGCGTATCGGGATCCTCAGGATCCTCAGGCTCAGTCGGCGCCTTGATCGTGAAGTAGATGGGTGCCTCGGTCGATGCGCCGCGCTTGTCGGTCGCAATGGCCGTCACGGTACAGGTACCGGCTTTCAACGGCGTAACCTGCAGCGTCAGTCCGTTCAGCAACTCGGCGGCAACGACCGTCTCGTCGCTCACCCGACACGAATACGTGATGGCATCGCCGTACTGCGTATCGGGTTCCTTGAAGTAGGTGTTCAGAATATACTTCTTGACATACTGAGCCAGTTCCGCCTCATCCTCCACCTCGATGACCACATCGGCAAATTCACGGGTCAGTTCGGGAGCATGGTTCTCGTAGATAGCGGTCGTTGCGCTGAACTCGACATATTCGGTAGCATTGCCGTAGCGGTCCACCGCATTGATCCGGAAGTCGTATGCCGTCTCGCTCTTGCCCTGGAAGACATACACGAACCGTTCACCGGCGCTGTAGTTGTTCGACAGTTCCATCGCCGTCATCTCGCCGGCCACGCCGTTCACTACCTCGGCATACTCCAGATTGAACTTCACCACCGGCATGCCGTTGGCATCGAGCGGTACGGGGAACGAGATGGTCACCGAAGCGGGTGTCGAATCGGCCCGCAAGTCGGTAATCCCGGCCGGTCCCTCGGTCGGCACCTCCAGATCCATCAGAGCAACGTCCACCAGGCCGTTGCCGATCTTGCCCGAATATTTGGGATCCATGTAATCGCCGATCGGGCGAACGCTGCCCTCCAGACGCTGGCGCAGGTCGGCAGCCGTGAAGCCCATCCCCTTGTACTTGGAGAGGATCAGCGCCGCCACACCGCTCACATGGGGAGCAGCCATCGACGTACCGGACATATAGCCGTACTCGCCGTTGGGCAGCGTGCTGTACACGTACAGCGCCGAGTTCGGCTCCGTATTGGAGTTGGCTCCGCCCGGCGCCAGCAGGTCGATGCTCTCGCCGTACTCGGAGTAATCGGCCACCTCGTAGAAAGGCGTCATGGAGGCCACCGCCACCGTACGCGGATCCTTGGCCGGATAATATACCTTGTCGGTACCGGTGTTACCCGCAGCGCACACTACCAGGCCGCCTTTCATCGGGCCGGTCTGCACGCCATACTCGTCGGTACCGGCACAGTCGATGAAATACTGGATGCCGTCCGAGGTATCCTGTCCCATGCTGTTCTGGCTCACCGTCCAGCTGCAGTTGGCAATCACGGCACCATTATCGGCCGCATAGGCAAACGCCTCCAGCATGGGGATATCGTCCGAACCGCGCTCGTCCTGGAACTGCAGGGTCATCAGACGCACGCCGTCGCCCTTGCCCGAACCGCCGGCCACACCGCCGCCGCCGACACCGTTGCCGTTCACAGCAGCGATCGTTCCGGCCACATGGGTGCCGTGGTTGCCCGGTTTGATATTGCCTGTAGGCTGCTTGTTTTCCGAACCGTTCATGTTCACCATGAAGTTGGCACCGTAGATATCATCGACCACGCCGTTACCGTCATCATCAATGCCGTTGTCGGGAATTTCATCCGCATTCACCCACATGTTGGCGGCCAGGTCGGGATGGTCGTACTGGATACCGAAGTCGAGTACGGCCACGATCACCTCCGGATCGCCATAGGTACCGGCCACTTTCCAACCCTCGAACAGGTTGATGTCGGCACCGGCGAGCGAACCGGGGATCGAACCGTCATTATGATAGTGCCACTGTTTGGGCAGATCGGGATCGTCGAAGGGCATCTCTTCCGACGCGACACGCGCAGCCGTCGCCATGGCGGGGACATACACGCACGCATCCGGAATGATGGCGTAGTCCTCCATCTTGATCCGGTAGATCGGCTGTGCCACCTGCACGTTTGCCAACGCGGCGATGGAGCGTTCGGCACGCGTCACCGCCATATTCTCGTCGATTTTCAGATCGTACCACAGGTGCAAACCGTATTTCCGACGGCGCTCGGCGAACTTGCCGCCGTCCAGGAACACCCGACGAATCTCCGTCACGCCCAGCTCCTGGGCGATCTGGTCGATACGCGGATCACCCGACTCCACTGCACCGCGCGTAAATGCGCCCACCCGCAGCGGTTTGGCATCCGGCTTCAGCTTGATGCGCACCCATCCTTTCACCGCGACATCGTCCGGATAATCGGAAAGTTGCGCATCGGCATCCGGCTTCGAGCCTTCGGGTTGTCCGATGTTTTCCTTCACACAGGAGGCCAGCGCTACCGTCAGTCCCGCGAACAGAGCCGCCCGAAAAAGTTTCTTTCTCATCCAAATATCGATTTAAGGTTCATACTCAAAATCAACCGGCTGCAACGCCATTACAGTCGAAATTTGCATCTTACAAATATAACGTTTTTTTCGATCAATTTTCGTCTTCTCCCCATTTTCATACTTTGCCAGCGAAAATTGCGTTATCTTTGTTTTCGTTGCGTCCTCTATATACAACGGGGCAACCCCCTTTTTTCTGATGGACGCCCTATCCGACGACGACATCTCGCCCCGCGCGCCCCTGCCGGCAGGGCAATGACATGCCGCCGTCCGCAAACGACCGACACATGGCAGAAGAGATCCGAATAGACAAATGGCTTTGGGCCGTGCGCATTTTCAAGTCGCGGAGCGATGCCGCCGAGGCATGCCGCATGAACCGCGTACTGGTGAACGACAGCTACTGCAAACCCTCACGCGAGCTGCGCGAAGGCGACATCGTGGCGGTACGCAAACTGCCCGTCACCTACACCTTCCGCGTCAAGGGACTGGTTTCCAACCGGCAGCCGGCCAAGAACGTCCCGCTCTATGCGGAGAATCTGACCCCGCAAAGCGAACTGGACAAGCTCAACCCGCCCCGCGAGACCATCTTCATTTCGCGCGACCGCGGCACCGGACGCCCCACGAAAAAGGAACGCCGCGAGATCGACGCCCTCATGGACGACCTCTATCTCGACGAAAGCTTCCTGCCGGACGACGAGTAACCCGTCCCGCCCGAAAGACAAGGGGAGCGGCTTTTCCAAAGCCGCTCCCCTTTTTCGCATCCGCCGTCACGGTCCTGCTCCGTCACAGCACCACGCCGCCGGCGATGGAAGTGCGGCGCCGCACGTCGCCCGCCGGATCGTATTCGGGATAGGCTGCCGGATCGGACGCCAGCTGCCGGCACGCCGCATCGAGCAGCGTCGCCGCATCGCGCCGCACCCGCCGGCTCCACGCCGCAACATCCCCGCCCGAGGCGGCGTCGAAGGTCTCGCCTCCGTAACGCACCACACCGGCCGCCCCCACCCGCAGCGCGAGCGACGGCAGCACGGCCGCCTTCACGAAAAGCGCCAGAGCCGGCTTCAGCCATTCATCCGCCAGTTCGGCATAACGCCCCCCAGCACCGCCCCGTATATCGCCCGGCCGAGCGCCGGCGCCAGATGGCGCAGCTGGGCGGAACGGATATCCTCCTCGCAGAGACTCCCCTCCGGCAGCTCCGCATTGCCGAAAGCCTGTTGCACGACTTCGGCGACAGTCATCATGGTTTCCATAAGCTATCTCATTTCAAAAACGGCCGGCCGCCGGAAAACTGCGGCGGCCGGCTCCGGTTTCTCCGCCGTGCGCCGTCAGTCGATGTTGCGCATGGCATACTTGGTGATCTGGGCGACAAACAGCTGCTGCCGTTCGTCTTCGGGATCATAGTCGAGTCCGTCGGCCCGACGCGCCTCCCAGACCTTCATGTAGAGCGGCTTGCTACGGGTCGGAGGACGGTTCACCACCGCCAGCGACGAGCAGTCCTCACCGAACACCTGCCCCATAAGGGCGCGCAGCGGATCGATCAGTTCGGCCTGCTCGGCCAGAATCACCGTATTGAGCGCGATCTCGTATTCGTGCAGGATACGCTCGGCGTTGAATCCCGACGCATAGTCGAGGCCGCTGAGCGACCGGAACCACGAGTGGGCCACCACAATGTCGGCCGTGGCCTGTTCATGGAGGTCTTTCCAGTCGCCGTCGTTGGCCGACGTGATGGGGATGTAGCGCGAGCTGTCGCCCTCCTCGCAATCCTTAATCATGAACATCACCTATCCGGGACGGCCGGCAAACTTCCGCTCGGCGCGGCGTGCCAGCTCTTCGGCCTGCTGCTCGCTGTCCACACCGCCGTCGAGCAGCATGACGCCCGACATCTGGAACGAATTCTCCAGCCGGCTGATATTCCAGCGGTCCGTCTTGTAGGTAATGGCCGACAACATTCATGCCGGCAATGTAGGCCGGCACGCCGTAGTGGCTGAAAGTCGGCTCATAATCCTTGTAATGGATCACGGCATGCAGCAATCCGTCCGCCCCGCGCTCCGTGAGGGGCCACAGCGGCAGCGAACGGACGCCTTCCTTCGAGAAACGGCACCAGTCGCCGTGCAGCAGCACGTGCCGGTTGTCGCGCGCCAGGCGACACATCGAGGCATCCTGATGGAACAGCGAGAGGAAGGTCCCCTCCTCGTCGGTCACGATCTCCACGAAGGCATTGCCGAAGAGCATCTTGTCGAACGCCAGTTTGCGGAACACCTGCCGCAGGGTTTCGCCGTCGCGGTTGGCGTGGGCGACGAAAGCAGCCAGCCGCGGCAATCCTTCGCCGAAAGAGAACCCTTTTCCTGCGATATAATCGGCCTTGTCATTGACGATGCGCCGATGGGTCACGCTCCTGCGGAACATTTCTGCCAGGGCAAGCGGAAACAGGTTGTCGTCGCCCCACCGCCAGCAGGCAGCCGCATCGCCCGTGCGCGGCGAGGCACGGAAAAGGTCCCGCCGCTCGCCGCGCGGCGTAAACAGTTTCGGTACATAATGCACCCTGTCTTTCTGCATATTGCGATTGTTTCGGTTACACCAAATTTTCCATATTTCCCGCGAAGGGACGGGAACACGCCACATCGTTCGCCTGCAACGTCACCCGCACGACGGGATCCTCGGCATAACGGGTACAGGTGTCGATTTCGGCAGCCGCCAGCCTAAGCGGCCGTTCCGCGCCGAATTCGACCGACCGTCCGACCAGCACGACTTCGCCGGAGAGCAACAGTACCAAAGCCACCATGCCCCGTTCGTCGAGTTTCCGCAGCCATTCGACCACGGCAGCCGCCTCGCCGTTCGCAACGGGCAGCACCCACGACACCTCGTGGCGGATGTACCACAACCCGTACCTGCCCTGCAGGCGCTGCGCATAGCTTGCCTCGTCCTCGCCCACGGCATACGGCACGAAACGGCCGCCTTCCCGCATGGCGATCTCGGTCCAGCAGGCAGCCTGCTCGTCGTACCGGCAGTCGGCCACATCATCGGCCGCAGCCAGCCACACCGCCTCCACACCGCCGGCCGGAAAGGCCTTGCCCTGCATGTCGCCGCCGTTGTTCGTCCGTTCCATCACTACTCCATATAAGCCAACGAGATGAGTTCCGGCAGCAGGTAGTCGCAACCGGCCATAAACACGGCGCGCTGACGGTTTTCCATCAAGTCGGGATTATACCACATGCGCACTTCCGTACCGGGGAACTCGCCCGCACTGAGCGCCAGCGCCAGGTTGCGGCGGTCGGTCAGCAGGATGAACGAAACGCCCAGATCGATATGATTGACCAGATGTTCGGAAATCTTCATATCGACCAACGGAATGCCGCGGTAGGTCAGCGACTCATGGCCGTTCTGCTTGGCCAGATAGGCCGCCTCAAGCGACGGTGTTTCGAGGCTCTCCTCGTATGCGGCATATACGTCCGAGGACACGAAAAAGACCAACTGCCCCTCCGAACGCAAATCCTTCAGCGCGATCGACGCGTTGTCCCACACGGTACGCAGACGCGTTTCGGCCGTCGAGGCGTCGATCGCTGCATATTTCTCTGCCACAATACCTTGCGAAGCAATGTCTGACTTGATCCGGTGCAGCAGACCGTCGAACGTATTGAGTCCGTTCTCGCGATCGCTCTTGCCGAGCCACATCGTGGCTCGGATACTCTCGGCAATGGCCTCGCGGAAAAGCGCCGTTTCGGCCTCCTCAAGCACGGTGCCGGTCAGATCCTCGGTCGATCCGATCGCAGCGCGGGCCATGCTGTCATAGACGAGCGAGAAATACTCGTCGGCCGAGTAGCCGATCTCGGCCTTCACGCGCTGCAGTTCGATCGTCTTGCGCATGCGTTCGGGAGACGTCGAGCCTTTCCATCCCGCGCTGGTATATTTGTGCAGCACATCGTCCGGACGGCGCCAGAAATGAAGCGTAACGGGAGCCGGCATATTGTACAGCACCCTCACGCCGAGGTCGGCGGCATGCTCTCCCTGCAACATGGGGCGGAAAAAGATCGTTTCCAGTTCCTTGCCCAGATAACTCTTGGTGTTTTCGATTCTGTTCATAACCGTTTTTGTTTTTTAATTGGTTTACCGCACACCGGATCATTCCACTCCGATCCGGTCGCGCATATTCATCGCGTCTTGCATATAGGCGGCCTCGTTGGGCGACAGCACCGGCCGCTCTTCCGGCGAAGGATCCTCCCCGCCGCCACTTCGGTACGGCAGGCAGCCTGCTGGGCTCTCCGCAGACGGGTCGCCTCCTCCTGTGCGTCCGACACCCTGCGAACCGCCGCTTCGACAGACGGGACAGCCCGCTCCGTCCCCGCACCGCCCTCTTTCCGGACACCCGCCGTCCGCCAGCGCTCCCAACTCTCCCGCCAGCGCCGCCAGCACCTGCCCCTGGCAGAGAAGCCGTCCGGCGGCGGGGTCATACCCAGCAGGCGGCACATCGCCAGCACCTCCTCGCCGGCCGGCACATGTCCGGTCACTTCGCCGGCAATGATCCGGTCGGCCAACCCGCAGGCCACCGCCTCGCGGGGCGTCAGCCAGCGTCCCCGCCCGTCATTCTCGTTCATCAGCGCCGCGAGGCGTTCCGCCGGTCTGCCCGACCGTTCGGCATAGAGGGCCGCCAGCCGTTCGTCGGTGCGGTCGAGCAGTTCCTTGACGGCCGTCAGCGAACGGGCATTTCCCTCGGCAGCGCTTTCCGAACAATGGATCAGATACAGCGCATGGGCCGAGATTTCGCGACACCCCTCCGACGCAGCCTGAGCGATGAGGGTGGCCGCCAACGCCGTATAGCCGTAACAGCGGGTCACGACACGGGCGTCGAGCGAACGCAGCGCCTCGTAGATCAGCAGTGCATCCTGCACATCGCCGCCCGTCGAGCGGATATTGACCACTACCTCGGGTGCGGCGACCGCCCGAATCCGGTCGAGCGCCTCCATGAAACGGGCATAGGTCATTCCCTGCACCGTTCCGTCGTCGGGCAGCTGCTCCGGCCGTCCGATCACCCCGACGATGTCGATCACCGCCTCCCGGGCATCGTCCCGCACGCCGATCCGCGTTGCCGTCCCGATTGTTGTTTCCGTTTTTCCGTTCATTCCAGATTGATCTCTTTGTAGTAATACATGCACTTGCGTACATACTCATACGAACAGCAGAAGCGTTCCGCCGCATCGTACATGGCCTCCACCTTCTTCATGCCGTCGCGCACCCGGCGCTCGACATACCGCCTCACCACCATCACCTTGCACCTCACCGGATCGACCACCCCCATACGGATCAGCCGCTCCACGAGCCGTGCCACGCAGGCCGCCTCGTCCGGATAGAGCCGACATAGCGCCCCGATCAGACAACGGTCATATACGGTCAGCCCCTTACAGTCCTTTTCCATTACTCATACCGTTTTTCCTGTTGCACACAATACCCCAACCTTTCAGAAGTAGGACTCCTCGACCGCCTCCCGCACCTGGCGCTGCGCCTGCGTGATCTCCTCCTCGGCCACATAGACCTGCATGCCGCTCAGGATGTCGCACACGATCCGCACCACATCGGCCGCGGTCACGGGCGTACGGTCATCGTAGCCCTCCTCCGCACCGGACAGCCGCACGGTCCCGCCTGCTGTCCGGGCGGCCGTCGTCACCACCGCACGCACGGCGGGCAAGGCAAACGACCTCCCTGACGAACCGCCCGCTGGCGATCCGTCCTGTTGTTTTCTCTCCATCGTTTCGTTCCGAATTTCGGGGACCGTCTCAGACGATCCGCGTGAATACACATTTGGTCGACACCGCTCCGGGCGTATAGTCGCACACCTCCTCCAGCCGCCAGTCGCTCCGCTCACCGTCGATCCGCAGCCGGAACCGCGCCCTGAAATCGCGCATCAACCCATCGGGACGACTCAACGTCTCGATGTCGTCGGTTCCGAGCCGGATCCAGGCCTCCAGCCTCACCCCGTCGCGATACGCATCCACCACGCCGTCCCACCACACATGCAGTCCCGACCGGCCGTCCCGATCCGCATAGCCAAGCGTAAATCCGACCGCCGGATCCGGATTATGGAAAGCGATCGATGGATAGTCCGTTCCATACGACGGCCACTCCCAGCATTCGCCATCCGGCAGTCCGACCATGCCGGCATAGCGCACCACTTTGGCCGGGAAGTTCAGCGATCCGTCGTCGTCCGTCTCCGAACCGGCAGCGACCAGCCGTGCCGAGGCGGCCGACAGTCCTGTTTCGTCTGTCTCCACCGACGGGGTAAAGAGTGTATTGACATACCGCTTTGCCTCACCTTCCTGCCAGGGATTGCCGATCGAAATGCTCCAGCTTCCCAGACGGCCTCCGTTGCGCCGGTTGAAGTCGGCCGTAGCCGTATCGCCGTCCCGATACTCCCATGTCAGCGTATCGGGCGTATCGGAACGCAGATCCGCCACTTTCAGCGGGTGCGACCAGTCCAGCCGGTCGCTCCAATCGACCACGACATCGTCACGATAAAAGTCGCGACGGGGTTCGGCATAGACGGTATGCGACAACTCGTCGGTGTAGAAACAGAGTCCGAACATCTCTCGCACGGCCTGCACGACCTCCATGCGGCTGATGTCGTGAGCCGCCACCTCGGCGAAGGTCACCCGATCCCCCAAGGTCGGATGAGGCAGGAAAATCGGGCGTACCGTTGCTTCCACCAGACAGAACGACATTCCCTCGGCCGCTCCGGCAAAGTAGAGCGTATCGAAATATTTGGGACGTCCGACCGACAACTCTTCCCTGCCGCTGCGCAAGGACACCTCCACCATCATGTTTCCCGTCTCGGCGACATACCCGTCATACAGTCCCCACTCGCCGCTGTAGGCCACAAACTCACCGGTCGCATCGACCCGCTTTTCGACGCGCAGGTTCGCATAGGCTCCCGTTTCCGTTACCGCCACCTGTACCGTCCGGCTTGCCAGCTGCGCCAGCACGACCTCCTCCGTCACACCGCCGGCCGTACGTTCAGCCACCAGCCGATACGTTTCTCCCTGCACGAATCCGAAGACAATCCACATGAACGTCTTGTTCGCCTTGAACTCCTCACGCCGATCGGGAAACGGATTGGTCAGGTTGCACGCATAGATCCGTCCTCCCCCCAAATACACCCGATCGAATCCGCTCAACCGGCTCCGGCTCTCCATGCGGTAATCGGTGAGATAGCGCAATCGGTACTCGAACCCCACCGACACCGTCTCCGTCGGCGTGAACACCGCCCGCCCCTGTTCGATTGCGAAACAGCCCCCGTTGTCGAACAGGTTCTCCGCCCTTCCCTCGATCGGCTGGACGGTATCGACCAGGTTGCCGACCGAATTGACCGTCCGCAACGGATCGGCATAGACGAAGCCCGACTCATCCGCTTTCGCAACAGCCGGTTCGCCCCGTGCGGCACGGAAGTCCATCCGCTGCCTCAGGCGGGACACGTCCCGTTCGGAATAATTACCGCTCATGTAGAGCGAACCGAAATAGTCGCCATCGATGAAACGCGACTCCAATACATACCCCGCCTCCTCGAAAATGGCATGCAGCACATCGCGCAGCCGGATGAAGGGATGGTAGTCCTCGGTCGTCAGCACACGCAGCACCCGCACCGCGTCGGACACCGCAAGCGCCGGAGCGACACGGCTGAGCCGATGCACCGGAAACCACTTCACCACAGCATCCGAAGTCCAGCTTTGGGCGATCATACCGGCGCCGAACATCTCTGCGTAATCGGGAAAGAGGGTGGACAAACGGTTGCGTGCGGCATGATCGGCCCATTTCTTGCCCGTACCGACGATGCGGAAGGCATAGCGCCCGCCCCCATCCGCCTTTTCGCAATCGGTCAGGCGAATGTCTCCGTCCAGTATCACGCACCCGTCATGTTCGATTCGGGCGGCATGGCGGCGGAAATTGAACCGGTCGGCTGCGGCTATCTGGTCGCAATCCCCCATCAGCCGGCGATTGGCGGCCGTCATGGGGATCGTCACGTTTTTCGTATAGCCCGTCCGGCCGTATTCGGGATCGGTGACCGAGGCCACCGACAGCGTCACACTGACGATCGAACGCTCATCCAGATCGGCCCGCTGATTATCGATAAACAATTCCATACGCACTAAAAACATTGACAAACACGCACAGCCTTATCCTGTACGGTGAAAGTCACCGCATCGGGATTTTCCGTCTGCCTCCACTCCATCGTCATTCCGTCCACGACAACCGGCACGGCCGTTTCCCCGTCGAACCGCCAGACCAGGGGAGCTGCCGCCATCTCGGCAATTCCCTCCAGCCAACCGGCCGGAAGATAACCCGAAGAGAAGGTTTGCCGCCTTGTACAACCGGTCACCATGGCATCGTTTCCCTCCTTGCCGACATAGGTTTCCTTGGAGACGGCGATCCGTTCGCCCGTCGAGGGCGCAAACGTATGACAATCGCATCCGCCGACCGTATTGAACCAGCAGAAGCGAACCGATCCGGCCGGCCGCTCCACAATCCGGTAACGGATACGGGCCACTTCGTTGCCGGCTACATGCGCTGTCACGGTCACCGCCGACATGGAAGCCGTCTCCACGCCGGCCTCTTCGAGCCGCTGTTTCAGGTCGCCCATCACCACGGCGAGTGTCTCGATGCCGCGCTGTACGGTCTACGCCTCCGACTGGAACGCATGCCCGCCGCCCCCTTCGACCGTCCAGCCGTACGTCATGCTGCAATCGGGGACGGACAGCGACACCTCGTCACGCTCCTCCCAGGCAATCGTCCGCTCGACGGGCAGCACGGTGAGCAGTTCATATAATGCCAACCGGCGCACCGCTCCGGTGAAGGTTCGTGCAGCCGACAGCGTATCCCCGCACCGGACAGCCACCATCACCGACCGTCCCTGTTCCGCAAACAGGCCGGTTCGGCCGGCCGCCGCCGGTTGGGGAGCCAGACAGCGGCGCAAATAAGCGGATACATTGATCCGCTCCGTATCCCCGCCGCGCAGCAACTTTGCTCCTACGGGACTATCCCCTCCGGCCGTAAACAGTTCTGCAATAGCGGTTTGCCCCTCATTCAGCCCCGACACGCCGTACATCTGTTCGCCGAATACGGATCCGAAATCCGCCGGCACTTCCGAAAACACTACTGCCATACGCGTTATGCATTACGATAACAAACAACCACTTCGCATTCGGCCGTCACCGAAACCGCCTCGCGCAGGAGTACCGGCTGCACATCGGGCGTCACTTTCACCTCCCTGACATCGCGTATCTCCTCCTCCCGGCCGAGCATCGCGAACAACGTTGCGGCATCGTTTTCCAACTGCTGCCAAACCGTCTCCGCCTCTCCAGCGGGACAGGCCGCCACCAACCTCACCCGCACCCCGTAAGTATCACGATGTTCCCGACGCCCCGTAGCCTGTTTGAAGCGCATCGGCGTCACCCACACGGCCGGCAGCGCTTCGGTACGGGGCGCACTCCGCTCCTCCGTCCCCGCATGGAAACGATAACCAAGCGACACCGCAATCCGCTCCAATGCGTTCAGCACAATGATTCTTTTCATACCAGATCAATAATTTAATTTCACCCTTCTTTTCAAGAAGACCGTCCACGCGACAGCCTACAAGCCATAACCGCCGTATCCGTCTCTCTTTCCGACAGTGCAAAGATAATTGCGCGCAAGCACAAAATCAATACCTGAACTAATTTATTTCAATTTTTGCAATTAATGGATTCCATCCGCACGATACCGGCAGAAACGCCACACCCCACAGCGCCCTTGCCATACGCAGCATCCGCCCGCCCGTCAGTCGGAAGAGACATGTACCGCGACACAACGGCATACACCGCCTGCCGGATTACCCTGAGAGCTATCCGGACGGTTGCGGTTCGAAAGCAAGAAAAAAATCAGAAGAGGGAGAGCTGGTCGTCCGCGACATGGAACGAGAGCCGATGCCAGGGAGAAAGGCCGCACTGCCGGATGGCCATCCGGTGCGCCTTGGTGGGATACCCCTTGTTGGCATTCCATCCGTACTGGGGGAACTGTTCGTGCAGCTCGCGCATCCGGTCGTCACGGAATGTCTTGGCCAGCACGGAAGCCGCCGCAATCGGAGCATAGAGGCCGTCGCCGCCCACAATGCATTCGTAAGGGATGTCGAGCGAGGAGCGGAACCGGTTGCCGTCGATCAGCAGGCGTTCGGGGCGCACGGCGAGCTGTTCCACCGCCCGCGTCATGCCGGCGAAGGAGGCATTCAGGATGTTGATCCGGTCGATCTCCTCCGGCGCCACTTCAGCCACAGCCCAGGCCACCGCCTCACGCACGATCACCTCGCGCAGCCGGTACCGGTTCCGTTCGGTCATCTGCTTGGAATCATTCAGCAGCGGATCGAAAAAGTCGGGCGGCAACACGACGGCGGCGGCAAACAGCGGGCCGGCCAGACACCCCCTGCCGGCCTCGTCGCAGCCGGCTTCGATCGCACCGGCGCGGAAAACGGTCTTCAACGCATGCTCCTTCATCAACTCGTTCAGGATAATCCGAACCAAAGGTACCAATTTCTCCGCAGCCCCGCTGCGGTGCCTTGACATTTTCCCTCCCTTCGCATGCCGAGGCTTCCTGCGCGCACGGAATCCGACCGGAATCACTACCTTTGTACGGAATAGCTACCCCCATGAGCCGTACAGATGCCATCCGACAACCGCTGGGCATAGCCCTGCTGACCTTTGCGGTATTGACGGTCTTGTCCCTGTCGGGCGCGCCGTCACCGGTCGCGCCGGCCGCCGACATGCCGCTGGGTGCCGCCATCGACCGGCTGTTCGCCGCTCCGGCTCTGCTGCTGGCGCTGCGCATCCCTGTGCTGTTCCTGAATGCCATCCTGCTGTCGGGTCTGATCGCCCGCTACGGTCTCTGCACGACCCGCACCTACCTGCCCATGCCGCTCTATGCCGCCCTCAGCGGCCTGTCCCTGTCTGCGGCTTCGGCCTCCACCCTGCTGGCCGTTCTGCTGGTCATGCTCCACGTAAACCGGATGACGGCCTGTTTCCGCCGTTCCTACCAGTTCGAGCATCTCTTCATTGCAGCCCTCTATTTAGGTCTGCTGCCCATGCTTTCCTCTTCCGCCACCGTGCTGTGGATCTCGCTGCCCGTTGCCCTGTTCCTCTACCGGTGCACGGCTCGCGAAGCTTTGGTCGCCTTGGCCGGCATAGTACTGCCCCTGCTGTTCTGTTCCGCCATCTGGTGGGGCATGGGTTTCCCGTGGAACCATATCCTGCAACAATGGAGCGGCGGTCTCTTCTCCGTCCACGCCCCCGCCCTGCTGCCTGCCTGCACCTTGCCCGACACGGCCCTTCTCGCCCTGCTGGCACTTCACGGCACCCTGCTGCTGCTTTCCCTCCTCCGTCTGGGACGGACCCTGCCCTCCCTGCGACCGCGCTCCCGCAGCATCTATCTCCACATGGTATGGCTGCTGCTGTGCTGCAGTGCCACGCTTTTCTTCGGCACGGCCGACGCCAGATACGCCTACGCCCTGTCGGCAGTCCCTGCCACGGTGCTGATCTGCTCCTACTTTGCCTTTCACGGCCGCCGATACGCACTCACCGCCTATCTGCTGTTCCTGGGTGCTACGGCCTGCCTGCTGGCCTGGCCGCTCTTTCTGTAACCCCGCCCATAACTCGTTTCGGTGCCTCTTCCCGCCATTTCCCTTCTCCGGACAGGCACAAAACGTCTTTTATAGACACCGAAAAATCTTTTTGCATACCATAAACAGGCACCAATACACCCATGTGCTGCAATACGGTATACAACAAAACAGCACGTTTCCGCGCATAAAATATCATCTTGCATGGCATACAAGATGATATTTTGTTTATTGCCAACCATTTGCAACACATCAGCCATCCTGTCAATATCATTTTACAACCGGCATCTTCCCCGTCCCAACAGTAATCGGGAATAAGCTATATTTGGAATACATAAATATCAGATGCTCTTTTACTTGAAGCATCCAATCAGCTATTTTCACCACATCCGACCACCAGGCCGGCACATCCGACACCCATTCGGCTCTTGCGCCGAATCCGTCATGCAGCCGCCGAACCGTACCATGAAAGCAAACGCAACCAGGCTCCAACAACCGGTCATCACCAGGATGCAGCAGCCCCAACGGGGCGGCATCCAGTCCTACACCATCACCCGTTACGCCATCGGCTACGTCCTGAGAGGCAGAAAATACATCTATTACGGCGACAGACGCTACGAAGCGCATGCAGGCGACCTGTTCTATCTGGGCATCGGCACCCACTACATCGAGGACATTCCGGAGGACAACAAGCCCTACGAACAGATTGTGTTTTTCTGCTCGCCCGACCTGCTTCGCGACATTTTGAGCGACCTGAGCCTGAACTACCGCATGGAGATCGACAACAAGCACAACTGCTACAACTGCAGCCACAACCTGCCCCACATCTTTTATCCGGCATGGTCTCCGGTCATTCCCTTTTTCGGCGCGATCAACGCCTACCTTCGCGAGGACCTGTTCGACGAGACGCCGCCCATGGAGCGCATCATGACGCTGGAACTGCTCTGCCTGCTGCTCTCCAACCCGGACTGCTGCGTCACAAGCCGCCTGCTGGACGATCTCAACATGGCCACGGACGGTTTCGAGCAGATTGTCCGCCGCCACATTTTCGACAACATGACCATCGACGAACTGGCCGCGCAGTGCAACAAAAGCCTGACGTCGTTCAAGAAAGAGTTCATCAAACGGTTCCACGAACCTCCCCACAAATGGTTTCTGCGACAGCGGCTCACCCACTCGCGCCTGCTGCTGGTTTCGACCGAGAAGTCGATCGCCACGATCGCTTCCGAATGCCGGTTCACGAACCCGTCCCACTACATCAAACTGTTCAAACAGGCCTACGGACAAACCCCCGCCGCCTACCGCCACCTGACGCGGTGCGAGGCCGACCGCAAACGCGAGAAGGCTCCGGCCGAACCCCTGCAGCCCGTCCTCTGATCCGTTGCCGCCCCTCTGTCCCTTCCATCGTCCCTGCCAATGTGTACGGGGCGATGTTTTTTCTACGCCTCCGCCATCGTATTTCCTACCCTGTCGTCCTTATTTTCATTTTCCTGTGATTTTTTTTGTTTATTTGTTTTTTCCGTTTAATTTTGTTTTTCGCAAAAACGAAGCGCAAAAAACTTCATTAACCTATTATTCAACCTAACCTATGATTGTCTGGGGCGGACGTGAGTCTCCCCCTTTTCTTTTTTGGGCCTACCGCTTTGTTCCGCGCCCTACCGCACGAAACCGGTCGCCATGATCTTTTTCGACAGGCTGCCGGCCAGCTCCCTTTCCACCATTCCCGTCAGTACATCCGGCGCGTCGTGCCAACGGTTGGCCCGGAACAGCCGCCGGTAGGTCGTCAGGTGATGGGCAAAATCGGGCCACCGGATCCGCCAGTCGGCGGGCATGACGATATTGCGGCACACGGCCGACGCATTGGACAGGATGCGCGCCTCCTTGTTTTCATGCTGGCAGAACCAGCCTATGCGATGGTGCGGACACAGCCTTCCCACGGCCCTTGCAAACCCTCTGCCTCCGTTGTTGCTCTCCATCAGCACGTCGCAGGCCGGCTGCGCCGCAATCATGTCGGCCACCAGCATCTCAGTCACCTCCATCGGCTCCCGCGAATACACCACATCGGTCACATAGATCCGCCCCTCCCGATCGACCGCATAACAGACCGAGCAGAGATAGTCGTCGCCCGTATCGGCCGTATCGGTGTAGTTTGCATAGCGCACGATACCGTCGGGCAACGTCTCATAAACCGAAAACCGGCCGTACAGCAGCCCCTGCGCAACTGAAGGACGCCCCTGATACATGCACTCGAAGCGGAGCGGATCGAGCTGCATCCGCTGCCGCAGCAGCGCCTCGTCGTGCCGTTCGGGCCACAACGGTTCGCCGATCTCCCGCGCATCGATTTCGGAGGGCGGCGCTGTCCGTATCGCCTCGAAGTTGAGATGCAGCCATCCGTCGCGATCCGCCTTCTCCAGCTGCGACCAGCTCTCCAGCGGCGTCACCCGTTCCTTGGCCGTCAGCAGTCCGATCAGATCCTCCTCGTGCCACCGCGTAAAGACGATCAGTTCCCGCGAGGCGTTGTGCAGGCGCGTTCGGACTACGGAAGTGTACCACTCCCAACAATTTTCACGTATGACGGGCGAATTGGCCTCCATGGCATCCTTGTAGAGGTCGTCGAGGATAAATACATCCACCCGATTACCTGTCAGCGAGCCTTCACGACCGACGGACATCAGTTCCCCCTGCCGCCCCACGATCTCCGCACAGTCGGCCGTGCGGACATACTCCGACCGCGCCCCGGCCCGTTTGATCGTTGTCTCTGGAAAGCAGGCGGCATAGGCGGCCGAATCGATCAACCGCTGCACCCGTCGGTTGAACCGGTTGGCCAGCGAGGCGCTGTACGATGCGATGGCTATCTTCAGATCGGGATCCAATCCCAACAGATAGGCCGGCAGCAGGGCTGTCGCCCCCAGCGACTTGCCGTGCTGCGGCGGGATCGCCACGATCAGCCGGCTCACCCGCCCGCGGGCAAACGCCTCCAGCACCCGATAGTAGGCGGCATGGAATCCGCCCGTCTCCAGATAGGGCAACATGCCGCGTGCAAACTCCGCAAACCGAAGCGGCTCCCGCACCTGCTCCGTAACAGCGCAATCGTTTTCCATACATCTCATCTCTTTTTCACGTCTCTGAACGAAAACAGCGGCTCCCGCATCGTCCATCGATACGGGAGCCGAACTGCCATTCTTCTCCACTCTTCTCCAACCTCGCCCCTCCGGCTCACTGCAACTCCAGCAGCGCCTTCTTCAAGGGCAGGAACGCAAAATCATTCAACACTTCGTCGCCGTCCGGCAGTACCGTCGCGAACTCCCACCATACCGGCACCACGTCGTAGATCGGCGCCACGGCCTCATCTTCCGCCCGTTCCCGTTCACGATAGACGATCAGCGTAGCCGTCAGGGTGCCGCAGAACGCCGTCTCCTCCACCGTAACGGTTCCGTTGTAATAGCACGCCTCGCCAATGGCATCGAGCAGAGCCTGCGCCGTCCGACAATACGTTTGTTCATCCACTTCGATCATTCCGGCTGCATCCGTCGCAAAAGTAACCTCTCCTGCATCGGAAACGGTTTCCACAAAATTCGATTCTTTCATATAGCTTGCCTTTTTCGACTGCCGTCTTTTCGTCCCGATCAGACATCGGCTCGCCCGCGCCAATTTCCCGCACCGCACAAAAAGCACAGCATCATTTGTTTATAAAAATAAACTTCTTAACTTTGCAGTACAAATATATATATTAAATATTTGAACTTGTCAAGAGTTCTCCGCAAATTATTCCGCCATGAGGAACGAACAGATAGGCCTGCGGCTGAAGGCCATGCGTAAAGAACTGGGAATGAACCAGGAATCCATAGCCAAAATTTTGGGCATCGGCAAAAGCGCCCTCTCCATGATCGAGACGGGACGCGCCTCCCTCTCGGAACGCAACAAGAACATTCTTATACAAGAATTGAACGTAAATCCCGAATGGCTCGAAACGGGCGACGGTGAAATGTTTAACTGCCCGCCCGATCAGTTCGTTCCGTTCACGCACCGCACCGACCGGACAATCCCCATGCAGAGTGTACCGCTCTACAACATCGAGGGTACGGCGGGGCTGGTACCGCTGTTCACGGGACAGACGCACGTCCAGCCGGTCAACTACATCCACATACCCAACCTGCCCAAATGCGACGGTGCGATCTACATTGTGGGCGACAGCATGTACCCGCTGCTCAAGAGCGGCGACATCGTGCTGTACAAGCAGATGAACAGCATCGAGGACATCTTCTGGGGCGACATGTACCTGCTTTCGATCGACATCGACGGCGAAGAATACATCACGGTCAAATACATCCAGAAGTCCGACAAGGAAGGTTATGTCAAGCTGGTGAGCCAGAACCCCCACCATGCCGACAAGGACATCCCCGTGGACCGCATCAAGGCGCTTGCCTTCATCAAGGCCAGCATCCGCATGAACTCAATCAAATAACGCTCCGTCTGCAGATCCGGAGCGGGTCGTGAGGGAGGAGCCACCGGATCCGCAGCACGACCGTATCCAATGACGCGGGGTGCCGAAGTTTTCGGCACCCCGCATTCCTTTTCGCGGCTCCGGCTCTCCCCTTCCGGCATCCATTCCGCACACCCGCCAGGGAAACCCCGCCGCCATCCGCCCGTCCGCCAGCCCGCCCGACAGCTCGACAGCCTTTCCCGTACTGCCCCCCGCAGCTCCGCACCCCGCACGCCATCCGGTTTCCACAACCTCCGGCAACCCTCAGACTCCGAAACGAAAAAAGGGGTTTCGTTTGTCCGAAACCCCTTTTATTCTTTTCCGCTGCAGCTATGCCACCAGCAGGATCAACAACTGCGCCGTCAGCACCCTGAGGAACATGGTCAGCGGGTAAACGGTCGTATAACCTACTGCGGGCAGATCGTTGGGCGACGTGTGCGAAGCGAACGACAGCGCGGGCGGGTCGGTCGTACCGCCGGCAATCATACCCATCAGGGTAAAGTAATCGACCTTACACCATTTCAGTCCGATGATGCCGACAATCAGCAGCGGCAACACGGTAATGATTACGCCGTATCCGATCCATTTCCATCCTCCGCCGTCAACGATTGTCTCGACGAATCCCTGACCGGCACTGAGGCCGACGCCTGCAAAGAAGAGGGCGAGACCGATTTCACGCAGCATCAGGTTGGCGCTGACGGTCGTATAGGTAATCAGGTGGCACTGCGGGCCGAAGCGACCGAGCAGGATGGCTACGACCAGCGTACCGCCGGCCAGACCGAGTTTCACCGGCTGGGGAATGCTGCCGAAATAGAAGGGGATGCTGCCCACCAGCACGCCCAGCAGAATGCCGATGAAGATCGGGATGATGTTCGGTTCGCGCAGACGTTTCATCGTATTACCGAGCAGATTCGACACGTCCTGCAGCGCCGACTCGTCGCCGACTACGGTCAGACGGTCGCCCAGCTGCAGACGCAGCGTAGCGCTGGGAGCGAGATCGACACCGGCGCGGTTTACGCGGATCACATTGACGGCAAAGTTGTTGCGCAGTTTCAGATCGCTGAGGTAGCGGCCGTTGAACTGCGATTTGGTAATGACGATGCGGCGCGACACGTATTTCTGGTTTTCGCCGTGCCACTGTTCGTCGACCACCTCGACCTTTGCGCCGAGCAGGGCGACGATTGCCTGTTAGTCCTGAGCTGAGGCCACGATCAGCAGTGTATCGCCTGCAGCTATCAGCGTATCGCCCGAAGCCATCGACAACGTACCGTTCTGACGCATGATACGCGATACGAGGAAGCCGCATTTGAGCAGCGAGCGCATATCGACGATCCGTTTGCCGATCACCGACGGGTTGAGTACCTTGACGGCGAGTACCATGGTAGCGGCGGGGTCGTTTTCACGCGCTTTTTCCAACCGCTGGTTCTCCTTGTTGAGATCGATGCGGAAAATCCAGCGCAGCACCAGCAGCGAGAAGATGATACCGAGTACACCGAGCGGATAGGCCACGGCATATCCCATCGAGATGGTCGGGTCGGAAATGCCCGTTGCATCGTGATAGGCTTCCTGAGCCGCACCCAGACCGGGGGTGTTGGTTACGGCGCCGCAAAGGATGCCGACCATCGTCGTCAGGCTCACGCCGGTTACTTTCCACAGCACGACGGTTGTAGCGACGCTCAGCAGCACACCGAGTGTTGCCAGGCCGTTCAGCTTCAGACCGCCTTTCTTGAAAGAAGAGAAGAACGTCGGGCCGACCTGCAGACCGACGGCGAAGATGAACAAGATCAGACCGAAATCACGGACGAAGCCGAGGATCGACGGATCGAGCAAGAGACCGAAATGGCTCATGATGATACCGACGAACAGAATCCAGGTAAGACCCAGAGAGATTCCGGCGATCTTTACTTTTGCCAGCGCCGCACCCACCGCGATGACTACGGCCAGCAATAATACAGAATGGGCGATCCCCGTTCCGAAGATCAACTCCTTGATCCACTCCATAAAAGTAATAGATGAAAGTTAGTTTGCGCGTTATGCGCGGTTACGTCTATTTAATCGGCTTTTTATGGAAAAGCGATGCAAAGATACCTTTAATATTTTGTAAAAAGAAATAAAGCCTCAGCTTTATTCACCGTTCCGGCACAATCAAATGCTTTTACCTTACGAATTTAGCTCTGCTGCCGCCGCCAGCCGTACCGCCCCGTTTTCCGCAGCGGCGGCCGGCCCCTCATGCCCGTTTCGACCGCCAGGCATCGGCCTGCCGCCTGTTCCTATTTCACTTTTTATCCCGACTTGTTCCGGCACCGGAACGGTCTGTCCGCCCTTGTCTCCCCTCGCGCGACACCGGCTGTTTCAGGATTCCGCAGCCGAACTCTCCCCTCCTCCTGCCCCCCAACTCCGCGCAAAACTGCCCCGCTCTGCACAAAAACTGCTTCCCGCTCCGCGCAAAAGAAAAAGGGAAAGCCCTTTGACTTCCCCTTTCTTTGCTGTCAGGCAGCACCGCTACCGCTGCTGTTCGTGACGTTCAAACGCCTCGAGCGTATTTTCCATCAGACAGGTGATGGTCATCGGGCCTACGCCGCCGGGCACTTTCGTAATCATGCCGGCCACCGGTTCGCAGGCTGCGAAATCGACGTCGCCGCACAGCTTGCCCGTCTCCGGATCGCGGTTCACTCCCACGTCGATCACCACGGCACCCGGTTTCACCATGTCGGCTGTCACGAATTTGGGACGTCCGATGGCCACCACCAGGATATCGGCCTCGCGCGTCACTTCCGGCAGGTTTTTGGTACGACTGTGCGCAATCGTCACCGTTGCATTCTCGTCGAGCAGCAGTTTTGCCACGGGCAGGCCGACAATGTTGCTGCGGCCGATCACCACGGCGCGCTTGCCGGAGATCTCCACGCCGGTGCTTTTCAGCAGGCGGATGATGCCTTTCGGCGTACACGGCATCAGGCAGGGCTGTTTCAGCCACAAGGCGGCGACATTGAGCGGATGGAATCCGTCCACGTCCTTTTCGCGGTCGATGGCGGCAATCACCTTCTCCGAATCGATATGTTTGGGCAGCGGCAGCTGCACGAGAATACCGTCCACCGTCCGATCGGCGTTCAGTTCGGCGATCAGTTCGAGCAGCTCCTGCTCCGTAATGGTATCCGGTTTCCGGATCGTCGTATTCTTCATGCCCAGTTCGTTGGCCATTTTGGCCTTTCCGGTCACGTACGACACGCTGCCGGGATCATCGCCAACCAGCACGACCACCAGGTGAGGGGTGCGTCCGTATTGCTGTTCCAGTTCCTTGATGCGGGCCGTCATCTGCCGCTTCATCTCGGCCGACAAATCCTGTCCGCTAATAACCATACCCATAGCCTCTTATCCTTTCTTTTAATATTCTGAATTCTTCATTGCTATTTGCGCAGCGCGGCGGCACCGATGTCGTGACGGTAGAAGAGGTTGTCACACTGAATCGCATGCACGCCCTGCATGGCTTTTCCGTGCGCCTCCTCCAGCGTTGCCCCGCGGCCGACCACCATCAGCACGCGCCCGCCGGCCGTAACCAGTTCGCCGTCCTTCCGTGCGGTACCCATCTGATAGACGGTCACCGCCCCGTCGGCCTCGGCCTGCTCGACGCCCCGGATCGGGAATCCCTTCTCGCAACTGCCCGGATAGCCCTTCGAGGCCATCACGACGCCCAGCGCGGCACGGTCGTCCCATCGGAGTTCGCCCACGTCGCAGCCGTCGGCCACACCGGCGAACACATCGTAAATATCGCTCTGCAGACGCGGCAGAATCACCTCCGTCTCCGGATCGCCGAAACGGGCGTTGAACTCGATCACCTTCACCCCGTCGGCCGTCTTCATCAGTCCGCCGTAGAGTACGCCCGTGAAGGGAACCCCTTCGGCCGCCATGGCAGCCGCCGCAGGTTTCATGATCCGCTCCAGCGCATCGATCCGTTCCTCCTCGCTGACGAACGGCACGGGCGAATAGGCGCCCATACCGCCCGTATTGGGACCCTCGTTGCCGTCGAAGGCGCGTTTATGATCCTGCGCCAGGGGCATCGGCCACACCCGTTCGCCCGACACGAAGCACATGAACGAGAACTCCGGCCCCTCGAGGTAATCCTCCACGACCACGCGGCCGTGACCGAACTTGTCGTCGAGCAGCATGTCGCGCAGGGCGGCATCAGCCTCCTCCATCGTCATGGCCACGACCACGCCTTTTCCGGCCGCCAGTCCGTCGTACTTGAGTACGGCCGGCAGCGGACGTCCGTGTACATAGTCATGTGCCGCTTCGTAGTTGTCGAAGGTGCGGTAGGCCGCCGTCGGAATGCCGTGACGCATCATCAACTCCTTGGCAAACTCCTTGCTGGTTTCGATGCGTGCGGCTTCGGCCGTCGGGCCGAAGATGCGCAATCCCTCCGCGCGGAAGCGGTTGACGATGCCGGCCGCCAGTGCCGATTCGGGTCCCACGACCGTCAGGTCAATGCCCTGTTCGCGTGCGAAGCGGAGCAATCCCTCCACGTCGGTATCCTTCAGGGCGACCGTTTCGGCCTGCGCGGCGATGCCGGCATTGCCGGGCGCGCAATATATCTTGTTCACCTTCGGGGAGCGGGTCAGCGCATCCACGATCGCGTGGCAACGGCCGCCGCCTCCTACTACGAGTACTTTCATGACAATCTCTTTTTTCGTTTCCGTATCGTCCTTCCCTGCCGCCGCGTCCGTGCGGTCTCCGGAAGAAAGCGAACGCACCGGCCTGCGCGGCCGGTGCATCGCCCATCAATGTTTGAAGTGGCGTTCGCCGGTAAAGACCATGACGACGCCCAGTTCGTTGGCTTTCACGATCGAGTCGTTGTCGCGGATGCTGCCGCCGGGCTGCACGATGGCCGTCACGCCGTAGCTTGCCGCCAGCGCCACCGTATCGTCAAAGGGCAGGAAGCCGTCCGAAGCCAGCACCAGCCCCTCGGTCACACCTTTCGCCTTGGCCTCGCGCAGGGCGATTTCGGCCGAACCCACGCGGTTCATCTGACCGGCACCCACGCCGACCGTCGCACCGTTCTTCACGACCACGATGGCGTTTGACTTGACGTGTTTCACGATCCGCCATGCGAAGTCCATATCGGCCAGCAGCTCCTCGGCCGGACGTTTCTCGGTCACGGCCATCTCGGTGGTCACCGTCTTGGTCACCGTATCGAGATCCTGCACGAGCAGGCCGCCGTTTACGCTCACCAGCTGGCGTTCGTGTACGCCGCTGCGGTCCATGTTCACCTCCAGCAGACGCAGGTTCTTCTTCGTGGTCAGGATTTCCAATGCCTCTTTCGAGAAGGACGGCGCGATGATAATCTCCAGGAAGATCGGTTTCATGGCAGCCGCCGTTTCGCCGTCCAGTTCGCGGTTCACGGCCACGATGCCGCCGTAGATGCTCACCTGATCGGCCTCATACGCCTTCTGCCATGCCTCGCCGATGGTTACTCCGACAGCGGCACCGCAGGGGTTCATGTGCTTCAGGCCGACACAGAAGGGCTGCTCGAACTCGCGCACGATGTTCAGCGCGGCATTGGCATCCTGTATGTTATTGTAGGAAAGTTCCTTGCCGTTCAGCTGACGGGCATGCGCCAGCGAGAAGGGTACCGGCGTCGCGCTGCGGTAGAACTTGGCCTGCTGGTGGGGGTTCTCGCCGTAGCGGAGCGACTGTGCGATGTCAAATTCGAGGAACAGTTTTTCGGGCAGTCCGGCCTTGTCGCGCAGGTAGGTGGCGATGCAGGCATCATACTGTGCCGTGTGGGTAAACGCCTTGGCCGACAGCTGCAGACGCGTTTCGGGTTTGGTGTTGCCGCCCTCGCGGATCTCGGCGATCACCTGTTCGTAGTCCTGCGGATCGCAGACCACCGTCACGTCGCGGTAGTTCTTGGCCGCGCTGCGCAGCATCGAGGGGCCGCCGATGTCGATGTTCTCGATGGCGTCCTCCATGGTGACGTCGGGTTTGGCAATCGTCTGACGGAACGGATAGAGGTTCACGCACACCATGTCGATGAACTCGATGCCGTTCTCCTTCAGTGCATCGAGATGGCTCTGCAGGTCGCGGCGAGCCAGCAGGCCGCCGTGTACTTTGGGATGCAGCGTTTTCACGCGGCCGTCGCAGATCTCCGGAAAGCCGGTCACGTCACTGATGTTGATGACCTTCAGTCCCTCCTCGCGCAGCAGTTTCATCGTACCGCCGGTAGCGATGATCTCCCAGCCGAGCTGTTGCAATGCGCGGGCGAAATCGACCACGCCCGTCTTGTCGCTGACACTGATAAGCGCTCTCATAGCTTCTTCGTTTTATTTTGCTGTTTTCTGTTTTCCCTTGTGTTTACTGTCTGAGCAGCCGTCCTCCGGCGATCAGTTCCGCAACGGTCTCCACGTAGAGCGGATGCTCCACGGCATGCACCATGGCTTCGAGTTCGTCCGGATCGCTTCCCTTGTAGTCGAACGCGCGCTGGGCGATGATCCGCCCGCCGTCGAGTTCGCCGTTCACGTAGTGGATCGTCACGCCATAGACCTTGACGCCGTACTCAAAGGCGTCCCGAATCGCATACGCCCCCTTGAATGCGGGCAGCAGCGAGGGATGGATGTTGATGATCCGCCCGTCATAGGCGCCGAGCATCACGTCGGAGAGGATCCGCATGTAGCCGGCCAGACAGACGAGTTCCACGCCGCAGGCATCGAGCCTGGAGACGATCTCCCGCTCGTAGGCCTCCTTGGAGGGGTACTCCTTCGGACGGAACGCAAAGACCGGCACGCCGAACCGCGCCGCCCGTTCGCACACATAGGCGCCGGGGCGGTCACAGACGACCAGCGCCACTTCGGCATCGAGCCGGCCGTCGGCACAGGCCTGGGCGATCGCCTCGAAGTTGCTGCCGTTTCCGCTGGCGAAAACGGCCAGCCGGGTTTTTCTTGCCGCTGCCGCCATGGTCCTACTCGATCACTACGCCTTCGCGGTCGGTTACGCGGCCGATCACCGAAGCGCGTTCGCCGCTGGCTTCGAGCAGCGCGATGGCTTTCTGCGCGTCGGCCTCCGGCAGGGCGATGACCATGCCGATACCCATGTTGAAGATGTTGAACATCTCGCGGTGTTCGATGTGGCCGTACTTCTCCAGGAAGCGGAACACGGGCAGAATCTCCCACGTACCCTCCTTGACGGCAATACCCTGTCCTTCGCGCAGGATGCGGGGGATGTTCTCGTCGAAGCCGCCTCCGGTGATGTGGCTGATGCCGTGTACGTCGCACTCGGCAATCACCTTCAGCACCTGTTTCACATAGATGCGGGTCGGGGTGAGCAGCACCTCGCCGAGGGTTTTGTCGCTCAGTTCGGGATATACTTTCTTGAGGTCGAATCCGTTGTCGGCCACGATCTTGCGCACGAGGCTGAAACCGTTCGAGTGAACGCCGCTCGAAGCGATTCCCACCAGCACGTCGCCCACGGCCACCTTCGAGCCGTCGATCAGGCGCGACTTCTCCACCACGCCGCAGGTAAATCCGGCAATGTCGTAGTCCTCCTTGGCGTACATGCCGGGCATTTCGGCCGTTTCGCCGCCCACGAGGGCGCAACCGGCCTGACGGCATCCGTCAGCCACGCCGGCCACAATGGCCTCCACCTTGACCGGATCGTTGAGTCCGAGAGCTATGTAGTCGAGGAACAGGATGGGTTCGGCACCCTGAGCCAGCACGTCGTTCACGCACATGGCCACGGCGTCAATGCCGATCGTGTCGTGTTTGTCCATTTCGATGGCGATTTTGAGTTTGGTACCCACGCCATCCGTACCGCTCACCAGCACGGGCTCGGCCACCTTCAGGGCCGAGAGGTCGAACATGCCGCCGAAAGCGCCGATGTTGCCCATCACGCCCAGCCGTGCGGTCGATGCCACATGCTTCTTGATACGTCTTACGCCTTCGTAACCGGCTTCGAGGCTCACGCCGGCCTCCTCATAGCTCTTTGCCATAGATCTATCGCTTTTTTTCGATGTTTAGCTAAAATTTCTTGTCCTTGTTGGCGTCATATACCGACTGGTAGAGCGCCGTCGGGTAATGGCCCGTGAAGCAGGCGATGCACAGTTCGTGGCGGTCGCCCGCTGCGCGGAACAGCGCCTCCGGCGACAGCCACTCCAGCGAATCGGCGCCGATGATCTCGCGGGCGCGCTCCTTGCCGTCCTTGCCGGCGCAGATCAGCTCGTCGTAGGTCGATATGTCCACGCCGTAGAAACAGGGGCTGGTGATGGCGGGGCTGGCGATGCGCAGGTGAATCTCCTTGGCGCCGGCCTGGCGCAGCATCTTCACGATGCGCCGCGAGGTGGTGCCGCGCACGATCGAGTCGTCCACCAGCACGATCCGCTTGCCGTCCACGATGCTGTGTACGGGCGACAGTTTCATCCGCACGCCCTTCTCGCGCAGCTCCTGCGAGGGCTGGATGAAGGTGCGGCCCACATATTTGTTCTTGATAAGACCCAGCTCATAGGGAATGCCGCTCGCCTCGCTGTAGCCGATCGCGGCGCTGAGGCTCGAATCGGGTACACCCACCACGATGTCGGCGTCCACGGGATGCTCCTCGTAGAGCATGCGTCCGGTCTCCTTGCGGAACGAATGGACGTTCACGTTCTCGATGTCGCTGTCGGGACGGGCAAAATAGACATACTCCATGGCGCACATGTTGTAGTGCTTGAATTTGGAGTAGTCCACGCTCTGCAGGCCGTTCGCGTCGATGATGACCACCTCGCCGGGAGCCACGTCGCGCACGAATTCGGCGCCGACCACCTCGAAGGCGCAAGTCTCGCTGCTGACCACCCATCCGTCGCCCAGGCGGCCGATGGAGAGCGGGCGCAGGCCGTGCTTGTCACGGCAGGCGTAGATCTTGCTGGCCGTCTCGATGAGCAGGGCGAAAGCGCCCTCGACCATGTTCAACGCATCCAGAATCGGGAAGATACGGTCTCTGTTATCGGTCTCCTTCTTGATGAGGTGCGCGAAGATTTCGCTGTCGGAGGTCGAATGGAAGAGGCTGCCGCGCTCTTCGAGGAAGGTTCTCAGCTGCACCGAGTTTACGAGGTTTCCGTTGTGCGCGAGGGCAAAGTCGCCCGTACTGTGCATGAACAGGAAGGGCTGCACGTTGTCGATGCCGCCGCCGCCCGTCGTCGAATAGCGGACATGACCGATCGCCATGTTACCGGTGAGCGTTTTGATATTTTCCTCGTTGAAGACTTCCGACACCAGCCCTTCACCCTTGACGCGATGGAACACGCGGTTATCGACACTGACGATACCGCACCCCTCCTGACCGCGATGCTGCAACGAATGGAGTCCGTAGTAGGTGAGCGACGCCGCATTGGCGACTCCGAAAACGCCGAAAACGCCGCACTCTTCGTGGATCGTTCTGTCCTGATAAATAGCCATTTGCTTTCCTCCGAATAAAAATTGCTCATTGCCCGCCACCCGCTGCGGGTGACGGCTGCCGGAATCGTCTTTCGGACGGACTTCCGTCTGTGTTCCTGCGGGCGGGTCGCCCCCCACGCAGAAAAAAGGTTTTCCGACCCCGTAAAGATAACATTTTTTACGGGACCGGAATATACCGTTCCGTGCTTCTCTATTTCGTGAGACGACGGAGAATCTCCTCGTATGCTTCGCGCACCTTGCCCAGGTCGCGGCGGAAACGATCCTTGTCGAGTTTCTCGTTGGTTTCGGCATCCCACAGGCGGCTGGTATCGGGGCTGATCTCGTCGGCCAGCACGATTTTGCCGTCGCTCGTTTTACCGAACTCCACCTTGAAGTCGATCAAATTGACGCCCAGCCCGTTGAACAGGTCCGTCAGCAGCGTGTTGATCTTGCGGGTCATTGCGAGAATCTCGTCCAGTTCCTCGTAGGTTGCAATCCCCAGCGCCACGACATGGTCATTGTTGATGAGCGGATCGCCCAGTTCGTCCTTCTTGTAGCAGATGTCGATAATCGTGTTCGACGGTCTGGTTCCTTCCGAAATATCGAGGCGTTTGGCCATCGAACCGGCGATGACGTTGCGCACGATCACCTCGATCGGGAAGATGGTCACACGGCGGCAGAGCTGGTCGCGTTCGCCGAGCTGCTCGACGAAGTGGGTCGGGATGCCATGCTCCATGAGGTATTTGAAGATGATGGTCGAGATCTGGTTGTTGAGCGGGCCTTTTCCCTCGATGGTGGCCTTCTTCACGTTGTTGTAAGCCGACGCATCATCCTTGTAATGGATCACGATCAGATCAGGATCATCCGTCAGGAACACCTGCTTCGCTTTGCCCTCATAGAGCATTTCACGCTTTTCCATAATCGTTTCTATTTTTCTTTTTCTTTTATCGTATGCTGTCGCGGGCAGCGCGGAACAGACTCCGCGTGCGCGCCTTATTTTTTTCTGAAATACCTTACGGCGTTGCCGAACAGGTCCTGCGTCTTCTCACCGGCTATGTTACGGAACAGATTCTGCTCGTAGCGCTCCGTGTGGCCCATTTTGCCGAGGATCTGACCGTCGCGGCTCACGATGCCCTCGATGCCGTAATAGGAGCCGTTCGGGTTGAACGGAGCCACGCCCGTGGGTTCGCCCGCCTCGTCGGCATACTGGAAGGCCACCTGGCCGTTTGCGAAGAGCTCCTCGGCCAGTTTGCGGCTCACCACGAACTTGCCCTCTCCGTGGCTTACGGCAATCGTGTGCAGGTCGCCCACCTCGAATCCGGTCAGCCAGGGCGAGTTCACCGAAGCCACCCGCGTACGCACCGCCTGGGAGATGTGGCGGTTCACATCGTTGCGGAAGAGGGTCGGCGATTCGGGGGTTACCATGCCCAGCCGTCCGTAGGGCAACAGACCCGACTTGACGAGAGCCTGGAAACCGTTGCAGATGCCGAGGATCAGGCCGCCGCGGTCGAGCAGCTTGTGGATTTCGTCGGTGATGGCCTTGTTGTTCAGCACGCTGACGATAAACTTGCCGCTGCCGTCGGGTTCGTCGCCCGACGAGAAACCGCCGCTGAGTACGAAGATGTCGCAGGCGGCGATCCGCTGACGCATCTCCTCGATCGACCCCAGCACGTCATCGGCCGTCAGGTTGCGGAACACGCTGAAGGTCACCTCGGCGCCCGCGCGGCGGAAAGCCTTGGCCGTATCGTAGTCGCAGTTCGTTCCGGGGAACGAGGGCAGGAATACGACGGGATGCGCCTTCGCCTCGCCCTTGTAGGTATGTTTCACGACCGGAGCGGCCACCTTCATCACTTCGGGACAGGTAGCTCCGCGGTCGGGATAGATCGTGCAGAACTTCGCGGTGTTGGCTTCGAGCAGGCGGTCGATCGCCATGCGCACGCCGTTCACCGTCACGCTCTCCTCGCCCACCGTGCGGCCGATCAGCTCCACGTTCGGATCGGAAAGTTCGGTGCGGCTCTCCACCACGAGCGAGCCGTAGCCATAGCCGAAGAGGGTCGGTTCGTCGATCGTGATTTCGGCGCCGATGCGGTTGCCGAAAGCCATCTTGGCCACCGCTTCGGCCACGCCGCCGAAGCCTGCCGCCCAGCCCGACACGATGTCGCCCCGCTCGATGCGGTCGCTCACCATCGTCCAGTTGCGGCGCAGCTGTTCGGTGTCGGGCATCCGGTTGGCCAGCGGCACGTGGCGCACCAGGTAGATGCGGTTGCCCGCCTGTTTGAATTCAGGGCTGATGACGCGGCCCGCATTGACCGTCGTCACGCCGAAGGCGATGAGGGTCGGCGGCACGTTGATGTCCTTGAAGGTGCCGCTCATGGAGTCCTTGCCGCCGATGGAGGGCAGTCCCAGTTCGTACTGCATCTTCAGCGCACCCAGCAGGGCGGCCGCCGGCAGACCCCACGTGTGCGGGTCCTCGGTCATGCGCTCGAAGTACTCCTGGTAGGAGAAGCGCATCCGGTCAAAGCGCGCGCCGGCCGACACGGCCTTCGTAACGGCCTCGACAACGGCATAGGCCGCACCGTGATAGGGGCTCCACTTGGTGATATAGGGGTTGTAGCCGAAGGTCATGATGCTGGCCGTATCGGTATAGCCGTAACCTACGGGGATCTTCTGTACGGAAACCTGCGTTTCGGTGGTCTGCGTGCGTCCACCGTAAGGCATCAGCACGGTCGAACGGCCGATCGTCGAGTCGAACATCTCGACCAGTCCCTTCTGCGACAGCACGTTGTTGTCCGACAGGGTGGCGACCATCTTCTCCTCGAGGGTGGCTCCGGCTGCCGTGCGTGCAAACGGATCGTGTTCGTCCACGCGGCCGATCGTCGCCTTGGCGTAGTGTTTCGCACCGGCGCTGTCGATGAAGTCGCGCGAGAGATCGACCACCAGCTCGCCCTTGCCGTACATGCGCATGCGGCGCGTGTCGGTCACGTCGGCCACGTGGGTCGCCTCAACGTTCTCCTCGGCGCAGTAGCGCTCGAACTCGGCGCGGTCCTTCGCTTCGATCACGACGGCCATGCGCTCCTGCGATTCGCTGATGGCCAGTTCGGTATAGTTCAGGCCGCTGTACTTGGTCGGCACGCGGTCGAGATAGATGTCCAGTCCGTCGGTCAGCTCGCCGATGGCCACACTCACGCCGCCCGCACCGAAGTCGTTGGACTTCTTGATGAGGCGCGTCACCTCCGGACGGCGGAACAGCCGCTGCAGTTTGCGCTCCTCGGGAGCGTTGCCCTTCTGCACCTCGCTGCTGCACAGCTCCAGTGAATGGGCATTGTGTTCCTTCGAGGAACCCGTCGCGCCGCCCACGCCGTCACGGCCGGTACGGCCGCCCAGCAACAAGACGATGTCGCCCGGCACGGGCGATTCGCGGCGCACGTTCTCGGCCTTCACGGCGCCGACCACGGCACCGACTTCGAGACGCTTGGCCACATAGTCGTCGTGGTAGATCTCGCGCACCTGGGTGGTTGCCAGACCGATCTGGTTGCCGTAGCTCGAATAGCCGGCGGCAGCCTTCGTGCTGATGATGCGCTGCGGCAGCTTGCCTTCGAGCGTCTCGCCCACCGGCATGTAGATGTTGCCCGCACCGGTCACGCGCATGGCCTGATAGACATACGCACGGCCCGACAGCGGGTCGCGGATGGCGCCGCCCAGACAGGTCGATGCGCCGCCGAAGGGTTCGATCTCGGTCGGGTGGTTGTGGGTCTCGTTCTTGAACTGCAGGAGCCACTTTTCGGGCTGGCCGTCCACATCGACCGTGATGAATATGCTGCAGGCGTTATTCTCTTCGCTCTGCTCCATGTCGTCGAGCAGGCCTTTCTTTTTCAGGTAGCGGGCGCCGATCGTGGCCATGTCCATCAGGCACTCGGCCTTCTCGCCGCGGCCGAGTTCCTCGCGCATGCGGCGGTAGAGGGCCAGCGACTCCTCCAGCTCCTGACGCATGAACGAGTCGTCCACCTTGATCTCCTCCAGCACGGTGGTGAAGGTGGTGTGGCGGCAGTGGTCGCTCCAGTAGGTATCCAGGATGCGGAGTTCCGTCTCGCGCGGGTCACGTCCCTCGGCGCGGAAATAGTTGACCACCTCGCGCAGGTCATCGGCATTCATGGCCAGTCCGTTGGCCTTGCAGTAGGGAGCCAGCTCGGCATCGGTCATCTTCATGAATCCCTCCAGCACGGGAGCGGGCGTCACCTCGGCATGCTCGGTGTCGCTCAGGCGCGCCATGTCCTTCTCGCGCGACTCGACGACGTTGATATAGTATTTGCGGATCCGCGCCATCTCTTCGGCCGACACCTTGTCCTTGAACAGGAGCAACCGTGCGCTGCGGATGTTGATCTGCGCCTGGGGTTCGATCAGCCGCACGCAGTCCATGGCCGAAGCGGCCCGCTGGTCGAACTGACCGGGCAGATACTCCACGGCCAGATAGCTCTTGCCCTCCAGGTCGCAGGCATCGGTCACCACATCGGTCACCACCTCGCCGAAGACGCCGTAACGGCTCCGTTCGAGCAGTTCGGGGGTAAAGCCGAACAGGTCGTAAATATTCAGCAGGCGCAGTCCTTCGAGCTTCAGCCCCAGATTGGCGTTCAACTCGTTTTGCAGACTCTGCGCCTCCACCCGGAATTCCGGTTTCTTCTCTACGAAAATACGGTAGTTCTCCATATCGTTTGCGCGTTTTCTTCTCGCTTGTATTGTTGTCTATTCTCTTTTCCGTCTCTACTCCACAAAACGGCTGCGCCACTGGGCGTCGTATGCTGCGGGCGTCATGCCCACGTAGGTGATGTGGCCCATCTTGCGCTTGGGCTTGCTCACCGTCTTGCCGTAGATGTGGACATAGGTTCCCGGCTCCGGCCGGGACTGGCTGCTGTCGGTTCCGTGGCCGATCTGTTCGGCGATCGCCTCGGCCGCCTCAAGATCCTCGCCGAGGATGTTCTTCATCACCGTCGGCGCCACCAGCTTCGGCTCCTGGAGCGGCATGCCCAGCAGGAAGCGGCACAGTTCGCGGAACTGGTTGGTCGTGCAACCCTCGATGGTGTAGTGGCCGCTGTTGTGCGGACGGGGTGCCATCTCGTTGAAGTAGATCTCGCTGCCGCGGATAAAGTATTCGATGGCCAGGATGCCCTTGTAGCCGCAGCGGCGCATGAACGCTTCGCTCTGGCGCACGAGCCGCCCGCACACCTCGTCGCTCATCTTCGGCGCCGGCACCAGACACAGGTCGAGGATGCCCTCGCGGTGGATATTCTGCCCGATGGGGAAGCTAACGATCCGTTCGCCGTCGCTGACCATCACGATGCTGGCCTCGTAGTCGAACGGCACGAACTCCTCCAGAATGGCGGGCGTACCCCAATAGGGTTCCGTCTTGGCTATGTCCTCCGGACGGCGCAGCACCACCTGCCCGTGGCCGTCATAACCCAGCGTGCGGGTCTTGAATACACACGGATAGCCGATCTCGAACACGCCTCGCAACAGCGACTCGCGGTCGATCACCTCGGCGAAACGGGGAGTCTGCAGTCCGTTTTCGCGGGCATTGGTCTTCTCGCGCACCCGGTCCTGCGAATCGTAGAGCGGTCTGTAGCCCTGCGGAATGTTGTATCGCTCCATCAGCGGCACGATCACCTCGCCGGGGACGTTCTCGAACTCGTAGGTCACCACATCGCTGCGGCGGCAGAGTTCCTCCAGCGCGGCCGCATCGTCGTAGGCGGCCACGATATGCTCGTCACACACCTTGAAGGCCGGAGCGTCGGGGGCGGGATCCAGACAGATCGTCCGCGCACCCAGCCCGCGCGCCTGTTCGGCGATCATCAGCCCCAGCTGGCCTCCGCCGATGATTCCTATGGTTTTCGCACTCATGGCCGTTCCCGTTATTCCAGTTCGGTCATCAACACGGTTTCTGTCTGCTTGCGGCGGAACTCGTCGAGCGCCTCGGCCAGCTGCGCGTCTTTCAGGGCAAGGATGCTCACGGCGATCAGGGCGGCATTCTTGGCACCGTTGATGGCCACCGTAGCCACCGGCACGCCGGCAGGCATCTGCACGATCGAGAGGAGCGAATCGAGGCCGTTCAGGGCGCGCGACTTGACCGGCACGCCGATTACGGGCAGGGGGGTCATGGCGGCCGTCATGCCCGGCAGATGGGCGGCACCGCCCGCACCGGCAATAATCACCTCGATGCCGCGCTCGCGAGCCGTTTTGGCATACTCTGCCAGCAAATCGGGCGTACGGTGTGCGCTGACGATGCGCTTTTCATACGACACTCCGAACTGTTCCAACGTTTCAGCCGCACCGGACATCACTTCCCAGTCGCTGATCGATCCCATAATCACTCCGACCTTAGCCATTGCTTTCTCTCTTTTTGCTTTCGACAATCGGTTCGTTTAATGACAAACCGCCACGACACGACATGTCATAGCGGCTCATTCATTCCGGTACATACCACTCCCCGTCTTCTTTGCAGCGCCCGCTGCCGTTCCATCCGTTGTCCGGCGCACGTGCCGATGCTCCGATGCATCCCGGCACTACCGGCTCCTTTCCGAACGATTCTTTCCGACATGGTCTGTTTCTGAAAAACGGTCTGTGGTCACGGTTCTCGGCGAACCCCTGTTTTAAAGTCGTAAAGGTAATACTTTTTTCAAAAACAACCAAGTCCCGTCCGTTTTTCGTCCCACAAACCGGTCTCTCCCCCGCCCGACAATCGGTGCGGCCTCCGGTACCTCCGCGGCAGACGAAGAAAAAAGGCCGGAGCGATCCGACGATCGTTCCGGCCTTTTGCCGTTTGCGGATGCAACACCTATTTGCGTACCAGCGTCTCGCAGTAAGCGCAACGGTATACACCGGCTTCGCCCTCTACCGGACGCATGAGCTGCGGCACATTCTCCGAGTTGCAGATACAGCGTTTGTTCGTACATCTTACGCCTTCCGGATTCTCCTGCACGCCGTGCAGCTGCGGGTTCTCCATGCGTTTGTTTTCCCACTCGAAGAGCTTGCAGATCAACGCCATACGCATGAACTTACCGTTCTCCACCTCGCGGAAGTAAGCGGCACGCGGGTCTTTGTCCACCTCTACGGCGATCTCGTTCACGCGGGGCAGCGGGTGCAGGACGGCCATGTTCTTCTTGGCGAGTTTCATCTTCTCGGCGTCGAGGATGTAGGTGTCCTTCAGTGCCTCGTACACGGCCGGATCGTCGAAACGCTCGCGCTGTACGCGGGTCATGTAGAGGATGTCGAGTTCGGGCATCACGCTCTCCATGTCACGCACCTCGGTGTAGGGGATGCCTGCCTCGCGGAGTTCCTCCAGCACGTGTTCGGGCATCTTCAGCTCGTCGGGCGAGATCATCACGAAGCGGATGTTCTGGTAGCGCATCATGGCCTTGGTGAGCGAGTGTACGGTACGGCCGAACTTCAGGTCGCCGCACATACCGATCACGAGGTTGTCCAGACGGCGCATTTCGCGTTTGATGGTGAGCAGGTCGGCGAGGGTCTGCGTCGGGTGGCAGTGCGATCCGTCGCCACCGTTGATGATCGGAATATCGGTTACGCGCGAAGCCACCAGCGGTGCGCCGTCTTTCGGGTGACGCATGGCGATGATGTCGGCGAACTTGTTGATGGTCATTATGGTATCGGCAAGCGACTCTCCTTTGGTCACCGAAGAGGTACTTGCGTCCGAGAAGCCGAGTACGTTACCCCCGAGTTCGAGCATGGCGGCCTCGAAGCTGAGGCGCGTACGCGTACTGGGTTCGTAGAAGAGGGTTGCAAGCGTTTTGTTCTTGCATCTTTCCGTGTAAGCCGGACGGTCTGCGATAATGTCGAGCGCGAGATCGATGATCTCCTGCAGTTCCTGCATGCTCAAGTCGGTGATGTCAATCAGATGATGCATAGTAAACCGATTTTAAAGGTATGGTAACTGAACTCTATGTTTTTGTTTATTCTCGTTGTGCGCCGTCTTCCCGAAGCCGCCTCGGCGCGGGCGGCCGGACGGGCTATCGTCCGATCCACGACTCGTCGCGCGGATTCTCGCGGAAGGCGATCAGACGAGCCACATCCTCCTTGCGGATGTATCCCTCCTCGGCAGCCACCTCAACCAGCGCGTCGAAGTTCGAGAGGCTGTGGTTGGTCACCTGCGCCTCACGCAAATGATCCAGGCCGGTCTGCATGCCGTAGGTGAAGATGCTGGCCACGCCCAGCACCTCGGCACCCGCCTCGCGCAGCGCCTTCACCACCTCGATGCAGCTGTCACCCGTCGAGATGAGGTCTTCGATAACGACCACCTTCTGCCCCTTCTCCAGACGGCCCTCGATACGGTTCGTGCGGCCGTGATCCTTGGCACTGCTGCGCACGTATCCCATCGGCATGTCGAGCAGCGTAGCCGTGATGGCGGCATGGGCGATGCCTGCCGTGCTGGTACCCATCAGCACCTCGCACTCCGGATAGCGTTCGCGCACGATCCGTGCCAGACCGGCCTCGATGTGATCCCGCACGCGCGGCGCGGTGAGCGTCAGGCGGTTGTCGCAATAGATCGGACTCTTGATGCCGCTTGCCCACGTAAAGGGCTGTTCGGGACGGAGGAATACCGCGCTGATCGACAGCAGATCCTTGGCGATGATGCGTTCCAAATCTTTCAGGGTTCCTGCCTGGCAGCAGGCGCACCCGTTGTCGTGTTTCTGTTCCACTTCTTTATGTCGTTTAAATTCTCGTACTTCGCTCCCTGGCTGTGCCTATCGCATCAGGAACTCCTTCATGCAGCGGCGGTAGGCGCCTACCGGATCGGCCGCTTCCGTAATCGGACGGCCCACCACAATGTAGTCCGTACCGATCTCTGCCGCACGGGCAGGCGTGGTGATGCGCACCTGGTCGCCCTTGTCACCGTCGGCGAAACGCACACCCGGCGTCACGGTCATGAATTCCGCACCGCAGGCCTCCTTCACCATGCCGGCCTCCAGCGGCGAGCAGACCACGCCGTCCAGACCGGCCGTCTTGGCGTTGCGGGCATACTGCACGATCGTGTCGTTGATCGGGGCATTGATGAGCAGTTCGCGCTGCATGCGCTCCTCGCTGGTGGAGGTGAGCTGCGTGACGGCGATCAGCAGCGGACGGGTGCCGTCCGGACGGGTCAGTCCTTCGAGGGCGGCGCGCATCATGTCGATCGTACCGGCGGCATGCACGTTGGTCATGTCCACGTCGAGCTGGGTCAGCACGGCCATCGCCTTCTTCACCGTATTGGGGATGTCGTGCAGCTTCAGATCGAGGAAGATGCGGTGTCCCCTGCGTTTGATCTCGCGCACGATCGAGGGGCCTTCGGCATAGAACAGCTCCATGCCGATCTTGAGGAAAGGTTTCTCCTGCGTGAAGAGGTCGAGAAACCGGAAAGTATCTTTCGCGCTGGGAAAGTCACAGGCGATGATTACGTCTTTTGCCATGATGGTATATCGTTTTTGTTCTTTCTGATTCATGTTCAGGCCACGCCGATGATGTCGCGCAGGCGGGTGATGCCCAGACGGGCCATTTCGGCGGGCAGCGCCTCAATGATCTCCTTGCTGGCGTAGGGATTGCGCAGGTTGATGGCGCCTGTCTGGACGGCCGTCGCACCGGCCATCATCATCTCGATCACGTCGCGCGCCGTAGCCACGCCGCCGCACCCCATCACGGGAATCCGGCACGCCTTGGCCACTTGATAGACCATGCGCAGCGCCACGGGGAAGATCGCCGGGCCGGAGAATCCGCCCATCGTATTGGCAATGACCGGCTTGCGGGTCTTCACGTCGATGCGCATGCCCAGCAGCGTGTTGATGAGCGTCAGTCCGTCGGCCCCCGCCTCCTCGCACGCCTTGGCAATCGACACGATGTCGGTCACGTTGGGGCTGAGCTTCATGTAGACGGGCTTGGTGGTCACCGCCTTCACGGCGCGGGTCACCTCGTAGGCGCTCTCCGGCACGGTGCCGAAGCTCATGCCGCCGTGCTTGACGTTGGGACAGCTGATGTTCACCTCGATGATGCCCACCTGCGGCTCCTTGTCGATCCGTTCGCAGCAGTAGGCGTAGTCCTCCACCGAGAAGCCGCTGATGTTGGCCACCACGGGTTTATGGAAGATGCGCGCCATCTGGGGCAACTCGCGGGCGATCACCGCATCGATGCCGGGGTTCTGCAACCCCACGGCGTTAATCATGCCGTCGCGGCATTCGGCGATGCGCGGCGTCGGGTTACCGAAGCGGGCCTCGCGCGTGGTGCCTTTGAAGGAGAACGATCCGAGGATGTCAAGATCGTAGAATTCGGCAAACTCGGCGCCGAAACCAAACGTTCCGCTGGCGGGTACGATCGGGTTGTCGAGCGTCAGGCCGCTCAGTTCGACGGACAGGTCGCACGTCCGTTCCGTATCTTTATGCTGTGCGTTCATCGTTTTTTACTCCCAGATTATCTCGTCGGTCTTCAGTACGGGGCCCTCGCGGCAGATGCGCTTGTTGCCCCCCTTGGTCTTGCAGGTGCAGCCCATGCAGCCGCCGAAGCCGCATCCCATGCGCTCCTCGAAGCTGAACTGGCCGGGAACGTCGCCGATCGCACCGCCCAGCGCGCGCAGCATCGGCATCGGCCCGCAGGCATACACATAGTCGTATGCGGGACGCTCGCTGCGGATGGCATCCGTCACGAACCCCTTGATGCCCCGCGAGCCGTCGGCCGTAGCCACGATCACCCGGGCGCCCAGCGCGGCGAACTCGTCGGCATAGAAGATCTCCTCCTGCGTGTTGAAGCCCAGCACGACAGTGACGCCGCGCCCCTCGGCCAGCAGACGCCGCGCCAGATTGTAGAGCGGAGGCACACCCACGCCACCGCCCACCAGCAGGGCGCACTCGCGGCAGGTCGCCGTATCGAAGCCGTTGCCCAGCCCCGTCAGCATGTCGAGCCGCTCGCCGGCCTTCATGCCGGCCATAAGGGCGGTTCCCTCGCCCACTACCTTATATATCAGGGTAATCGTACGTTCGTCGTAGTCGCACACCGAAATCGGGCGGCGCAGGAACTTGCCGGGCAGCTCGATGTTCACGAACTGACCCGATGCGGTGAGGTACTGCGTGTCGCCCGCCACCACCATGCGGTACACCGAAGCGGTCAGCGGTTCGTTCGACACGATTTCGTATATTCCTTTCTTATACATCTTATCTCGATCTTCAGCCATTCTCTCCTTGCCTCTCTTCTCTATCGCCGCTCATAGGCCGTGCGGCCATCCACGAGGGTCATCACGCAGCGTCCCTGCACATCCCATCCCTCGAACGGCGTGGCATGTCCCATCGAGCGGAAGGTCGCGGGATCAACCTTGTAGCGCGCCTCCAGGTCGAAGAGCGCCACGTCGGCCGGAGCCCCTGCGGTCAGGGCGCCACCCAGTCCGAAGAGCCGTCCGGGCAGCACGCTCATCACCTCCACGAGGCGTTCGAGCGTCAGCTTGCCCTCCAGGACGAGGTATTTATACAGCACGGGGAATGCCGTCTCCAGCCCCACGATGCCGAATGCGCTCCCGTTCAGGCCGCGCGATTTCTCCTCGGCCGAGTGAGGCGCGTGGTCGGTGGCGATCACGTCGATCGTACCGTCCTGCAGGCCGCGCAGCAGCGCATCGCGATCCTCGGCGCTGCGGATCGGCGGATTCATCTTGAAGCGTCCCTCCTCCTGCAGATCCATGTCGGTCAGCACCAGGTAGTGGGGTGCCGTCTCGCAGCTCACCCGCAGGCCGTCGGCCTTGGCGCGGCGCACCAGCTCGACGCTCTCCTTCGTGGAGACGTGGCACACATGGTACTGACACCCCGTGCGGCGCGCCAGTTCGATGTCGCGCTCCACCTGGCGCCACTCGCTCTCGGAGCAGATGCCCCGATGGCCGTGCAGGCGGGCATACTCGCCGTCGTGGATGTAGCCGCCGTTGAGCAGGCTGTTCACCTCGCAGTGGGCCACGATCGGCTTGCCGAGCGACGCGGCGAGTTTCATCGCCTTCTCCATGTCGCCGTCAGCCTGCACGCCGCGGCCGTCATCGGAAAAGCCGACCACGTCGCGTTTCATGGCCGCCATGTCGGACAGCTCTCCGCCGCCCATCTGCCCTTTCGTAATCGTGCCGTAGGGGACGACCTTCACCGCCGCCGTGCGACGGATGATGGCCAGCTGCTCCTCCAGATGGGCTTTCGTATCGGGCGCGGGCTTGAGGTTGGGCATCGGACACACGGTCGTGTAGCCGCCGCATGCCGCTGCCTCGCTGCCCGTGGCAATGGTCTCCTTGTAGGCGAATCCGGGTTCGCGGAAATGCACGTGAACGTCGATCAGTCCCGGCAGCACATGCAGCCCCGACGCGTCAATCACCTCCGCACCTTCGGTGTCGAGGTCCCTGCCTACGGCCGTAATGATGCCGTCTTCGATCAGCACGTCGGCCTGCGCGAATGCGCCGTCGACATATGTCTTTCCGCCTTTGATAACCCTTTTCATCGCTCTGTCGTTGATCCGTGACATCCCGCTGCGGACATCACCTGTTTCCATAAAAAAGGCAGCCTCTAAAAAGCTGCCTGAAACTCTTTTGAACGAAACGGAAAACGGGAAAACAGCACCTTGGCCGAGACGCTGGCACTCAGGTATTTTCTTGTCTGATTATTCCGTGTATTCATCTCCGTTTCGTGATCGCTTAAATTGGTGCAAAGTTAACGGTTATTTCAGGAAAACGCAAAGACTTCTCCGTAATTTTTCGGCAACTCTTCCGAAACCATTTCGTCACTGCCCGCACAACCGTTCCGCACCTCAATCGGCGTCATCCCCCGCATGCCGTTTCCAGTCCTGCATCGGCACCTCGACCAGCAGCAACCGCGATGCCGCCACCGCCCGTACCTCCAGCCGGCCGACCCCCGTTACACCGACGGCATCCCGCGCAGCCAGTACGGTATCCGCCATCTCGACCTCGCCGTCAATCAGAAACGCATAACAACCGTTGCCGTCCCTGTGCAGCGGATACTGCACGCACGCACCTGCCTCCAGTTCGATCCGGCTGATCCAGGCATCCTGATTGAGCGGCAGCACCTCTTCGCCCCCGTCGGGCGAAGCCACCGGCTGCCACGTGTTCCATGCCGCCGGGGAGGGCTTGACATAATGGTAGGCAGGAGGCAGTTCGTATCGCCGCGGAAATATCCACAGCACCAGATAGCGTGCTTCCTCCTGCTTACTGCAGTTATAGAGCGTATGGCTGATACCAGTACCGGCACTGATGACATCCGCCTGTCCGGCCGTCAGGGTCACCGCATTGCCGAGGTTGTCGCCGTAGACCACAGCTCCCTGCAGCGGCACCGTCACAATTTCCATATTGTCGTGCGGATGGGCAGCCACCCCTTCACCGCCGAGCAACACCACTTCATTCAGGACGCGCAACGCCCCGAAATTGATCCGACGGGGATCATAATAGCCGGCAAAACTGAAGTTGAAATAACTTCGCTGCCAGCCGCCGTCCGCATACCCGCGGCTTTCCGCCCGATGAATTACCCGTTCCATACTCTCTGCCTTTTAGCCCGTCGTTCCACAATGCTTCATTACGCATCCGTCGTGCAGCTAATAGGAAGGAAAACAAAAATCATTCCATTTCTGCACCGTTTTTTCCAAAAAACGCCTGCAACCATTGTAGCTGACGCTACAGTTGCCCCTTCATTAATTTACAAACGTTTTCACTGTCAATTTCTTATTATACCGGCATCCATCGCCAAAGAAACAACACAATCGGACGCTAAAAAAACACACGCGGTTCACTTTCCGCCGCATCCGCCTCCCCCCATAACGGTTTTTCCGCATCGCGCTTTCATGCGAATTACCGGTTCCCTTCAGCCGAAGCGCCCGAAAAAATCGCTTACTTTGCCTTTATGAAAAGCGTCTATACCGTTTTGGGCAGCGCCATGCTGCTGATAGGCATCATCGGCATCTTTCTGCCGCTGCTTCCCACCACCCCATTCCTGCTGCTGGCCGCCTGGTGCTATTGCAAGAGTTCGAGCCGGCTCTACGGCTGGCTCATGGGACATCCCGTGCTGGGCGGCTACATCCGTGACTACCGCGACAAACGCGCCATCACCCTCTCCGGCAAGATCGTCTCGCTCGCCCTGCTGTGGGGTACCCTGCTCTACTGCATCGGCTGGGTAGCCGACCCGCTGTGGCTGCGACTGCTTCTGGGAGCCATTCTGCTCGGCGTCACGCTGCACATTCTCTCGTTCCGCACCCTGCGCCGAGACGAACACCTGCGCATTATCCCTGCCGACACACCGCGGCGCACTGCCCGCCGCGACGCACTGATCACCCTGCTGCGTCAGGAACGGAGCCTGCCCGACACTTTGACGCCGACTTCCTCGCACGTCTGCTTCCTGCTCCACGCCGAGGGTCGGGATGCCGGATGCGCCTTTTTCCGACCCGGCACGGCCGGCCGGCTCCATATCGACGGCATCTTCCTGCGTCAGGACGCCCGCGGCAAGGGCTATGCCCGCGAGACGTTCACCTTCGCCGAATACTATTGCAAACGTTACGGATTCCACACCCTCTGCGCGGATCTTGACAGCCGTAACGGACGGGCCATCGCCGTCCACGCCAAAAGCGGCTTTCTCATCACCGCCACCCATACCGACAACCTGGGGAACATCCGTTATATTATGGAACGCACGGTCAGCCTCTGACACGTCACCGTTCCGCAACCGCAACCGCCCATGATTTTCTATTTCTCCGCCACCGGCAACTCCTACTGGATCGCCCGCCTCCTGGGCGAGCATTTCGCCCTGCCTCTTGTCTCCGTAACGGAGGCCGCCAGGAAAGGCGCCTACCGCTACGACGTCTCCGCCTCCGAGCGGCTGCTGTTCGTCTTTCCGGTTCACTCGTGGGGGCCGTCCCTCTCCATGCTCTCGTTCATCCGGCGCATGGAGCTGACCGGATACGCCGGCCAGCCGGTTCATGCCGTCTGCTCGTGCGGCGACAATTGCGGACGCACCGACCGCATCCTGCAGCGCGCCCTCCGGAAACGGGGACTCACGCTGCTCGGCACCTATTCGGTCACGATGCCCAACAGCTACATCCTGCTGCCATCGTTCGACATCGATCCGGAGCCTGTCGCCGCACGGAAACTGGCCGAAGCCCCCGCCCGCGTGGAGGCAATCATCCGAGCCATCGAAACGGGACACGGGGATCCGTCTCTCTACCACGCCGGCCGGTTTGCCCCGCTGGAGAGCCGGCTGGTCTACCCGCTGTTCCGCCGGTTCATCCGCGGCCGCACCCGCTTTCACGCGACGGACGCCTGCATCCGCTGCGGTCTCTGCGTCACCGTCTGCCCGGAGGGCAACATCCGCATGGAGGGCGATCGCCCCGTCTGGAGCGACCGGTGCGTCCAATGCCTTGCCTGCATCCACCGCTGCCCGACCCGCGCCGTGGAGGACGGCACGAAAACCCAGAACAAAGGCCGTTACAGGAATCCCGAAGTCTGCTGACCCCATCGCCGCCGCACCGCCCCTGCCCCGACGGACCGGCAGAAAAACCCGATGCCGTAACGGACTTTGGACACTTCTCCCTATCTTTGCCAGTTGTCGGCTGCCCATGCTGCCGCCTCCACCCATTCCGACAGAGTTATGAAAACCATATCCCTCATTCCGCTGCCCGTTCTGCTGCTGACGCTTCTGCTGTCGGCCTGCACCAATGGCAATCAAGGTTATGTCCGTATTCCAGACGACCTGCGCAACATCACGCTGATCGGCACGAACCCCAAACAAGTCACGCTGGATGCCAGCGACGACTGGTACGTGCGCATCTTCTACGAGAAAGGCGACACGCTGCGCTGGCTCAACGCCACCCCCCTGTCGGGTACGGCTGCGGCCACATCCGTAACCCTCACGGCCAAAACGCCTAATTACGGCAACGAACCCCGTCACGCCGAGGTGCAGTTCAAGCTGCCCGGCAACGCAGGAACCGTTATTCGGGTCACCCAGCAGACCTCCCCGAAACCGCAACCGCTGACCATGCTGACCCGCAGCCTTTCCGGCGCCACGCTGGAAGGCCCCGCCCAGCTGACCTTCGAGTATGACGAGGAGACGGAAAACACGCCCGTTTTCTCGGACGGCACCTACCGCTATGCCGTCACCCGCGGTTCCTCGATCGGCTCCATCGCCACCTACCTGCCCGACAACTCGTCCAGCCAGTTCAGCTTCTCGGAGGTAAACGGCCGAATCACTTCCTGCGGTCCGATGCAATGGGAATTCAGCGACTACAACACGGGCATCCTGATGCAGCGGTCAAAAGTCACTTTCACCTTCAGCTATGACCGCAGCGAAGACAAAAAACTGGCCAGCATCGTCCGCGACGAGGAATTCACCGTCGAGGAGGGCATCACCCTTGACCAGAGCCGCAAGCAATCCGAGATTTACGAATTCGCCTACGACAACCTGCGGATCATCAGCATCACCCACACCCTGCCCTACGAATCGTCGCAGCCGACCGCCAGCCGCTCCAAACTGGTCTACACCTTCACCTATCCGGAGGACGACGCCGACATCCAGGAAAACAACCTCACCACCAACATCTGGGACATGATCGTCATGCCCGGCATGCAGGGTACGCCGTTCTATTCGCTGACCGGCTACGGCATTTTCGGACTGACCGGCGACACGCAGGGCAACTTCCCGCTCAGCGCCCAGGTCGAGTACATACCGCCTGCCGCGGACGAGGGAACCGATACGGCTGCGGCCGCATCGCTGCCCCAACAGGTAACCTATACCTTCACGCGCGACAACAACTCGGCTCTGACCGGCGCACAGACCGTCACGACCTATACGGATCACTCCGAAACGGCAGCCCTCACCTTCTCCTACACCCCCATCGAGACACCCGACTCTCCGGAAGGGGACCCCGCCGAGTAAGCGCCGCACAACGCATCATGCAGACAGGCTCCGGACAATGTTGTCCGGAGCCTGTCTGCCTTCTGCCCCCTTCGGTCTCTCCGCACCTTGCGGCACGACAGGCCGGACCCGCAACAGGCATTCGCGGAACAGGTTGCCGTCTGCTCCATTTTCCCAAATCGGATTTTTGACCAAACCCTGATTTAAACTACCTTTGCAGCCAGAATTTACAGAAGCGAGATACCGTTTCCGCAGGCGGCCGACCATCAGAGCCGCTTTTGGTGTTTCGGAAGTTCCTCCGCACAATTTAATCGGCATCCTTCTGCAATAAAATCCGTTTTTTACCGTATTCGTTATATTCGATCGGGCAAATACCTGCATAATGTTCCGTAAATGGATGGATTTGTGCCGAAAGCGACCATGTAAAGGAGGCCAGGAAAACTTACCTTTGAACTCAAAAAATTATTATATATAAGTAAGGTTATGAAAATATCGAAACAGCTGTTGTTATGCGGTAGTCTGATCGCACTCGTGGGATGCGGCCAGAAAAATCAGACCGCACCCGTTACCGGTTACAACCTGGTGACGCTACAACCCGAAGACCGCACCATCTCCACCAGTTACTCGGCCACCATCCAGGGTCGCCAGGACATCGCCATCTATCCCCAGGTCTCCGGCTACATCACCAAGCTGGCCGTCACCGAGGGTCAGAAGGTCAAAAAGGGTCAGACCCTGTTCATCATCGACCAGGTTCCCTACCAGGCAGCACTGAACACCGCGATAGCCAATGTCAAGGCAGCCGAAGCCTCGCTGGCCACCGCCAAACTGACCTATGAAAACAAGGAAAAGCTGTTCGAGAAGAATGTCATTTCGGATGTCGATCTGACCACGGCGCGCAACAGCTACCTGACCGCACAGGCCCAGCTGGCGCAGATGCAGGCTCAGGAGGTCAATGCCCGCAACAACCTCTCCTATACGGACGTGACGAGTCCTGCCGACGGTGTAATCGGCGTACTGCCCTACCGTGAGGGCGCGCTGGTCAGCGCCTCGCTGCCCCAGCCGCTGACGACCGTATCGGACAACTCCCAGATGTACATCTACTTTTCGATGACCGAGAACCAGCTGCTCAGCCTGCTGAAGGAGTACGGCTCCAAGGAGAGCGCCATCGCCGAGATGCCGGCCGTGGAACTGAAGCTGAGCGACGGCTCCATTTACGGCACGAAGGGCCGCATCGAAGCCATCAGCGGCGTGATCGACCGTTCGACCGGTACGGTCAGCCTCCGCGCCGTCTTCCCCAACGCCGAAAACCTGCTCCACAGCGGCGGCGTGGGTAACGTGGTGATCCCGACCGAAAAGACCGGTGCGCTGGTCATCCCGCAATCGGCCACCTATGAAATTCAGGACAAACGCTTCGTATATAAAGTCGTAGACGGCAAAGCCCAGTCGGCCCCCGTCCAGGTAACCCGCGTGAACGGCGGCACTGAATTCATCGTTGACGAAGGTCTGGCCGCCGGCGACGTGATCGTGGCCGAAGGCGTAGGTCTGCTCCGCGAAGGTACCCCCATCACCCCCAAAACAGCCGGCGCTAATACCGCCGCCGCATCCGCAACCCCCGCTGCCCCCGCAACCGAACCGACCGCTACGGCTGCAGCCGACTCCACTGCGGATAACCAAACCACCAAGGAGGACTAATCCATGAATCTGAGACACTTTATAGAACGCCCCGTATTTTCATCGGTCATCTCTATCTTGATCGTCATTGTAGGGGTTATCGGGCTGTTCACTCTGCCGGTAGAGCAATTCCCCAATATAGCCCCCCCAACAGTCCAGGTTAGCACCACATATTTCGGAGCTAATGCCGAGACTATTCAAAAGAGCGTGATCGCACCCCTCGAAGAGGCTATCAACGGTGTAGAGGACATGACCTATATGACCTCTACTGCCACGAACTCCGGCAGCGCTTCCATTACGATTTATTTCAAGCAGGGGGTCGACCCCGACATGGCGGCGGTCAACGTGCAAAACCGCGTCTCCAGAGCTACGGGTCAGCTGCCTGCCGAAGTCACCCAGGTCGGCGTGACCACCTCCAAACGGCAGACCAGTATCCTGCAGATGTTTTCGCTCTACAGTCCTGACGATTCATATGACGAGACTTTTCTTGCCAACTATGTAAGTATTAACCTCAAACCCGAAATCCTGCGTATTTCGGGAGTAGGTGACATGATGGTTCTTGGCGGCGACTACAGCATGCGCATATGGATGAAACCGGATGTCATGGCTCAATACAACCTGGTTCCGTCTGATGTGACCGCTGTCCTGGCTGAACAAAACATCGAATCGGCCACCGGTTCGTTTGGCGAAAATTCCGACGAGACCTACCAGTATACCATGAAATACCGTGGACGTCTCATTCTGCCAGAAGAGTTCGGCGAAATCGTCATCCAATCGACAGAAGACGGGGAAGTACTGAGACTCAAGGACATTGCAGACATCGAACTGGGCCAGGAAAGCTACGCCTACCATGGAACCATGAACGGACACCCGGGTGTTACCGCCATGATTTTCCAGACGGCAGGGTCAAATGCGACTGAAATCAACCAGAATATTGACAACTTTCTTGCCGAAATCGCCAAAGATTTGCCTAAA
>CASEGL010000007.1 GCA_949287525.1 uncultured Rikenellaceae bacterium
TTGCCGAAGTAAGGCTGGTTTACTTATTGGCGTATCCATCAGAATATCTTTGTTAATGGTCGCCTCAATGATAGCCGATTGGATGTATTGGCTGAAACGATCTTCATCGCCAATTAAAGTGGCAGCACCGGGATAGCCTCCGTAAAACATATATTGGTCAAGCGAGAAACCGAAGCATTCCTTCATTTCCTGATAGCTCCAATGGCTCATGCGTATTTCTTCGAATCGCCCAGCCAATGACTCAGACAATCCCTTTTCCAACAGTACACGACTGCTTCCTAAAATCAAGACCTTAATGTCGCGGTCATGAAACGTATCATCGTCCCACTCCTTTTTCACCACCTCGCTCCAGTTGGCAATCTTCTGTATCTCATCAATTACAAGAATAACGCTTCCCCAGCCTTTGCTCTCCTTCAAGCTGCGCACAGCCGCCCAACAATCAGAAATCCATGCATTGTTCGTAGCCGGAACATTGTCGGCAGAAAAGAACTGGTAAGGCATATCCAAATCTTTCAGTACTTGTTTGACCACCGTTGATTTTCCTATCTGCCGGGCACCCATAACGACCTGAATGAACTTGCGAGGCTCTTTCGTGCGTTCTGTAATCAGCTGATATTCTGCTCGTTTATACATTCTATTACATTTTACTCAATGTGATGAAAACTTTTACTCACAGCAAAAATAACAAATTTATTTGAGTAACAATCATGGATTTACAAGAAAAACATTATCTTTGCGAAACTAATCAAGCGTTCTGTAACATATGCGATAAAATCCTTTGCCTATCAATGTCTTGTGCATGGCTGAGGAAATTTCAAAAAAGACTGAAAAAAGCGGTACAAGACCATAAACGAAAGCTACTGAATGTAAACATCTTACATTTTCTTTTCGACTTCGTTCAATTGTCAGAATACGACTTGTACCTTTTAAAATGAATAGCCGCTGATATTCAATGATGTATGCCTGATGCATAGACCTGCTGCCCCATGAGACACCTTATCCTGACACTTTGCACAGCCTTGCTGCTCGCCATTCCGGTTCGGGCTGCCGAATACGCCAACGCAACCGTCCGCTTCACGCTGCCCGACGACTTCACCTTCCGCCCGATTGCGGACGAAGGCATCGAGGGGTTCGAGGCAACGAACGGCACGCTGCGCCTCACGCTCTTCACCCTCTGCTTCCCGAAAAACATCAACCTGCGCGAAAACCAGAAAGTGGAGGACATCCGCTGGCTCCCCTTCCTGGAGGGAGCGTCCCAGACCGGCGCCCATAACCCGATCGGCACCCGTTACGAACGGGTATCGACCTACCGGCAGGGCGACCGGCACTTCCGCATCTACCGCTACGTGGCCGCCCGCAGCCTCTGCTTTCTGATTGCCGAAAACTCCGACGGCAACTGGCAGGAGGCCGACCGCATCGCCCAGAGCCAACGCTATCAGAAAAACTTCGCCTTCTACCGGCACAACTTTGTCTCCGGTCTCATACAGTGCCTGATATGGTGCAGCATCATCACCTGTGCCTGGCTGCTGCTCTCCAACCTGGTCAGGAAACGCCGCAACCGGAAGTTCTGGTGCTGGATCATCCCCACCCTGCTAATCTGCGCGGCGGGTGTCGCCCTTTTCGGCTGGCCTCTGTCGCTCGAAAGCCTGACCCTTTCCCTGTGGGCCTCCGCCATCGTGGCATCCCTGGCCGGCGGCTATGACGACTCTTCCGGTTCGTCCGAAGAACACGATGCGGACATCGACGATTCCTCCACCTTCGACGGCACCGGGCCGACCATCCATTACAATCCCTGATCCGAAGCCATTTGCCGCCGCTGCAGGCGGCACCGCCATAAACACCGAGGGCGGGGTAGTTTCGCACTACCCCGCCCTCGTTATGTATTCGACATGCTGCCCGCCTAACGTACCGGCGCAAGGAAGCAGGTGTTCGGCTTACGGCCATCGCACGCCTGGCGCATCCTATCGGTCATCTGCTCAACCACCTGCTGCGGCAGAGAGCGTGCATGACGCGGACACAACGACACGCACCGCATGCACGAAATGCACTTCCCTTCATCCAGTCCTTTCGGATCCTCCTCCGGAATCGCTCCGACCGGACAACGGCGCGCACACAGTCCGCACCCTTCACACTGGAGCGTGGCATGCGGCTTCAACGGAATCACGCCATACGCCTTGTAAGGGAAATTGCCCGGCACCTGCACTTCATCGCCGATCCGATCGGCAGCGACCGCCTCGCAAATCTGCGCGGCAAAACGATCCAGTTCGGCCAAATCCTCCTCGTCGGGACGTCCCTTCGCATAGATGTGCATGATCGAATGTTCCGCCACGGCCGCAACTGCCGCCCGACAACGGAAACCTGCCTGCTGCAAGGTCTGCTTCAGTTCGAGCAACGTATCCTCATAGGCCCGGTTGCCATAGACGGCCACCGCTACGGCCGTCGCACCGTTGCCGGCTACGCCAGCGAGCCGCTCGACCGCTACGGCAGGCACACGGCCGCCAAAACTCGGCACGGCCACAAGGCACACATCCTCCGGCGACAAAACCACCCGACCGCCGTCGAAAGCCCTGTCGGAGAGATCAAACCGCTCCGCAGCCACCTTCCATCCAGCAACCAGCCGGTCTGCCACCCGCTGCGTACCGCCCGTCGGACTGAACACCAATTCCACCAGTTTCATAGTCTTCCCGCTCTGCCCGACAAACGGACACCCCGACCGCCGTCAGGCAATGACATCCTCCTCGAAATCGTATCCCAGCCGTTTGCCGGTCTGCAGTTTCGAGATCTCGTTGCGCGAGTTGAACTGCTCGACATTCACCAGACGCGACACCTTGTAGGGCGGTACATAGAGGTCGAAGTCGAGTGCAAAGAGAACCGTCGATTCCAGAATCTCCACCAGCGCGTCGCGATCGATCTTGCGGGTGCCGAAACGGCCGCTGCACTGCATGCAGTTGCCCTTGCCCTCGAAGAAATACTGCATCTCGTGATTGATGAAGATTCGTCCGATCAGATAGCCTTCGTCTTCGTTGCGGTTGTATTTGAACGAATCGGCCAGGAAGTTGTACACATTGATGACGCCGCAATAGGCATTGGCCGGATCCTGCGCCAGATAGGGGTTCTTCCATACCTCGTGATCGTGGTGCAGCCGGAATACGTCGGTCTGCATGGCGAAGATCAGGATATCCTCGGCCACCTGGATCTGTGCCTCGAATTTGCCCTTGTCGCGATACTCGATGCGGATGCGTCGGTCGATCTTCTCCTCCAGCTCCTCGTCGAGTTCGGCCGACAACTCCAGCAGCGCCTCCTTGAGTTCGTGGAAAACAACTACCGTGTTGTCGGATACTTTCTGTTTTACGGACGCCTTGTGCGTCAATTTGTCAATGATCTGCTTGCGTAACTCCCCACCGGAATCCATGATCGTGTCTGATGTTGGTTAATCTTGTATGTGAATGTATTTGAATGAACCGTTAGTTCGCCTTCTTCGGACGGTCGGCCTTCTCGCGCGCCGGACGGTCGAGATAGACCATATCGCCCGCCGAAACCTCCTTGCCTGCGATGTGCTTGCGGTTGTAGCGTTTCAGGCGGCCGGCCGATATGCCCAGCGACTTGGCAATCTGCTTGTAGGTATCCCCCTCGTGGGCAATCAGATAGCGGACGCCGTCGCGCATGAACAGCCCGCGGCCGTCGGCCGTATGCACCGCCACGGTATAGTGGTCGATGTCGATCGGCGCCACATCGTAGGCCTCGGTCACCATGTCGGGAACCTCCGGCACGGCCGGCAGCACCACCTCGGCCAGATAGGTCGGATATTCGCCGTCGTCCAGCAGATACAGCTCGTAATCCTCGATGCACTTAATCAGCGTCGTGGCATAATGCGGAGCCGTCGCGTAGCCGCACTCCTTCAGCCCGTAGGCCCAACCCTTGTAGTCTTTCGGATTGAGCCGGAAGAGGCGTTCGTAACGGGGGCTGTTCTTCAGAAACTCCGAGTGGTCCCGATAGGAATCCTCGACCGTACTGTACCGGCGGAAACACTCCTGCAGCGCATCGTCGTCGTAACGCACCGTATCGCCCACCCAGTCCTTCTTGCACTTGATGCCGAAGTGGTTGTTCGAGCGGCGCGACAGTTCGCTGTTGCCGTATTGCGACTCGATGATGCCCTGTGCCATCTTGATGCTGGCCGGAATGCCGTATTGCTTCTGCTGCTGGATGGCCAGCGGCGCATAGGTGGCGATATACTCCTCGCGTGTCATCTTGTGCTGGGCGTAAGCCTCCATGCCGCATCCCATCAGGCAGGCAACAACCAGCACGACATATTTCCAACTTTTCATTCCCTTTATCTCCGTTTTCGTGATGCTACTCGTTAAGTAACGAAAAACGTGACAAATATAATACACTTTCCGGCAACTTGCCGCGCTTTATTTTCAAGAAAAGAGATACGAAAACCGTCTCCCGTGCGTTATTGGAAACAGAATCGGAGACCGGAGACGGCCGGCGATGCCGAAAACGATTTTTATGTGTTATATAATTCACAGTTCTCTTGGCGCAATTGAAAATAAAAACTATCTTTGGCAAACGGTTCGGAATGGATCGCCATTATCCGGACGCGCAAGAACGGAATTATACAACGGATATATTTAACCATCAAAACATTTAGCAATGAACATTCCTGCTAATCTCAAGTATTCCAACGACCACGAATGGGTACATGTGGAAGGTAACGAGGCTTATATCGGCATCACCGACTTCGCTCAGAGCCAGCTCGGCGACATCGTATTCGTAGATGTTCCCACCGTAGGCGAGACGCTCGCCCAGAACGAGGTGTTCGGTTCGATCGAGGCCGTAAAAACGGTTTCCGACGCATTCCTGCCGGTAGGCGGCGAGGTACTCGCCTTCAACGATGCGCTGGAGAACGATCCCGCACTGGTGAACAAGGATCCGTACGGAGAAGGCTGGATCATCAAGATCAGCATCGCCAACGCTGCCGAACTCGACACGTTGCTCTCGGCCGAGGATTACGCGAAACTCATCGGTTAATTCCGCAGCCCCGACTTCGGTCGGGGCTTCTGTTATCCGACAGGATCGCCGCAGGAAACATAAACGGCGGAGCAAGAGGCATTCCCTCCGGCAGTCTCCGCTCAACATAAACCGTATTTAAGACACAAGACCATGTCAAAAGTAACAGTCGTAGGCGCCGGAAACGTCGGCGCAACTTGTGTAAACGCAATGGCCATCCGTGAAGTAGCCGGCGAGATCGTCCTGCTCGACATCAAAGAAGGTTTGGCCGAAGGCAAGGTGCTGGACATGTACCAGACGGCCACCCTCATGGATTTCGACACCACGCTGACGGGCGTGACCAACGATTATGCCGCAACCGCCAATTCGGATGTAGTGGTCATCACCTCCGGCATCCCGCGCAAACCGGGCATGACCCGCGAGGAGCTGATCGGCGTCAATGCCGGCATCGTAAAGGAGGTTGTAACCAACATCCTGAAATATTCGCCGAACGCCATCCTGCTGCTGGTCAGCAACCCGATGGATACGATGACCTACCTCGCCCAGAAGGTGAGCGGTCTGCCCGCCAACCGCGTATTCGGCATGGGCGGCGCACTGGACAGCGCCCGTTTCCGCTGCTACCTGGCCAAGGCCATGAACGTCTGCTCGAACGACGTGGACGGCATGGTAATCGGCGGCCACGGTGACACGACCATGATCCCGCTGACCAGCAAGGCTTCCTACAAGGGCGTACCGGTAAGCGAGTTCCTCGACAAGGAGACGCTCGCCAAGGTGGCTGCCGACACGATGGTAGGCGGCGCCACGCTGACCAAACTGCTCGGCACGTCGGCCTGGTATGCACCGGGCGCTGCCGTTGCCCGCGTAGTGGAGAGCATCATCAACGACGAGAAGAAGGTCTTCGCTTCGTGCGTACACCTCGACGGCCAGTACGGTCAGAAGGACATCTACATCGGCGCTCCGGCCGTAATCGGCCGCAACGGCGTGGAGAAGGTGCTGGAGATCTCGCTGACGGAAGAGGAGAAGGCAGCCTTCTCCAAGAGTGCCGAGGCTGTCCGCAAGACGGCTTCCGTTCTCACCGAGATCGGCGCCCTCTAATCGACGCAAGAGACGGCCGATCCGGCTACCGGATCGGCCACCAAGTAAAAAGGCACCCTGCCGACGGCAGGGTGCCTTTTTTGTCTCTACCGGCGGACAGGCTACCGGCCGGACGCCGCCGCCCGACTGCCGTACATCCGTTCGTAATAGCGTTCATACGCGCCGCTGGTGACGTGGTCGAGCCACTCCCCGTTGTCGAGGTACCAGCGCACGGTTCGCTCCAGTCCCTCGCCGAACGGCACCTCCGGCCGCCACCCCAGCTCGTTCCGCAGTTTCGAGGCGTCGATGGCATAGCGCAGGTCGTGGCCCGGACGGTCGGCCACATGGGTAATCAACCGCTCCGACGCCCCCTCCGGCCGCCCCAGCAGCCGGTCGGTCGTGCGGATCAGTTCACGAACCAGCGCCATGTTGCTCCGTTCGTTGCCGCCGCCGATGTTGTAGGTCTCGCCGATGCGGCCGCGATGGAAAATCGTGTCGATGGCGCGGGCATGATCCTCCACATAGAGCCAGTCGCGCACATTCTCGCCGCGGCCATAGACGGGCAGCGGACGGCCGTGCCGGATGTTGTTGATGAAGAGCGGAATCAGCTTTTCGGGGAACTGGCAGGGACCGTAGTTGTTGGAACAGTTGGTGACAATGGCCGGCAGGCCGTAGGTATCGTGAAAGGCCCGCACGAAATGATCCCCCGACGCCTTGCTGGCGCTGTACGGGCTGTGCGGATCGTAGCGGGTCGTCTCCGTAAAGTGTCCGCCGCCGAGCGGCAGTGCGCCGTACACCTCGTCGGTCGAGATGTGGTAGAAGCATTTGCCCTCCCATGCGCCGTTCCAGTACAGGCGCGCCGCCTGCAGCAGGGAGAGCGTTCCCATCACGTTGGTCCGGGCAAAGCCGAACGGATCCTCGATGCTGCGATCGACGTGGCTTTCGGCCGCCAGATGGATGATGCCGTCGATGTCGTACCGCCGAAGCACCTCCGCAACCCGCTCGTAGTCACAGATGTCGCCCCGCTCGAACACATAGTTCGGCCGACGCTCGACATCGGTCAGGTTCTCCAGGTTGCCGGCATAGGTCAGCTTGTCGAAATTAACGATCCGGTAATCGGGATATTTGGTAACGAACAGCCGCACCACATGGCTGCCGATGAATCCGGCTCCGCCGGTAATCAGAATATGCTTCATAACGTTTTCTGTTCTTCACGCACGGGGTATCCCATCCGCCGCAGGCAGCTACGCAACGCATCGTGCCAGTCGGGGACTTCCGCCCCCCCTGCCGCAGTGATCTTCGCCGTATCCAGCACCGAACGAACCGGACGCCGCGCCGCCGCAGGATAGTCGGCCGTCGCCACGGGCGTCAGGTCGGCCGCGATGCCCGCCTGTCGGAAAATCTCGGAGGCAAAGCCGTACCACGTGGTCGGTTCGCCGCCTCCGGTATAGTGATAGGTCTCCACACCGCGGATGCCGCGCCCGACGAGCGTCATCAGCGCACGCGCCAGGTCGATCGCACAGGTGGGACGCCCCCACTGGTCGTCCACCACCTGCAGCGGCTGTCCGGCCGCTCCGCGCTGCAGCATGGTTTTCAAAAAGTTGTGACCGTATTCGGAATACAGCCACGCCGTGCGGACAATGGCCGCATCGGGCTTCCGGCGCCGGATCTCCTCCTCGCCGGCCAGTTTCGTCGCCCCGTACACGCCCAGCGGGGCGGTCGGATCCTCCTCGCGGCAGGGCGAAAGCCCGTCGCCTCCGAACACATAGTCGGTGGAGACATGAACCAGCCAGACGCCCTCGCGCACAGCCACATCGGCCAGCACGGCCGCCCCCAGACGGTTCACCCGATCGGCCGCTTCGGGTTCGTTCTCGGCACGATCCACAGCCGTCCAGGCTGCGCAGTTGATGATGCCGCAGGCGGCATGGCTCCGCACCAGCCGTGTCCACGCTGCGGCGGAACAGATGTCTCCCTGCTCCCGCCCGACAAAGACGAACCGCCAGTCCGGATATTCGCCCGCCACGCTGCGCAGCGCCTGTCCGAGCTGTCCGCCGGCACCTGCCACAAGAATCGTTCCCTGCCGTTCCATAAACGCACTCAATAAAGGGGTTCGCCGTACCGGAACAGCGGAGCCTCCATCAGCGCAAGATGGTGGCGGTCCTTCTCCGACAGCACGACATCGGCTGCCGGAATGCCCCAGTCGATGGCCAGCGTCGGATCGTCCCACGCCACGGCCGCCTCCAACTCCGGAGCATAGGGGTTGTCGCACTTGTACTGAAAGAGCGCCGTCTCGCTCAGCACGGCAAAACCGTGGGCGAAGCCACGCGGCACGAACAACTGGCGCCGGTTCTCGCCCGTCAGCTCCACCGCCACATGGCGGCCAAAGGTGGGCGATCCCTGTCGCAGATCGACCGCCACGTCCAGTACGCGCCCCTCCACGACCCGCACCAGCTTGCTCTGGCAGCAGGGCGGCAGCTGATAATGCAGGCCGCGCACCACACCGTAGCGCGAACGCGACTCGTTGTCCTGCACGAACACCGTGCGGCACACTTCGCGCTCGAAGGCCGCCTGCGAATAGCTCTCCATAAAGTAACCCCGCTCGTCGCCGAACAGCTGCGGTTCGACGATCTTCACGTCGGGAATATCGGTCGGGATAATTTTCATGATTCCGGTCTTGACACAGCCGCCACGCTGTGCGTGCTGTTTTTCGCAGGCACGCCGGCGCCTGCACGAACAAAGATACGAAAAGAGCGGAAAGCGCCGTCATGCGACCGGCCGCTTTTCCGCTCCCGTATGGTTTCCTGACGCCTGACACCGTCACAGTCCCAGCAGATACCGGCCGTAGGGCGTATGGCCGACCGGCGCTGCCAGTTCGTGCAGCCGCCGGCGGTCGATCCAACCGTTTCGGTAGGCGATCTCCTCCAGACAGGCCACCTTCAGCCCCTGCCGCTTCTCGATCACCTCAATGAAGGTCGAAGCCTCGGAGAGCGAATCGTGCGTCCCCGTATCGAGCCACGCAAAGCCGCGTCCCAGCAGTTCGACCCGCAGCGCCCCCTCCTCCATGAAGCGACGGTTCACGTCGGTGATCTCCAGTTCGCCGCGCGCCGAAGGACGGATGCCGCGCGCCACCTCCACGACCCGGTTGGGATAGAAATAAAGCCCCACGACCGCATAGTTGCTAGCCGGCTGCTGCGGCTTCTCCTCGATGCTCACCACCCGGCCCTGCTCGTCAAAGCCCGCCACGCCGTAGCGCTGGGGATCGTTCACCCAATAGCCGAAGATCGTTGCCATATTCCCGCTGTCTACCGCCTGCACCGCCTCGGCCAGCATGCCGGTGAAGCCCTGGCCGTAGAAGATGTTGTCGCCCAGCACCAGGCAGACGCTGTCGTCCCCGATGAACTCCTCGCCGATCAGAAAGGCCTGTGCCAGTCCGTCCGGCGACGGCTGCTCGGCATAGGAGAAGCGGACGCCGTAGTCGCTGCCGTCCCCCAGCAGCCGCCGGAACAGAGGCAGGTCGTACGGGGTCGAAATAATCAGGATATCCCGAATGCCCGCCAGCATCAGCACCGAGATCGGATAGTAGATCATCGGTTTGTCATAGATCGGCAGCAACTGCTTGCTCACCCCTTTCGTGAGCGGGTAGAGGCGCGTGCCGCTGCCTCCCGCCAATACGATTCCTTTCATGTCCTCCGGTTACAATTTGGGGTGCCGGTCGAACAGCACGCCGTACACAAGTCCGGCGATCTGACCGGCATAACTTTTCTGATAAATAGCGTGATACTTCCACTGGTAGCGGAAGATATTGGATGTTTTTTTGAACCGTTTCCACCACAGGCCCTTGTTCCGGTTACTGATCGAAGCGTCGTCATACAGTATGGAATCGAGTATCCGCCCGGCATAGGGACTTTCCGCCACGACAGCCGGATTGGTAATCCGCACGCCGCAGTAACGCACCGCCATGGTGTTCATGGCATCGACAAAGCGCCGCAGACGGTACCGGTCGCACACGGCATAAAACCGTTCCCAGTCGAGCCGATGCTGCTCGGCCGCCACCAGACAGGCCCAGTCGTAGATATGACGGAAACGGATGCCCTCCAGCAGGAAGTGGGTCAGCGCATGCCACGTCAGAAACAGCGCATTGAACATCAGCGGAGGAATCCCGATGCGGGTTCCTTCCACATATTCCGGTGCCGTGTCTCCAGCCAGCAGCCCCTCCAGCAGCCGCTCAAACTCCTTGACCCGCCGGCTGCCCCGAATGGCTACGCAAAAACGGTGATTCTCGATTACAACCCCCTTGTAGCGGATATGCGTATGCTTATAATCAACCGGCCGCTCGATTTCGGCACCGGCCGCTTCGGCCACCTCGTCGGCCTTGCTCCGTCCCTCACCGAGAAAACAGTCGAAATCGCCGCACTCCCGATGCGCCGGCACCGGATAATAGCGGCTGAATGCAAAGCCTTTCAATACGAAAAGTCGCAGACCGGCTTCGGCCCACCGGTCAGCCAGCTCGGCAGCGACCATACGCTGTTTGCCGTAATGCTGAGCAATGCCTTCGGCACTCAACGCCCAACGCAGCTTCAAGGCGCGGGGCGGCAAACACTCCTGCGGCAGCCGGGCAATGACTTCCCACAGAACGGCCTGCAATCCCTGCCGGACAGCCATTTCGTACACCGCCGACCAGTCGGCCGCCTGCCATTGCGCCACTTCCTCAACCGCCGGCGCCGTACCGGGCAGCGCATGGCGCAGCAGTCCGAAAAACCGCTCCTCAACCTCTTTTGACTTCTCCATCCCGATTGTTTATTTTCCTATCGCGCTGTACCGGAACCCTTCCGCCACAACTTCGTCCTTATCGTAAATATTGCGGCCGTCTACCAGAACGGGAGCCATCATTGTCTTGCGCATGACCGCCCACGACGGCATCCGGAACTGCTTCCACTCCGTCAGCAGAATCAGCGCATCGGCATCCACCACCGCATCGTACATATCCCTGGCGTACACCACAACGTCACCGATCCGACGCCGGCACTCATCCATGGCAATCGGATCGAACACCTTGACCGTCGCGCCGTCGCGCAACAGGCGGTCGATCACCACCAGCGCCGGCGCCTCGCGCATGTCGTCGGTCTCCGGCTTGAAGGACAAGCCCCACAAAGCGATCGTCCTGCCCTTCACGTCGCCGATCATCGCCTGCAGTTTGTCGCAAACGATCGTCTTCTGCCGTTCGTTCACCGCCTCGACCGCCTCGATCACCCGCATCGTGTAACCGTATTCCCTGCCCGTCCGCGCCAGCGCCTTCACATCTTTCGGGAAACACGATCCGCCGTACCCGCAACCGGCATAGAGGAATTTCGAACCGATCCGCGAATCGGTTCCGATGCCCTTGCGCACCATATCGACATTCGCTCCCAGCAGATCGCACAGGTTGGCGATGTCGTTCATGAACGAGATCCGCGTCGCCAGCATGGCATTGGCGGCATACTTGGTCATCTCGGCCGAAGGAATATCCATGAAATAGACCCGGAAGTTATTCACGAGGAAAGGCCGGTACAGTTTGGACAATACTTCACGGGCGCGCTCGCTCTCGGTGCCGACCACCACCCGGTCGGGCGACATGAAGTCCTTGATGGCGGCACCCTCCTTCAGAAATTCCGGATTGGAGGCCACATCGAATTCGACCCGCACGCCGCGCCGGTCCAGCTCTTCCTGAACGGCTGCCTTCACCTTCTGCGCCGTACCCACCGGCACGGTCGATTTGGTCACGAGAATCGTATATTTGTTGATGTGGCGTCCGAATTCACGTGCCACGGCCAGCACATACTGCAGGTCGGCCGAGCCATCCTCGTCGGGCGGCGTACCCACGGCCGAGAAGACCACCTCCACATCATCGAGACAACCGGCCAGATCGGTCGTGAAATGGAGACGGCCGGCCTCTACGTTGCGCCGCACCATCTCCTCCAGACCGGGTTCGTAGATCGGCATCTCGCCCTGCAGGAGTTTCCGAATTTTCCCTTCATCGACATCGACACAGGTCACGTCAATGCCCATCTCCGCAAAACACGTTCCGGAGACCAACCCTACATATCCGGTTCCAACAACAACTATACGCATCCCAGTTTATTTCTTGCATTCACACACAACGCCCCCTCACAGCAGCGGACTGGCGAGGCGGGCCACCGATTCGTAGACGGCATGAAGGGTCGGACGATCCAGCCAGCGCCCCCGCGTGATCCGTTCGCTGTCCTCGATGTCGGTCAGGAACGACCGCCGCAGTTCGGCCGTAATCCGCGGGTCATACATGATCGCCGACACCTCGAAGTTGTCCTCGAAACTGCGGATGTCCATATTCGCCGAACCGACCGAACAGAAGTTGTCGTCCACGATAATCAACTTGGTATGATTGAATCCCTTACAGTAAAAGTACACCTTGATGCCGGCATCCAGCATCTCCCCGATATAGGAACGTGTAGCCCAATAGACGATCTTGCTGTCCGACCGGCTGGGCAGGATGATCCGTACGTCCACGCCGCTCAATGCCGCTACCTTCAGCGCCGTCAGGATGGACTGATTGGGCAGGAAATAGGGGGTGGAAATGTAGATCGAACGCCGCGCACGACTGATTGCGGCAAAAAAGGCCTGCATGATGGAGGCCCAGTCGGAATCGGGACCCGACGAGGCGATCTGCATCGGCGAACGCGACGTCACCCGACTCTTCGGAAAATACTTTTCATCGCTCAGCATCTCCTTGCCGCTGACGAAATACCAGTCGGTCATAAAGATAGCCTGCAGCATATTGACGGCATCGCCCTCGATCCGCAGGTGCATGTCCCTCCACTCTCCGAAAGAAGTCCCCTTAATATACCGGTCAGCCACATTGATGCCGCCCGTAAAGCCGATCCGGCCGTCGATGACGACAATCTTGCGGTGGTTGCGATTATTGAGTTTGCTGGTCAGCCAGGGAAAAGCGACCGGCATGAAACAGCAGACCTGGATGCCGTGGCTGCGCAGACGGCGCACATCGCGCCTTTTCAGCCCCCAGCTTCCCACATCATCGTAGATCAGCCGCACCTCTACCCCTTCAGCGGCCTTCTGTTCAAGCAAAGCGATCAACTGCCGGCCGATCTCGTCCTGCTCTATAATGTAGTACTCCAGATGGATCGACGACCTCGCCCCGCGGATGGCCTCGAACAGCGCATCGAACTTTTCCCGTCCTCCGGAGAGGATCTGCACCTCGTTGCGCACGGTCAGCAGCGCGCGGTTGTTGTTCAGCAGCAGGGTGATGATGTCCTTGCGCGCCTCGACGGACTCGATATGCTGGATGTCGGGATCGACCAGATCGCGCAGCTGCACCCGGCACAGGCGGTCGATCTGCTTGAAGTCGTCGATCTCCTTGCGGTTGAATATTTTTTCCTTGCGGTAGTTCCGGCCGAACACGACATAAAAGATCAGGCCGGCCACCGGCAGCAGCGTCACCACCAGGATCCACGACATCGCCTTGACCGGATCACGCCGGTCATTGACGATCACGATGACCGTGGCGGCGACGATCAGCACATACAGGATCGCGATTACGCTCTTGACATTCGCCAAAGATATTATAGCAAACCAGACTCCGAACATACGCTCTGACGGGAAACGCTTTGAAGAACAAATATAAGCATCCTTCCGGATATTCGCACGGACTCCGCACTTTTTAACTCGCTCCGCAGGCGGCGGCAGGCGGTCGGGGCAAAATAACCGGCCGAAGCGATTTGTTTTTCTCGACATAAATCCCTATTTTTGTCTCCGTATTTGAAACGGTCATGCAAAGAGGGTTCCGGCAGCGGAATTCTTTTTTTACATATATACCGGCCGGTTTCGCAATACAAGACCGCAACGGCCGCGCAGGCCGTGCCGCCGCCTGAGCTTTTCGCATGAGTTCGGCAGCCGTTTCCCCTGAGGGGGCAAACGAGTCTCCGCCGCTCCCGGAAAGGTCAGGACTTTTTTATGATTACGTTGTAATGTTTAACCAATACGATCGGCCGCTGTGCCGATACTGAAATTATGGCAGAAGTGACCTACATGACCCGTGAGGGGTACAACAAACTGAAAGCGGAGCTGGAACACATGCGTGCCGTCGAACGTCCGGCAGCCGCCGCAGCCATTGCCGAGGCCCGCGACAAAGGCGACCTTTCGGAAAACGCGGAGTACGACGCCGCCAAAGAGGCTCAGGCCATGCTGGAGATGCGCATCGCCAACATGGAGGCGACGCTGGCCGGCGTGCGCATCCTCGACGGTTCGCACGTAAATACCGACAAGATACAAATTCTCAGCAAGGTGAAACTGCTGAACCACACCACCAAGAAAGAGGTGGAATACACCATCGTCTCCGAGAAGGAGGCCAACCTGAAGGCCGGAAAACTGTCGATCGGCACCCCCATCGCCCAGGCGCTGCTGGGTCACAAGAAGGGAGACAAGGTAGAAGTGCGCGTTCCCGCAGGCCTGATCTGCTTCGAGATCCTGGACATCTCGTTCTGACGGAAAAAGACGCCGACTACTGCAACAGCAGGCATCCGTTCGCGGATGCCTGCTGTTTTTTTATCGAACCGTCCGGCTCGTCCATGCAGCGGGAAGCCCTTTCCGCCCGCCTCTTCTTCCGGATGGCGGCATCCGTGCCGGGAATATAATATTTCCGTAACAGAACGGTAACATGAGGATTTTTCCTTTGCGGCGTCACAATGCAATGATCTTTTTATGAGAAAACATTTACTCTTTGTTCTCTGTTGCTTCCTGATGTTCGGGAATGCGATTGCCCAGGAAACCGGTCTGATTTCCGGTACCGTCCGCAGCGCCATCGACGGCACGACTCTGCCCGGCGCCGTGTTGAAACTGGACAAGTTCAACCGATACACCGTATCGGGTTACAACGGCTACTACGAATTCCTCAACGTCCCTGTCGGCGATTATACGGTCGAGGTCGAATACCTGGGCTTCGAGACCACCGCCCAGCCGGCCACCGTCACCGCCCAGGGCAACACGGTGGTCAATTTCTCGATGGCCGAAGGTTCGCAGGAGATTGCCGCCGTCGTGGTCATGGGCGACATGATGCGCGGCCAGGCCAAAGCGCTGAACCAGCAGAAGACCAATGCCAACATCACCAATATGATCTCGGCCGACCAGGTGGGCCGCTTCCCCGACTCGAACATCGGCGACGCCCTCAAACGCGTATCGGGCATCACGATGCAGAATGACCAGGGCGAGGCGCGCAACATCATCGTGCGCGGCCTGGCGTCCGAGCTGAACTCCGTCACCCTCAACGGCAACCGTATTCCCTCGGCCGAGGGCGACAACCGCAAGGTGCAGATGGACCTGATCCCGTCGGACATGGTCCAGACCATTGCGGTCAACAAGACCCTGACGCCCGACATGGATGCCGACGCCATCGGCGGCTCGGTAAACCTGATTACCCGTGCGGCCGGCGGCGGCCAGCGCATCTCGCTGATGCTCTCCGGCGGCTACAACCCCATCCGCAACGGAGCGACCGGTTCGGGTTCGTTCGTATACGGCAACCGCTTCTTCAAGGACAAGCTGGGCATCGTCCTCAGCGCGGCCTACATGAACAAGACCTACGGTTCGGACAACATCGAAGCCGTATGGGCCGAGGGTGACAACGACGAGGTGTATGTCGAGGAGATGGACGTCCGCAAATACGACGTGCAGCGCATCCGCCGCAGCGCCAACCTCAATGCCGACTGGCGCATCAACGACCGCAACACGCTGGCGCTGGATGTGATGTACAACTGGCGCGATGACCGCGAGAACCGCTACCGCACCCAGTACAAAGACATCGAAAGCGACGGCGCCGGCGGCTACACAGGCGAGATCGTCCGCGAGACCAAGGGCGGTATCGACGACTGCCGCAACAAGGGCAGCCGCCTGGAGGACCAGCGCGTACAGAGCTACGCCCTCACGGGTACCCACCTGCTCTCCCCGAAAGTGGACCTGGACTGGAACCTGAGCTACGCGAAAGCCAGCGAGGACCGTCCCCACGAGCGTTACATCGAGTACAAACAGGAGGGCGTCTCCATCACGGAGGATCTGAGCAATCCCCGCCTGCCCTACGTCACCTCGCCCGACCAGGACTATTCGCTGTTCGCCTTCGACAAACTGACCGAACAGCACGACTACACCGAAGAGGAGGAGTATGTGGCCAAAGTCAACCTGCGTCTTCCGCTCACCGTCATCCGCGACCAGAAAGGCCGTCTGCGCATGGGTCTGAGCGGCCGCATGAAGAACAAGATGCGTGACAACCGCTTCTATGAATACGTTCCCACCGGCGAGATGCCTTCGCTGGCCGACATCGACAACGTGGTGTACAGCAAGGCACTCACGCAGGGTTCGCGCTACGTTCCGGGCATGTTCGTCTCCAAGCAGTGGCTGGGCAACGTCGATCTCTACGACCCGACCCAGTTCACCGCCGAGGACGATCCGTCGGAATACCTGGCCGGCAACTACAATGCCCACGAACGCATTTTGGCCGGATATTTGCGGTGGGACCAGAATATCACTTCCAAACTGATGTTCATCGCCGGTGTCCGCGTAGAGAATACACACCTGAATTATAGCGGCAACTACATCCTCGACGAGGATTATGCCAACGCCGACTCGCGCGGCAACGTGAACAACTACACGAACGTGCTGCCGAGCCTCACCTTCAAATACGACCTGAACGACCGCACCGTCTTGCGCGCCGCCTACACGACCGCACTCGCCCGTCCGAACTACTACATGCTGGTTCCCTACGTGGACATCCAGCGCGACAAGAACGAGATCACGGCCGGAAACCCCAACCTGAAGGCCGCCTACTCCCACAACGTCGATCTGCTGGGTGAATACTACAGCAAGTCGGTCGGCCTCATTTCGGGAGGATTCTTCTACAAACGGATCAACAACTTCATCTTCAACTACCTCGACATCGACTACACGGCCGACGAGTTTGCAGCCGACTTCCCCGGTATCGACAACCCGATCACCGACGGCAACCGCTGGGAGTACCTGCGCCCCATGAACGGCAACCACGTGAACATGTTCGGCTTCGAGGTTTCGCTGCAGCGCCGGCTCGACTTCTTCACCTCCCGCTTCCTGCGCAACTTCAACGTGATGCTCAACTACACCTTCACGCACTCGGTGACCAGCGGCATCTACAATGAGGACGGCGAGGAGCGCACCGATGTCTCGCTGCCCGGCACCGCTCCCCACATGGCCAACGCTTCGCTGGCTTGGGAGAACGACCGCCTCTCGGCCCGCATCTCGCTCAACTACACGGCCGGCTACCTCGACGAGGTTTCGGGCGATGCCTTCGGCGACCGCTACTACGACGACCAGCTCTTCCTCGACGCCAACGTCTCCTACCGCTTCGGCAAGGGCATCCGTCTCTTCTTCGAGGCCAACAACCTCACCAACCAGCCCCTGCGCTACTATCAGGGTATCCGCACCCGCACCGCCCAGCTGGAATACTATCAGGGTACCTTCACGCTGGGTCTGAAATGGGACTTCTAACCGCTAACGTGACACACATTCAGAAAAACAGAGAAAGCATATGAAACGCAACCACACATTCATCCTCTTGTTCGCCGGCGCATGGCTGCTGACCGCCTGCAACGGCACTCCGGCCACCTCGAAGAGCACGGCCACCGATACGGCCGCCCGGCTGACTGCCATCGACGAAGACAACTTCAACTTCATCGTCGCCAACGACCTCGGCCGCAACGGTTACTACGACCAGAAACCGATCGCCGAGTCGATGGGCGAACTGGCCGAGGAGATCGACATCGAGTTTGTGGCCGCTGCCGGCGACGTTCACCACTTCGAGGGCGTGGCCAGCGTCAGCGACCCGCTGTGGATGACCAACTACGAGTTGATTTACAGCCACCCGGAGCTGATGCTCGACTGGTACCCGGTACTCGGCAACCACGAGTATCGCGGCAACACGCAGGCCGTCATCGACTACTCCGACGTCAGCCGTCGCTGGGTGATGCCCGACCGCTACTACACCAAGAGCTTCGAGGTGGGCGACTCCTCGACCCTGCGGATCGTGTGGATCGACACCACGCCGCTGATCGACAAGTACCACAAGGAGGCCGAGGAGTCCTACCGTGACGTTGCCGCCCAGTCCATCGACGAGCAGTTGCGCTGGATCGACTCGACGCTGGCTCAGGCCGACGAGACGTGGACCATCGTCATCGGCCACCACCCCATCTATGCCGACACCGACAAGGACGACGAGGAGCGCGAGAATCTGCAGGAGCGCGTGGATACGATCCTCCGCAAATACGACGTGGACATGTACATCGGCGGCCACATCCACAACTTCCAGCACATCCGCGTGCCGGGCAGCGACATCGACTATGTGGTCAATACGTCGGGTTCGCTGAGCCGCGAGGTGGCTCCGATCGACGGCACGGTCTTCTGCAGTTCCGCCACCGGCTTCTCGGTCGTGTCGGCTTCGGACAGCACGCTGACCCTCTACATGCTCGACAAGGATCGCCACATTCTGCACACCATAGAGCGTACGCGCCAATAGTTTTCATACGGATAGCATCATGCAGCGAGCGGGGCAGTCGATCGGATCGACTGCCCCGCTCCATTTTACAAGCCCGCCGCCCGGCGGCTATGCCATCTTCAGTCCAATGACCGAAGCGATCAGCAGAGCAACAAAGAACAGGCGGGCAAAGGAGGCTTTCTCCTTGAAGCAGACCATGCCGAGCACGACGGTTCCGACCGCGCCGATACCCGTCCACACGGGATAGGCGGTACCGATCGGCAGCGTCCGCACGGCCACCGAGAGCAGCCACATGCTCGCCACGACCGACACGACAAACCCCGCCGTCCACAGACGACGCGCACGCCCCTCGGCCGTCTTCATCTTGCCCATGCAGAAAGCGAATCCCGTTTCGCACAGGCCGGCTATCACCAATATGATCCAATCCATAGCGCTACGCTCCGTTTAATGCGACACGACCTTCAGTCCGATGACAGAGAAGATCAACGTTCCGATAAAGAAAAGCCGGAGAAACGAGGCCGGCTCATGAAAACAGACGATGCCGAGAATGACCGTACCGGCCGCACCGATGCCCGTCCACACGGGATAGGCCGTACCGACCGGGATCTTCCGCGCCGACCGTGCGAGCAGCGTCATGCTGAGCGTCAAACTTACCAGAAAGCCTGCGCCCCACAGCCACCACGCCGCGCCGACCGCATCCCGCATCTTACCCAAACAGAAAGCAAACCCGGACTCGAACAATCCGGCCACTATCAACAGCACCCAAGCGTACATCCTTCAGCTATTTTTCCGTCAAAACGGGGGCAAAAATAGCCAATATTTTCCATGCTGCAACTCCCCGACGACACCGACAGCACTCTCGCCACACAGCGTCCGCTCCGGCGTCCTCCTCTGCCGGTCACTCCTCAGGGAACTCGATCTCCAACTGCCGGTATTCGGGCGATTCGATGTCGGCCGGATTGCTGACACTCAGGCCGATCAGCCGCACCTGTTCGCCCTGCAGATCGACGGCATCGAACAGTTCCGATGCCATGTCGCGAAAACGGTTATACTCCGTGATGAACCCCTCCGCCGTACGGCTGCGGGTAATCTGCCGGAAATCGGCGAACTTGATCTTCAGCGTCACCGTCCGCCCGTAGAAGTCGCGCCGCGCCGCCCGGCGCCAGACCTCCTCCCCGACCACGGTCAGCTGGCGGGCCAGCTCCTGCCGGTCGCCGATGTCGGCCGCAAACGTCGTCTCGCTGCCTACCGACTTGCGGATCCGGTCCGAAACGACCTCACGATGGTCGATGCCGCGCGCATTCAGGTAATAGAGATGGCCGATCTTTCCGAAGCGGTGGATCAGTTCCGCCTCGCTGCGGGCCTTCAGATCCGCTCCCGTATGAATTCCCATCCGGTGCATCTTGTCGGCCGTCACCCGTCCCACGCCCCAGAACTGTTCGATCCGCAACGTCTCGACAAACGCCTCGGCCTCCCTGTCGGTCACCACCTTCAGCCCGTCGGGCTTGTCGTAGTCGGAGGCCACCTTGGCCAGGAACTTGTTGACCGACACGCCGGCCGATGCGGTCAGGCCGGTGGTCTCGCGGATGCGCCGTTTGATCTCCCTGGCTATGAGCGTGGCAGAGGGCATGTTGCGGTGATTGACCGTGACGTCGAGGTAGGCCTCGTCGAGCGACAGCGGCTCGACCTTGTCGGTATATTCATGAAAGATGTCCATGATAGTTCGGTAGACCTCCCGATAGACCTCGAAACGGGCCGGTGTGAAGATCAGTTGCGGACAACGGGCCAGCGCAGCCCGGCTGGACATGGCCGAATGGACGCCGTAACGGCGCGCCTCGTAACTGGCGGCAGCCACCACGCCCCGCTCGCCGCCATTGCCGACCGCCAGCGGCACACCCCGCAACTGCGGGAAATCGCGCTGCTCGATCGACGCGAAGAAGGCGTCCATATCGATATGGATGATTTTACGCATCTGACTCCGGCGATGCGGGTGTGATCCGCACCGTTACAAATCGGACTCGCCCAAGGCGACACCCGCCGCGACGGGCATGTGGTCCGAATAGACGACGTCGAACGGATAGTAGTGCAGCACCTCGACAGCCTCCCTGTCGGTCAGGATATAATCGAGACGGAACATATTGAAGAATCCGCCATAGGTACCCTGCAGGCCGCGACCCTTCGCGACGAAAGCGTCCCGCAGCCGTTTACCGCGCACCGTGTGATAGGCATACGAAGCGGGCGTATCGTTGAAATCGCCGCAGACGATCACCGGATAGGGCGACGCGGCAATGGCCTGCGCCACCGTATCGGCCTGCGGGGCGCGTTTGCGGTAACTGTCGCGCAGCTTCCGGACGATGTCTCCCACATGCGCCCTGCGCCCCTCCGAGGAGATGAAATGGAGGCTCGACAGGTAGTCCACGTCGTTGTTGTCAATATAGGTCGAATTGAGGTGGTTGTTGAAGACGCGCACCGTATCGCGTCCGATCTTCAGATCGGCCCACATGGAAAAGAGCCGATCCTCGTCCTGCGCCGGCAATGCTTTCCAGGCTACGATCGGGTAGCGGCTGAACACAGCCAGCCCGCCATAAACGGTGCGATCGGCATAACAGTCGTACGGAGCAATCCGGAAATAGGGCAGATCGGGCAGCAGCGGGCGGATCTCCGGATCGGACATATCGCCCGCAAACTCCTGCAGACAGAGAATATCGACCCGATTGTCCGTCGCCTGATCGGCGATCAGTTCCCGCGTCGTCTTCTCCTCCGTGGCGAACTGCTTGTCAAAACCCTTGACATTGTAGCTCATCACGACGATCTCGGATTTGGCCGGCACCTCCTCGCCGTAGCGTTTCCGCAGGTCGGGCTGCCAGTAGGTTCCCGCCGCACGCACGCCGCACAGCAGGATGACCGCCACCACGAACGCCGTCCGTTTCCAACGCACGACCCACCACAGGCCGCAAACGATCTCAATGACATACAGCACGGGGAAGACCAGTCCGGGGAAAGCGAGCCACCACGCCTTTTCGGGGCTTACATAACGCGACAGATAGGCACCGACCAGCGCCAGCGAACAGATCACCGTCGCGACCATCATCACGACATCCGCGACCTTCAGCACCACGAATCCGCTGCCATACGATTTGCGTTCCCTCGAACGCCGATAATACCCGTAATCTTCCATCGTCCCGTCTCCCGTTAGCGACCGGTTCCGCCTCCGATCAATAATAAATCATCCGTTTCTTTTTCCACCAGCGCAGCAGCAGCCAGCCGAAGAGCATGCCGCCCAGGTGGGCGAAATGAGCCACACCGCCGCCTGTACCGCTCACGCCAGCCAGCAGCTCGATGGCGCCGTAAATGATGACGAACCACTTTGCCTTCAGGGCAATCGGGGGGAACACCAGCATGATGACGCTGTTGGGATGCATCATGCCGAAAGCCAGCAGCAGGCCGAACACGGCACCCGATGCGCCAATCGTCGTTGCGTGCGCATAGCCGTAGAGTGCCATGGGCGAAGCCGTACCGGACGACAGCAGCGCGCTGTACTCGATCCAGTTCACGCCCAGCTGGATCAGGGCGGCGCCGACGCCGCACACCAGATAGTAGGTCAGGAAGCGGCGGCTGCCCATCTCATACTCCAGTCCGCGTCCGAACATCCACAGGGCGAACATATTGAACAGGATGTGCGTAAAACCGGCATGGAAAAACATGTAGGTCAGCGGCTGCCAGATGTGGAAACCGCCGCCCGCCCAGAAGTGCAGGGCGCCGAACTCCAGCAGCCTGTTGCTGACGCCCGACGGCAGCAGGATTTCGGCGAGAAACACCAGTACGTTTATAATCAGCAAATTGGTCACCACAGGGGGCGTTCGGAGCGCTCCGTTCGAGGTCATCATGATTCGTTCGTTTCGTTTAGAGATTCTCCACAGAACGGGAAAATTCCGTTCCGCATTGCAAATATACCGTTATTTTTTCGAGTTATGCCGGCCTCATGCCGCTACCGGCGGAAGAGCCGCCGGATCTCGTCCATCCCCAGACGCACCCACACCGGACGGCCGTCATGGGTGTAGTTGTAGCGTCCGCCGGACGACAGCATCTCCATGATTGCGGTGATCTCGCCCTCGGTATAGTTTCCGGAGGCGCATTTCGCCCCGTCGCGCGCCAGCACCGCCGCCAGCCGCTCCTTCCGGTCGGCCTCCGGCAGCTGTTCGTCCCGCGCCGTATCGATCATGTCGCACAACAGCTCCTGCACGTCGTCCATGGCAATGTCCGCCGGAATGCCCGTCACCTCCACCTGGTTGTCGCCGCAGGCATATTCAAATCCGAAGGCGGCAAAATCGTCGTACCGCTCCCGCAGCAGCTGCACATCGTCGGTCGAGAAGACAAACCGTTCGGGAAACATCAGCTTCTGCGTCACCGAATGTTCGTTGCCCAGCATCAGCAGGTACCGCTCGAAGAGGATCACCTCCTTGGCACGTCGCAGATCGACGATCGCCAGCCCCTCGTCGGTGGCCGCCACCGCATAGCCGCCGCCCAGCGGCAGCGCACCGCGGAAAACGCCGGTTGTCGGCTCCAACGGCAGCGTCTGCTCCTGCTGCCCGTCATTGCCCTCGATATACTCCAGCACGGAACGGTCGAAACGCTCCACGGCATCATCGCGCCCCAACTCGGCCAGCGTACCGTAGGGACGCACGAAATCGGACAGGTCGGCCGACGACCGGCGGCCGGCCGTCTCGCCCCGAAACGGGTTGTAGGCCGGATTGGTCATCACCGACGGAACGGCACCGATGCGGTCGTCCTTGCCAACCACCGGAATCTCGACATGCCCCTCCTCTTCAAAATCCATCAGCGGCACGGCACCCGTCTTGGCCAGCGCCTCCCGCACGGCGGCATGAACGATCTGCCAGATGGCAGGCCCCTCGTCGAACCGGACCTCGATCTTCTGGGGATGGATATTGACATCGATCTTGTCGGGATCGACCTCGAAGAAAAGGAAATAGGACGGCTGCGTACCGGCCGGTATCAGCTTTTCGTAGGCCTGCAGAATCGCCTTATGGAAATAGGTGCTTTTGAAATACCGCCCGTTCACATACAGATACTGTTCGCGGTTGGTCTGCCTGCTCGACTCCGGCTTTCCCACAAACCCCGACAGACGCACCAGCGACGTCGCGGTGCCGACCTCCAGCAGGTGGCCGGCGACCGATTTGCCCATCAGCCCCACGATCCGCTGCTTCAGTCCCGAAGGCGCGAGCTGGTAGACGGGCGCCTCCTCGCCGTACAAGGAGAAAGCCATCTCCGGATGACACATGGCCACACGCCGGAACTCTTCGGCAATATGGCGCGGCTCGGTCGTACTCTTGTCGAGCGCACGGCGGCGCGCCGGCACATTGAAAAACAGATTCTTGACGGCAAACTGGCTGCCCACCGGCGCCACCGTCATCTCCTGATGCAGGAAACGGCTTCCCTCGATGACGAGCTGCGTGCCGAGTTCGTCCTCCTGCCGCCGCGTGGTCAGTTCGACGTGGGCGATGGCGGCAATGGAAGCGAGCGCCTCGCCCCGGAATCCGAACGTATGCAGGGCATAGACATCCTCGATGCGGGTGATCTTGCTGGTGGCGTGTTTGTCGAATGCCATGCGGGCATCGACGGGCGACATGCCCTCGCCGTCGTCGATGACGCGGATCAGCTCCTTGCCTCCGTTCCGGTAGCTCACCGTCACGCTCCTGGCACCGGCATCCACCGCATTCTCCATCATCTCCTTCACCACGGAGGCGGGACGGTTGACCACCTCGCCCGCAGCGATCTGACTGGCTACCGTATCGGGCAGCAATCTGATTTTATCGGCCATACGCACCCACTCCGATTAGGCGGACAACCAAAGGAAAGCCGCAATCAGCACCACCAGAAAGGTAATCAGCAACAGTGCGCTGCCTTTTTTCTTCTTGTGCCGCGCCGCCGCGGCATCGTCCATCATGCGCTGCATCCGGCGGCGGCGCAGCAGGTCGCCCGGGACATACTCCTCGCCGTCTGCCGGACGGACACCGAGCAGCTCCTCGCGCCGTTTCTCGCGCGCCTCCTTCTCCGGATCGTAAAAACGGGGCTTGTAGGAAAACTGCCTTGGCTTGGGCGTATAAAAGAATCGTGCCATTGCTGTTTCGGTTTGATCGTTCAATAAAAACGACATACGTCCGCGCCCTGCGGAATCGCCTCAGGCGCGAACGTCGTCCCATGGGTATTCGGCAAATATAGCCGTTATCTGAAGAAATTGCGCATCCGCTCAAAGATATTCTGCTCGCTGCGGCTGTTATCGACCTCCTTGAACGAGGGCTGGGCGGCGAGCTGCTCGACCAGCCGCTTCTCCTCGGCCGACAGCCGGGTCGGCACGTCAATATCGACAACCACCAGAATATCGCCGCGGCCACGGCCGTTCACGTCCGGAATGCCCTTGCCCCGCAGACGCAGCACACTGCCCGCCTTCGTGCCGGCACCCACCTTGACTTTGGCGCGTCCCTCGACGGTCGGCACCTCGATCGTGCCGCCCAGCAATGCCGTGGTAAACGACACCTTGTGGTTGTGCAGCAGGTCGTTTCCATCCCGAATCAGCTGCGGATCGCGCTCCTCCTCGATCACGACCAGCAGGTCGCCGCTTACGCCGCCGCGGCGGGCAGCATTACCCTTGCCGCTGACCGACAGCTGCATGCCCTCGCCCACACCGACCGGAATGCGGATCTCGACAACCTCCTCGCCGCGCACGACGCCCTCGCCCTTACATTTGGGGCAGGGATCGGTCACCACCTCGCCCGTACCCTGGCAGGTCGGGCAGACCCGCTGGGTCTGGGCGCGGCCGAAGAAGCTGTCCACCACTTCTGTCACTACCCCCGAGCCGTGACAGGTCGAGCATTTGCCCACGCCGCCGGCGGTACGGGCGCCGCTGCCGGAACACTGGTCGCAGGGGACATATTTATTGATCTTGATCTTCTTGGTCGTGCCGTTCACGATCTCGTTCAGGGTCAGTTTCACCTTGACCCGCAGATCGGACCCGCGATTCACACGGCGGCCGCCGCCGGCCGAGCCGCCAAATCCGCCGAAGCCCCCGAAACTGCCGAAGCCTCCGCCGAAGTGGCCGCCGAAAATATCGCCGAACTGGCTGAAAATATCCTCCATGGAGAATCCGCCGCCACCGTAGGATCCGCCGCCGGCCGCACCACTCATGCCCGCATGGCCGAACTGGTCGTAACGAGCCTTCTTGTCGGGGTTGCTCAGCACATCATAGGCTTCGGCCGCCTCCTTGAATTTCTCTTCGGCATCCTTGTCGCCCGGATTCTTGTCCGGGTGGTACTTCAATGCCGCCTTTCTGTATGCTTTCTTTATCTCATCGGCACTGGCGCTGCGATCCACGCCCAACACCTCGTAGTAGTCTCTTTTTGCCATATCTGGTTCCCCTTCTCTCCGCTACACCTTAAAATATAATATACGGCAGGACGTTACTCGCCCACAACGACCTTGCTGTGACGGATCACCTTGTCGTTCAGCTTGTAGCCCTTTTGCACGACATCGATGATGCGCCCCTTCTGCGCCTCGTTCTGAGCCGGAATCTTGGCAATCGCCTCATGGAAATCGGTATCCAGCTCCTGTCCGATGGCCTCGATCTCCGTCAAACCGCGGCCGCGCAGCGTGTCGCGCAGCTTGTTGGAGATCAGCACCACGCCTTCGCGTACGGCTGCCACATCCGAAGCCTTCTCCGTAGCCGCCAACGCCCGCTCCAGATCGTCCATCACGGGCAGCAGCGACTTGATTACCTCCTCGCCTGCCGACGACACCAGTTCCATCTTCTCCTTCAGCGTGCGCTTGCGGTAATTGTCGAATTCGGCCGACAGGCGCACATACTTGTCGCGCCATTCGGCAATTTCGGCTGCCATTTTTTCCGATCCGTTCTCGGCCTCCTGCTTTTCCTCTGCCACATTGGCAGTCTCTTCAGCGGATTCCGAATCGCACCGTTCGGTTCCGGCAGCAGTTTCCGGATCCTTAACTTCCTGTTCCTCCGTATTTTTCTGCTCTTTATCTTTACGCATGATCGTCGTTTTTTTACATTTTCTGCCTTTTACGTGTCAAATCCCATACCAAGCCGCAACTGTCAGTCCATTTGGCACGACGCCGCAAAATAACGGAAAATCTTTCGGTTCCGCAAAAAACGCTCCTGCCGCCGCAGACAACCGTTTCCCCCACCGTGAACGCGCCCCGACACAACGCAACAACTCCATACGGAACAAACAGATACATGACACGACCTCAATGGATACTCATGTAAAACATCGCAACAAACTACAAACAAGATATTTACAAATAATCATACATATTATTAACTTTTTTCTGCAAAACAATATATTTGTGATGAAATTTCCTACCTTTATATTTGCAGTCAAAGTGCGTAGATACGAAAAGGCAATCAAAAAATTAGCATCTTTTTTCCGCATGGTGCGGAGAAACAAATATTTCACAAAACTAATTTTTTATCTATGGGAACAAACTGCAAAACACCGCTGCGTTATTGCGCTCCGCAAATTGAGTGCATAACCGTACAGACAGAACAGGGGATCGCCATCTCCGGACAGGCTGGCGATTATCAGGAAGGTGGCGACATGACTCAAACCTCCAGCTACATTCAGTATTAACCCTTTTCCAGTTATTAATCCCCCACAACTTTTCTGACTGACATGAATAAATTGACACAAGGAGCATCCATCATCGCGATGCTTGCCATGACTGCCTGTGCGCAGCCCGCACAGCAAACCGATCCTGTCGCATTGCGCACGATCGATCTCTTCATCGGTGCCGACAAAGCCGAGACCCTGGCGGCCGACGGCACCCGCATCTCCTACGACGAATCCGTTGAAGCCAACTGGGAAGCCGGCGACGTCATTTCCGTTTTCGCCGTCACCAGCAACAACCAGATTCACCACGCCGAGCTGACCGCTCAGGAGGCCGGCCGCCAGACCGGTTTCGAGGGTCAGATTTCCATCCCCGTTTCGGCCGCCGACGTAACCATCGACCGCATCTATGCCTACTACAACGGTGCAAACATCAACGTCACCCCGAACATTGCCCACGGATCGCTCTCCTTTACCCTTCCGACCGAGCAGAACGGCGACCACTCCGCCCACAACCTTGGCCTGGCCGTAATGGAAGGCCCGTGGAACGTTACCGCTGACGCTCAGGAACTCGTTATCGACGAGGTCATCAATTTCACCCCGTTCTTCACCCGTCTGGACGTCATCGTAAACAATCTGCCGGAGAACGAGCAGATCAAATACATCACCCTCAGCCTCGACGGGTACAACTTCGCCACGGACGCTACGGTAAACTTCTCCGACCTGAGTTTTTCGTCGGATCAGTTCGCCGAGACGGCCATCTACCTGCGTGCCGACGCCGAGAACGACCTCACCTACGGCATGGCCAGCATCATCCCGATCAAGTTCACGGCCGCCACGCAACTGAACGTGGAGGTTGTAACCTACTCGACAATGGATCCCACGGCCGGCTCGCTCTGCAAGGTTTCCTTCAACACGCCGAACGAACTGGCTCCCTCGACGCGCTACAGACTGAACATCGACTTCGGCGCAGCTGCCTCGGAGGAGGTGAAATTCGTCGATTCGAGCAACTTCGTGGAGGCGATCAACAACAACAAGAGCGGCAACTACGTGCTGACCGAGGACGTTACGTTCTCCTCTTTCCCGAACATCACCGACTTTGCCGGCACGTTCGACGGTGACGGCCACACGATCGACCTGACCGCTGTCGGCAGCGTATCCAACCCGCAGGCCGGCGTCTTCGGCAACACGACGGGCGATGCTTCCGTATCCAACGTAACGATCAACGCAGGTACCCTCGACGGCAACACCGGCGAAGGCGGCCTGATCGTCGGTCTGGTTGAGTCCGGCACCCTCACGCTCGACAACGTACACGGCTCGGGCCACATCACGGCCAGCCGTCACGACGACGCTACGCACATGTTCGGCGGCGGCCTGGTAGGCTTCGTACCGAACAATGCGGCGCTGGTTGCCACCAACTGCTCCTTCACCGGAACCATCTCGATCGACCAGTCCGGTTACTACGGCAATGTAAAGAACTCGTACGTCGGCGGTATTGTCGGTTCGGTCGAGACGGGCGGCGACTTTGTTGTCGGCGGCTCATACAACGGCAACGAACTCGGCGGAGCATCCCGGATCACCAACTGCACGGTAACGAACGCCACGCTCACCAATGTCCGAGGAGAGGGCTTAGTCGACCCCGACGAGACCGAGTTCTACACGGGCGGCATTGCCGGTCGCTGCACGGGCCTGATCAAAGACTGCTCGGTAGAGAACGTAACGATCACGGCCGAAAGCGCCGAAGACGGTTCGCACCGTCAGGCCAAACCGATCGTCGGCAACGACTGGAACGAACACGTGGATAACGCCAACAATACCTACACCAACGTGGTAATCAACGGCGGCAACGCCCGTACCGGTGTCTACAACGGTACCCGCGCGGCCGGCACGGATGTCCCCTCGTATTCGGATTTGTAGGGATAACCTGTTTTTGAATCTTTTTTCCGGAGAGCGACCCGTTTGGGTCGCTCTCTTCATTATACCAGCCCCCTCGCTTCCGCCCCTTCCAGACCCTGACCTCCGCTAAAAAGCTACTTACACACTGGACGACAACCTGTTACAAATAAGTATAAATACCCATTTTTCACCAAAAATCGCGGCTGTCCGTCCGCCGATAGGCCGGATTTCGCTATTTTTATTGCGTTTTTCAGACACTTTTCTACGATGATTGACTTTCTGACCCTGCCCTCGCCGTGCTACATCCTGGACGAACAATCACTGCTCCGCAATATGGCCGTGATCGACAAAGTACGCCACGCGACCGGTGCAGAGATCATCGTCGCCCTGAAGGCATGCGCCATGTGGCGCATCTTCCCGACCCTCCGCGAACACTCCGACGGGGCAACGGCCAGCTCGGCCGCCGAAGCCCGTCTGGTGCTGGAGGAGTACGGCTGCAAGACCCACACCTACGCTCCGGTCTATACGGATGCCGATTTTCCCGAGATCCTGCGCTGCAGCGACCACATCACCTTCAACTCGCTCAACCAGTGGCAGCGTTTCGGCGCCCGCGCCCGTGCGGCAGGCGTCTCGTGCGGCCTGCGGGTCAATCCGCTCTACTCGACCGTCGAGACCGACCTCTACAATCCGGCCGCACCTGACTCCAGGCTCGGCATCCATGCCGAAGAGCTGCCGGCGCTGCCCGACGGCATCGAGGGCATCCATTTCCACACGCTCTGCGAATCGCGTCCGGACGATCTCGAAGCGACGCTCACCGCCTTCGAGCAGCGATTCGGCCACCTGCTCCCGCAGGCCAAATGGGTCAATATGGGAGGCGGCCATCTGATGACGGCCGAAGATTATGACGAGAACCGGCTGATCGACATCCTGCGCGGCTTCCGCCAGCGGTGGCCCCACCTGCGGGTCATTCTCGAACCCGGCAGCGCCTTCACCTGGCGCACGGGCTGGCTGACCTCCACGATCCAGGACATCGTCCACAACGGCGGCGTCCATACGGCCATGCTCGACGTATCGTTCGCCTGCCACATGCCCGACACGCTCGAAATGCCCTACAAACCGGCCATCATCGGCGCACACGACCCCCGCGAAGGCGAAACCCGCTGGCGCATGGGCGGCAACTGCTGCCTGGCGGGCGACTACAAGGGCGACTGGGCCTTCGACCGCGAGCCGCAGATCGGCGACCGGATCGTCTTCGAGGACATGATCCACTACACGATGGTCAAGACCACCATGTTCAACGGCGTCAGCCACCCCTCGATCGCCATCCTCCACACGGACGGCCGCTGCGAGGTGGTCCGCCGCTTCGGCTACGAGGATTTCCGCGACCGCATGTCGTAGGCCGGGCAGCCACCCCACACAGACAATACAGAAACACAACATACGATTATGGACAACTTTACCCCGACACAATATCAGCTCCGCTGCATTGCCACCGACCGGCTGTTCGAGGACGACGGACTGGCGCTGGAAGACCCCCAGTGCAAATGCGCCTCGCTCATCCGCACGGAATATGCCAAGAAACAGCTCGAAGTACGCGACGACTCCTGCGGACTCTACAAGTTCTGCGACTGGCTGCCCGTACGGCGCACGCTGAAAGGATCGGCCGCTCCCGTCACCTACAAGAGCAAGGGGCTGGCCGAGGCTATCGGACTCGACAACCTCTACATCACCTTCAGCGGCTACTGGCCCGCCATCGGTGCCGACATGACCACCTGCTCGTTCAAGGAGACCGAGGCCTACAGCGTATGCGGCCGCTTCGACGAGACGGCAGGCCGCATCCTCGTGGTCGCCTCGGCCGGCAACACGGCCCGCGCCTTTGCGAAGGTCTGCTCGGAGAACAACATTCCCCTGCTGCTGTGCGTTCCGGAGGACAATCTGGACGCACTGTGGTTCGAGGCTCCGCTCAACGGCTGCGTGAAGCTGATCGCCGTGCAGAAGGGAGCCGACTATTTCGACGCCATCCACCTGAGCAACACGGTACTCAAGTCGCACCGGTTCGTGGCCGAGGGAGGAGCCAAGAATGTCGCCCGCCGCGACGGCATGGGAACGACCGTCCTGTCGGCAGCCACGTTCATCGGCCGCATTCCCGACTACTATTTCCAGGCTGTCGGCAGCGGCACGGGAGCCATCGCCGCCTGGGAAGCAGCCCAGCGCCTGGCCGCCGACGGCCGCTTCGGCGAAAACCGCATGAAGCTGATGGTTGCACAGAACGCCCCCTTCGTGCCGATGTACGACGCATGGCGCGCCCGCTCGCGCGAGATGTTCGCCTATGAGGACCACCGCGCCCGCCGCGACGCCTCGATCATCGATGCCAAGGTTCTCTCCAACCGCAAGCCGCCCTACAGCATTGCCGGCGGCCTGTTCGACGCGCTGACCGCCACCGACGGCGACTTCTTCGTCTCGACGAACGCCGCCCTGCGCAAGGCCTCGCGCCTGTTCGAGCAGACGGAAGGGGTGGACATCCACCACGCGGCAGCCATTGCCGTCGATGCGCTCATGCAGGCCGTCAAGGCAGGCAAGGTCGCCAAGGACGCAACCGTCATGCTCAACATCACGGGCGGCGGCGAACGCCTCTTCAAGAAGGACAAACAGATGTGGAACCTGAAGCCGGCCATCATCTTCCCGCTGACGGCCAAGGAATCCGACATCATCGCCCGCACCGAGGCATTGTTTGCCGAATAGGGTGCAGCCCCGACACTGCGACACGACCGGCAGCGACTGCAGTCACCGCCGGTCGTGTCGCATGTTTACGGCCGCCCCTCCCCGTCCGGCACGACACTTTTGCGAAAGTGGCAAAATAGCCCTATTTTTGCAGACGCACAGCGCTGTGCGCACGGCACTTGCCGATGCCGCACGGCCGCCATACCCTACTGCGGGCCCGACCGGTCCGCCCCAAAACAACAGACAACATGCGATTCACCGAACTCGATCTCGACGAAAACATACTCTCCGCCCTCGATGACATGCGCTTCGAGGAGATGACCCCCGTACAGGAAGCCACCATTCCCGTCATTCTGGAAGGCCGCGACATCATCGGCTGCGCCCAGACCGGAACCGGCAAGACGGCCGCCTACACGCTGCCGCTGCTCGACCGCCTCACCCGCGAGGGCAATCCCGACAACGTAATCAAATCGGTCATCATCGTCCCCACGCGCGAACTGGCCCAGCAAATCGACCAGCAGTTCCAGGGCTTCTCCTACTACCTCTCCGTATCGACCACCGTGGTGTACGGCGGCGGCGACGGCAAGGGCTGGGACATCCAGAAGCGGGGCATGCGCATGGGGTCGGACGTGGTGATCGCCACCCCCGGCCGCATGATCGCCCACCTGCAGAACAGCGGCATCGACCTCTCGCACGTCGAGTGCCTGATCCTCGACGAGGCCGACCGCATGCTCGACATGGGCTTCAGCGACGACATCATGAAGATCGTCTCCTACATGCCCGCCGAGCGGCAGACGGTGATGTTCTCGGCGACGCTGCCTCCCAAGATCCGCGAACTGGCCAAGACCATCCTGCGCAATCCGGCCGAGATCAACATCGCCGTATCGAAGCCCAACGACGCCATCGACCAATCGGCCTACGTCTGCTACGAGAACCAGAAGCTGGACATCATCCGCGACATGTTCTCCCGTCCGACCGACTCGAAAACCATCATCTTCTCCTCCTCCAAGCAGAAGGTCAAGGAGCTGGCCCACACGCTCAAGCGCATGAAGCTCAATGTGGCCGCCATGCACTCCGACCTGGAGCAGGCCCAGCGCGAAGAGGTGATGCTGGCCTTCAAGAACAACAAGGTAGACATCCTGATCGCCACCGACATCGTGGCGCGCGGCATCGACATCGAGGACATCGGCCTGGTCATCAACTACGACGTGCCGCACGATCCGGAGGACTACATCCACCGCATCGGCCGTACGGCGCGCGCCGCAGCCACGGGAGCCGCCGTCACCTTCGTAAACGAGAAGGAGCAGGGCAAGTTCCACCGGATCGAGCGCTTCATCGAGCGCGACATCCGCAAGGCCGAACTGCCCGCCTCGGTCGGCGAGGGACCGAAATACGCACCGGAGGAGAGCGAGTCGGGATCCGGACGGCGCCGCAAACGCTCCGGCTCCGGCAAGAACGACCGCCAGCAGGGACGCGGCGACAAACCGCGCAGCGAACGCCGTTCGGGTCGGCGCCAGCCCCGTCCCGACGCCGACGGCGAACGTCCGGCCGCAACGTCCGACAGCACACCATCCGCAGCCGCCGACTCCTCTGCCGCACGGCCCGCAGCAACCGGCGCGGCACAGCCGGAGGCCGGATCGGGCGAAGCCCCCAAACGCCGCCGTCGCCACCGCGGAGGCCGCAGGCACCGCCGTCCGGAGGGCAACAGCAACTCCGAACAGCACACCGAACCGGCAGCAGCACAGGAATAACACACGGCTACATACACAGCAGCAGGAGAGTTCACGATGAACTCCCCTGCTGTCATATCCGCCTCTGCCGCAGCCCCGCACAATCCGCAGCTCCGCACGCCACCCCTGCCCTGCCGCAGTCTCCTTCCGGCGCCCTATCGCGCCGCCGCATCCTGACGCAGGCGGCATGACAACCGCGCGGCAGCGGCACACCGGCGTCGCGAAGCCGCTCCGGCCGACGGCTGCACGGCACGCCACAGGACAGGACAGGACACAAAAAAAGTCCCGATCTTACGATCGGGACTTCGGCTTTTTGTTGGGCTACCTGGATTCGAACCAAGAAAAACAGGACCAGAATCTGTTGTGTTACCATTACACCATAGCCCAATGTTCCTCTGAAAAAGCGAGGCAAAGATAAGGGGAGTTTTCCATTTCTGCAACAGTTCGACCATATTTTTTCAATAAAAAAGCGATTTTTCTTCCCCATCCTCCCTTTCGCCGGCGCAGCAGTCCTCCGTCCCGGTCTTTTGCTTATCTTTACTTCAATCCTAAACGCCACATCCATGAAAAAACTGCTGTTTCTCGGCATCGTCGTCATTCTCGGCGCTCTGCTGGTCATCACCTGCCCCGATCGAGAGAAACATGTCGAGGCCATCGACCGGGTTATCGACTACTCCGTCAACCGCGCTGCCGAGGAGTCCGGCAGCGCCTTCTCCGACGAGTACCTCGGCACCCTGCTGATCTCCCAGCTCTCCTCGCTCGCCGTCGAGTCGTTCCTCGAAGTGGACAACTACTTCGTGGTCAGCATCGGCCGGCTCGCCTTTCCGGGCGAAGAACCGCAGACCATCTCCGTCGGCCTGCTCGGCCACGTATTCACCGTGGACAAAGAGGAGGCCTACGAACTGCTGACCTCCGAGTAGCGCTACCGCCGGCCGTCCCGCACACAGCCGCCGCACACTACCCGCACACAACAGGAACGGCCGCCCCGCAAAGGGACGGCCGTTCCGTTTTGTCGGTTGATCGGAAGCCTGCTCTTAGTCCACCTCCAGATCAATGTCGAATTTCTCGACCCAGGGCAGTCCGCGCTCGCCAATCTCGGCCATGAAGGGATCCGGATCGAACTCCTCCACGTTGAAGACGCCCGGCTTGCGCCACAGGCCGCGTGCGAACATCTCGGCACCCAGCGCTGCCGGCACACCCGTCGTGAAGCTGACGGCCTGCGTTCCGGTCTCGTGGAAAGCCTTCTCGTGATCGCAGTTGTTGTAGATGTAATACGTGCGCTCCTTGCCGTCCTTGATACCCTTGATGCGGCAGCCGATCGACGTCTGGCCCGTATAGTGTTCGCCGAGCGACTTGGGATCGGGCAGCACCGCCTTGAGGAACTGGATCGGCACGATCTCCACGCCGTTGTACATCACCGGATCGATGCGCGCCATGCCGATATTCTGGATCACGCGCAGGTGGGTCAGATACTCCTGGCCGAAGGTCATCCAGAAGCGGGCGCGCTTGATGGTCGGATAGTTCTTCACGAGCGACTCCAGCTCCTCGTGGTAGATCACGTAGGATTCGCGCTCGCCGATCTCCGGATAGTGCAGCCCCTTGTGGATTTCGTGGGGTTCGGTCTCCACCCACCGGCCGTTCTCCCAGTACTTGCCGCGCTGGGTCACCTCACGGATGTTGATCTCCGGATTGAAGTTGGTGGCGAAGGCCATGCCGTGGTTGCCGGCGTTGCAATCCACGATGTCGAGGTAGTGGATCTCGTCGAAGTGGTGCTTGGCGGCATAGGCGGTGTAGATCGACGTCACGCCGGGGTCGAAGCCGCAGCCGAGAATGGCCGTCAGCCCCGCCTCGCGGAAACGGTCGCGGTAGGCCCACTGCCACGAATATTCGAAGTGCGCCTCGTCCTTGGGTTCGTAATTGGCCGTATCGAGGTAGTTCACGCCGCACTCGAGGCAGGCGTCCATGATCGTCAGATCCTGATAGGGCAGCGCCACATTGATGACGATGTCGGGACGGAAAGCACGCATCAGTGCGGTCAGCTCCTCGACGCTGTCGGCATCCACCCGTGCGGTCTTGATGCGGTCGCCGCCTACGGCTGCGGCAATGTCGTCGGCTTTGCTTTTGGTGCGGCTCGCCAACATGATCTCGCTGAATACGGGACTGGCGGCTACCTTGTGCGCTACGACGGTACCCACACCGCCCGCACCGATTATCAGTACTTTGCTCATTTTGGAATGGTGTATTGTGTTTGTATTAAACATCCGGCCGCCGGCACCCCGCCGGTCGTACCGTTCTACAAATATACTCATTTTTCCGCATCCTCCCCGCCGAAGTGCGTTTTGTATACGATTTGTCACCCTTCCGCAACATCCGCCGCCGCTCCAACGGGAAAGCGCCGCCCCGCCTCCGGCGAAAAACGGCCGCCGACAGACCGGAAACACGCCGATTGGCTTATCTTTGTCTGTCAGCACAAGGCATCGCCCCGCACCGTCATGAACCTGCTCGAAATCGCCGGCGTCGTCACCGGACTGCTCTACCTCTGGTTTGAATACCGCGCCAGCATCTGGCTGTGGCCGGTCAGCGTCGTGATGCCCGCCCTCTACCTCTTCGTCTATTACGAATCGGGGTTCTATGCCGACATGGCGATCAACGGCTACTACCTGATCGCCAGTGCCTACGGCTGGATTTCCTGGAGCAGGCGGCGGAACGATGCCCGGCCGCTCCCCATCTCCCGCACGCCGCGCCGCCTCATCCTGCCGCTGGCCGCCGTCACCGCACTCTGTTTCGCCGTCACGGCCTGGCTGCTGATCCGTTTCACGGACAGCACGGTTCCCTTCGGCGACAGTTTCACCACGGCACTCAGCGTAGCCGCCCTGTGGATGCTCTCGCACAAATATGCCGAGCAGTGGCTGGTGTGGATCGTCGTGGACGTGGCCAGTGCGGGGCTGTACTTCTACAAGGGGCTGTACCCGACCGGCGGCCTCTACCTGCTCTACGCGCTCGTGGCGGTGGCAGGCTATTTCAAATGGTTGAAACTGATGCGAGAACAAGATGAACGAACCCTTCTACCCGATGCCTGAGGCCGCCTCCCGATACGATGCGGTCATCCTCGCCGACGGCGACTATCCCGAAGAGGGCATTCCCGCCGCCGTGCTGCGCAATGCCGGCTACGTGGTCTGCTGCGACGGTGCGGCCGACCGCTATGCCGCCCACGGAGGCATCCCCGCCGCCATCGTCGGCGACGGCGACTCGGTGAGCCGCGCAACGGCGGAACGGTTTGCCGACCGCTTCGTACATGTCGGCGAACAGGAGACCAACGACCTCTCCAAGGCCTTCCGCCACTGCCTTGCGCAAGGCTACCGGCGCATCGCTATCCTCGGCGCCACCGGCCGCCGCGAAGACCACACCCTCGGCAACATCGGCCTGCTGCCCGACTATGTCCGCCAGGCCGACATCCGGATACTCACCCCCTACGGCACGTTCGACGCCATCCACGGCCGCACGGCATTCGCCGGCTTCGCCCGCCAGCAGGTCTCCGTCTTCACCCTCTCGCCCGCCACGCGGCTGCGCTTCGAGGGGCTGCGCTACCCTGCTCCCGAAGAGGGGCTGCGCGCCTGGTGGTGCGGCACGCTCAACGAAGCCGAGGGCGACCGCTTCACCATCGATACGGACGGCCCGACCCTTGTCTTCCGCACCTACGAACCGAAAAACAGCCTGTAATGCCGACCTCCACACGCCATATCATCGTACTTGTCCCCACGTGGACCGAAGCGCGTCCCTTCGTGCTGACCCACGGCGACACCGTCGAGGTGCGCCGCTGCGGCGTCGGAGCCGTTGCGTGTGCCGAAACCGCCGCCCGCATCATCCGCGAGCGGCACCCCGCCCGACTCGTGCTGGCCGGCATCGCCGGCGCCTACGACCGCTCTCTGCCCAAAGGCGAGTCGCTGCTGGTCGTACAGGAGAACCTCGCCTCGCTCGGCACGCTGCGCGAGGGCGCTTTCCACCCCCTCGCCGCACACAACGAAGCCTCCCTCAACTGCTACCGGTGCGAGCTGCCCGACGGTCTCCCCTTCCGGACGACCGTTTCCAACACGGTCGAGACGGCAGGCACCCCCTACCGCTCGCCCCTGCTGCCGGCCGCCATCGAGAACATGGAGGGAGCCGGCTTCTTTGCCGTCTGCCGCGCCTGCGGCGTGCCGTTCGCCGAGCTGCGCTGCATCTCCAACTACGTGGGCGAACCCTTTGCCCAATGGCGTCTCGCCGACGCCGCGGAACGGCTGGCCGACGACCTTGCCCGCCTGCTGGCATGGCTGCACTCCCGCCCCGTCTCCAACGAATAAAACTGTATTTTGCTGCATATCATGACGATCGATCTTTCCATATCGCCCTGTCCGAACGACACCTTCATGTTCGACGCCCTGCTGCACGGCCGCATCGACACGGAGGGACTCACGTTCGAGGTCACCTTTGCCGACATCGAACAGCTCAACGCCCGACTGATTGCCCCGGAGGGCAGCCGCCCCGCCGTCAGCAAGGCCAGCTATGCCATCCTGCCGCTCATTGCCGACCGCTACTGCGCCCTGCACAGCGGCAGCGCGCTGGGACGCGGCAACGGTCCCCTGCTGGTCACCGCCGACGAGGAGGCCTCGACCGACGACTGCGCCATGCGGATCGCCGTTCCGGGGCGCCACACGACAGCCAACCTGCTGCTCGAAAGGCTCTACCCCCACCTGGCCGACAAACGCCCCTACCTCTTCTCGGAGATTCCCCACGTTGTGGCACGGGGCGAGTGCGACGCGGGCGTGCTGATCCACGAAGGCCGCTTCGTGTACAAGAACTACGGACTGCATCTGATGGCCGACCTGGGCGTGGAGTGGGAAAAGCGCACGGGGCTGCTCCTGCCGCTGGGCGTCATCGTGGCCGACCGCACCCTGCCCGCCGAGGTGCAGGCCGCCGTCGATCGCGTCCTGCGCCGCAGCATCGAATACGCCTTCGCCCATCCCGACGAAAGCCTGCCCTTCGTCCGCGCCCATGCCCAGGAACTCGACGAACAGGTCATGCGCAACCACATCGACACTTTCGTAAACGCCTTTTCGATCGACCTCGGCGAGGAGGGATGCCGTGCGGTGTCCAGCCTGCTGGCCATGCAGCCGGAGGCGTTTTTGCGCGCCTGACCCCGCCACGGATCACGAAACCGCCGGCAACGGTGCGGCGATTCGGCGAATTATGACTACTTTTGCCGACAGGAAAAGCCTGCCGCGGCGTTCCGTCGCTGCCCCGCACGGGGGAGAGGAAAGTCCGGGCAACACAGAGCGCCGTCCTACCTAACGGGTAGATGTCCGTGAGGGCACGGTTCAAGGTAACAGAGAACGACCGCCTCCGCCGCGTGCGGAGGCAAGGGTGAAAAGGCGGGGTAAGAGCCCACCGTCCGTCGTGGCGACACGCGGAGCCGTACTACCGACGGGTTGCAAGGCCATGTATACCGACACTTGAGGGTTGCTCGCCCGCTGTCGGGGGGTAGGCCGCTGGAGCGTGCGGGAGACCGTACGAGTAGATAAATGGCGGAAGCGCGCCGCACCGCGAGGAGCGGACGCGTACAGAACCCGGCTTACAGCCGCATGCAGGCTTTTCCTTTTTTATTGTCACCCCGCGCCGAAGGGGTCTCCGCTCCGGCGTATCATGCGTACCGCTTTGGAAACAGACATCCGCATCTCCGATTTCGACTACCCGCTGCCCGACGACCGCATCGCCCGCTTCCCGCTTGAGGAGCGTGACCGGTCGCGCCTGCTGGTATGGCGCCGCGGGACGATCGGCGAGACCGTCTTCCGCAACATCCGCAGCCAACTGCCCGACGGCACCCTGCTCGTCTTCAACAATACGAAGGTCATCCGCGCCCGCATCATCATGCACAAGCCCAGCGGCGCACGGATCGAGATCTTCTGTCTCGAACCGCACGATCCGGCCGACTACGAACGCGCCTTTGCCGTGCGGGGTCAGTGCCGCTGGCAGTGCATCGTGGGCAACCTCAAGAAATGGAAGGAGGGACCGCTGCAGATCGACTTCGACCACGACGGCCGCCCCTGCCGGCTGGAGGCATGGCGCGAGGAAACGGTCGGCACGGCTCACGTCGTGCGCTTCGTCTGGGATGCCGACCTCACCTTCGGCCAGCTGCTCGAACACCTCGGACGGATACCCATTCCACCCTACCTCGGCCGCGACAGCGAGGAGATCGACAACACCCGCTACCAGACCGTCTATTCGCGTTTCGAGGGGTCGGTGGCCGCTCCGACGGCGGGACTGCACTTCACCCCCGAGCTGATCGACGCCCTGCGCAGCGACGGCATCGGTACGGCCGAAGTGACCCTCCACGTGGGCGCAGGCACCTTCCTGCCGGTCAAGACCGACGACCCCACCCGCCACGCCATGCACACGGAACACTTCGAGGTGACGCTCGACACGCTCCGCCGGCTGGCCGCAGCCGTGGCCGAAGGGCGCATCATCGCCGTCGGCACGACCTCGGTGCGGACGCTCGAATCGCTGCCCGTGCTGGGCTGGCGCGTGCTGACGGAGGGCGATCCGCACACCGAACGGGTCGTCGGCCAGTGGGAGGCCTACTCCATACCGGCCGGAGAAGACGGCGCACGGCTGATCGGCGCGCTGATCGGCCACATGGAGGCGCACGGCCTCGACCGGATCCAGACCGCCACGCAGATCATGATCATGCCCGGCTTCACCTACCGCATGATCGTCGGCATGGTGACCAACTTCCACCAGCCCAAAAGCACGCTGCTGCTGCTCGTGTCGGCCTTCATCGGCGACGCATGGCACGAGGTGTACCGCTATGCGCTCGACAACGGCTTCCGGTTCCTGAGCTACGGCGACAGCTCGCTGCTGCTCCGTTGAGCGGCATCCGCAGGCCGGATCCATTTGGAATCGACACAGAAAAAGAATAATTTTGCACTATTATCCAACACAATTTTACTATTTCTCCTGCTCCCCCTTGCCTCCGCCCTCCGGCAGCGGAAAAGGAGAGATTAATTACCCAAACACCCATTACACATGTCAATTGCCAAAGTATGCGTGCTGATCGACGGCGGTTTTCTTGAGTCGTCGTTCAAGAAAAACAATCCGGGACAGAATTTCACGTCCGACGACGTCCTGAACGAGGTGCAGCGGACGATCGATGCTGTCCGCGAAAAAACGGTTCAGGATTCCGAAACGATCGAGGACGTTCTCTACCGCATTTTCTACTACGACTGCCTGCCCTTCGGCGGCACCATCAAAAAGATCGACGGCGGCCAGAAAGATTTCTCGATGACACAGGCCTACCGCGACAAGCTCGCCTTTCTCGACGAACTGGCCAAACGCGAACGCGTCGCCCTGCGCATCGGCCAGCTGGCCTTCACCGGCTGGGCGCCCCAGATCGACTACACGGCCATGCAGCCCACCATCACCGGCTACCGGCCGCTCTTCCGCCAGAAAGGCGTGGACATGAAGTTCGGTCTGGACATGGCCTGGCTCGCCACCCGCAAGGTGGTGGACAAGATCGCCCTGATCGCCGGCGACTCGGACTTCATCACCCCCATCAAGTTCGCCCGCAAAGAGGGTCTGCAGGTCTACCTGAACCACCTGAACAACCCCATCAAGGACGATCTCATCAAGCATTGCGACTTCATCATCTGACACCGCACACCCGCCGTCCGGCCGCTCCGACGGGGGGTTTCGCATAACACCACCCCATCGACATGACTCCGCACGATACGCGCGCATGGTTGCCCACCACCGCCAAAGAGGTGGAAGCGCTCGGCTGGGACTACCTGGACGTGATCCTTTTCTCCGGCGACGCCTACATCGACCACCCTTCCTTCGGAGCGGCGGTCATCGGCCGCCTGCTGCAGGCCGAAGGCTACCGCGTGGCCATCGTGCCGCAGCCCAACTGGCGCGACGACCTGCGCGACTTCCGCAAACTGGGCAAGCCGCGCCTCTTCTTCGGCGTATCGGCCGGCAGCATGGACTCGATGGTGAACCACTACACGGCCAACCTCCGCCTGCGCAGCGACGACGCCTACACGGCCGGCGGCAAGGCGGGATTCCGCCCCGACCGCGCCGTGACCGTCTATACGCGCATCCTCAAATCGCTCTACCCGAACACGCCCGTCGTGATCGGCGGCATCGAGGCCTCGCTGCGACGGCTGACCCATTACGATTATTGGAGCGACTCGCTCCACCCCTCGGTGCTGATCGACAGCGGCGCCGACCTGCTGATGTACGGCATGGGCGACAAGTCGATCATCGACGTGGCGCGCGCCATGCGCAACGGATTCAATGCCAAGCTGCTGCGCAAGCTGCCGCAGGTGGCCTTCCTCGCCGGCGACGACTATGTGGACCGGCTCGATCCGGCTCACACCCTGCGGCTGCACTCCTATGAGGAGTGCGTGGCCGACAAGGAGGCCTTTGCCGAGAACTTCGTCCACATCGAGGTGGAGAGCAACCGGCTGCGGCAGGAGACGACCCTCGTCGAGCGCACGGGCGACCGGTGGGTGGTGGTCACGCCCCCCTATCCGGCGCTGACCGAAGCCGAGATCGACCGCAGCTTCGACCTGCCCTACACGCGCCTGCCCCATCCCCGCTACCGCGACCGGGGAACGATTCCCGCCTATGAGATGATCAAGCACTCGGTCAATCTCCACCGGGGCTGCTTCGGCGGGTGCAGTTTCTGCACCATCTCGGCCCACCAGGGCAAGTTCATCTCCTCGCGCAGCGAGCGGTCGATCCTAGCCGAGGTGGAGAAGATCACCCGCATGGAGGACTTCCGGGGCTACCTTTCGGACATCGGCGGCCCCTCGGCCAACATGTACGGCATGGGCGGCCGCGACCGCAACCTCTGCGAACGCTGCACGCGCCCCTCGTGCCTCCACCCGAAACCCTGCCCCAACCTCGACAACAGCCACCGGCGGCTGCTCGACCTCTACCGGCGCATCGGCGAGGTCAAGGGCATCAAGAAGGCCTTTATCGGCAGCGGCATCCGCTACGACCTCTTCGACCGCACCGACGGCGGCGCCTACCTGCGCGAGGTGGTGGTGAACCACACCTCCGGACGGCTGAAGGTCGCCCCCGAACATACGGAAGACAACGTACTGAAGCTGATGCGCAAGCCCTCGTTCGACCTGTTCCGCGAACTGAACGCCGACTTCAACCGCATCTGCCGCGAAAACGGACTGAAATACCAGCTGATCCCCTACTTCATATCGAGCCATCCGGGCTGTACGGAGCAGGACATGCAGCACCTGTCGGAAATCACCCGCTCGCTCAACTTCCGGCTCGAACAGGTGCAGGACCTCACCCCCACGCCGATGACGCTCAGTTCGGTGATGTTCTACACGGGCATGGATCCCTACACGAAACGGCCGCTCTACGTCGCACGCACGCAGGAGGAGAAACGCCGCCAGAAGAGCTACTTCTTCCGCGAGGCGGACGGCAGCCTGCGCCGCGACCAGCTCGCCCCGCACGGCGCCAAACGCCATGCGGAAAACCTCGCACCGAAACCGCGGCGCACACCGGCCGAGACCGCCGGCCGCCACGGCGAGCCTTCCGCCCGGCACACCGGCAAGGAGACGGGAAAGCCCCGCTACCGGAAGCAGCGATAGCCGGCTTCCACCCTTCTCCCGCACCCCATGCCAGGTAGCCGCGCCACCTATTGGCAGCCCTTATGCAGACATCGGGGCTTATCAGAAAAACGTCTCGCGGTCATGCAGCTGACTGCCAGCGAACCGCTTCCGGCAACCGCTCTGCCGTCCGCCATTCGCCGTGCATAGTCACCGGCTTTTTGCTATCTTTACACTCCGAATCTTTCCAAACGCACCATCATGGCAAAAAGTTATACCCCCAATCAGAATAACCGCCAAGCCTTTGAGACGCTGACAGATGCCCCCTCGACGCTGCCGCCCCAGGCCGTCGAGCTGGAGGAGGCCGTGCTGGGCGCCCTCATGCTGGAGGGCGACAGCATCACGACGGTACAGGAGTTCCTGACCGCCGACGCCTTCTACCTCGACACGCACCGTACCATCTACCGTGCCATCGAGGAGCTTGCCTCCGAGAACAAGCCGATCGACCTGCTGACCGTCACCGAGAAGCTCAAGAAGCTCAAGAAGCTGAAAGAGGTCGGCGGCGCCCCCTTCCTGGCCCAGCTCACCCAGAAGGTGGCCTCGGCAATGAACATCGAGTTCCACGCCACCATCATCGCCCAGAAATATGTCCAGCGCGAACTGATCCGCGCCTCGACCGAGATCCAGAAACGCTCCTACGACGAGAGTTCAGACGTGACCGACCTGATCGACTTCGCCGAGTCGGAGATTTTCAAGGTATCGGAAGGGCATGTCAAGCGCGACGTCCAGAACGCCAGCGTCATCTTCGACAAGGCCATGAAGGCGATCGAGGAGGCGCACGCCAAAGGCGGCACCATGAACGGCGTCCCCACCGGCTTCACCCACCTGGACAAGCTGACGCTCGGCTGGCAGCCCTCCGACCTGATTATCATCGCGGCCCGACCCTCGATGGGCAAGACGGCCTTCGTGCTGTCGATGGCGCGCAACATGGCCATCGACTACGAAAAGCCGGTCGCCATCTTCTCGCTGGAGATGAGCGCCGTGCAGCTGATGATGCGTCTGATCGTGGCCGAGTCGGGACTCTCGTCGGCCGACATCCGCAGCGGCAAACTGACCACCGAGCAGTGGCGCCACCTGGAACAGACCACCCGTGCGCTGCCGGCCGCCCCGCTCTTCATCGACGACACCCCGGCGCTCTCCATCTACGAGCTGCGCTCCAAGGCACGCCGTCTGAAGGCCCAGCACGACATCCAGATCCTCATCATCGACTACCTGCAGCTCATGACGGGCGACGTGAACAGCCGCGGCAACCGCGAGCAGGAGGTCGCCTCCATCTCGCGCGGATTGAAGTCGATCGCCAAGGAGCTGAACATCCCGATCATCGCCCTCTCGCAGCTGAACCGTTCGATCGAGTCGCGTTCGGGTCTCAAGCGGCCCCAGCTCTCCGACCTGCGTGAGTCGGGAGCCATCGAGCAGGATGCCGACATCGTGGCCTTCATCCACCGTCCCGAATACTTCGGCTTCACGCAGGACGAGGACGGCAACCCCACGGCCGGCATGGCCGAGATCATTCTGGCCAAGCACCGTAACGGCGCCACCGACACCGTGCGGCTCCGGTTCCGCAAGGAGCAGGCCCGCTTCCTCGACTACGACGACGAGGCCGGCGGCGACTCGTTTATCGAAAGCAGCATGAACGACGACTTCGGCTCGTCGCTCTCGGCCGCCGGAGCAGCCGATTTCGACACCGGATTCGGTGCGGACGGCGGTTCGTTCGGCCGTCCGATGAAGACCTTCGACGAAGAGAGTCCGTTCTAACCCCGTTCCGCCCATGTTCACCCGCACCTATGCCGCCACGCTGATCGGCATCGACGCCCTGATCGTCGAGACCGAGGCCAACATCACCCCCGGACTGGGCATGTTCCTAGTGGGGCTGCCCGACAACGCCGTGCGCGAAAGCCAGGAGCGCATCCGCTCGGCATTCGCCAACAGCGGGCTGCACATGCCCGGCAAGAAGGTCGTGGTCAATCTGGCTCCGTCCGACATCCGCAAGGAGGGGTCGGCGCTCGACTTGACCATCGCCACGGCCATCCTCGCCGCCACGGAACAGGTGTCGTCCACCCTGCTGGACCGATACCTGATTATGGGCGAACTGTCGCTCGACGGCGGAATCCGCCCCATCCGCGGTGCGCTGCCCATCGCCGTGCGCGCCCGCGAGGCGGGTTTCAGGGGATTCATCTTGCCCCGCGAGAATGCGCCGGAGGCCGCCGTGGTCGAGGGGCTGGAGGTGATCGCCGCCGACAGGCTCACCCAGGTGGTCGGTTTCCTCAACGGCCAGACGGCCATCGAGCTGTTCCGCAACGCGCCTGCCGGACAATCGGCCGGTGACACCCCCTATGAGGAGGATTTTGCCGACGTCAAGGGGCAGCTGCAGGTCAAGCGCGCCCTCGAAGTGGCCGCCGCGGGGGGCCACAATGTGCTGATGATCGGTTCGCCCGGCTCGGGCAAGACGATGCTCGCCCGCCGGATGCCCTCCATCATGCCTCCCATGACGGCCGCCGAGTCGCTCGAAACGACCAAGATCCACTCCGTGGCCGGCAAGATAGGCAGCGAACGGGGGCTGCTCACGCGCAGGCCTTTCCGCGCGCCGCACCACCTCGCCTCGCAGGTGGCGCTGATCGGCGGCGGCTCGAATCCGCAGCCCGGCGAGATTTCGCTCGCCCACAACGGCATCCTCTTTCTCGACGAGCTGCCCGAATTCGGACGCAGCGTGCTGGAGATCCTGCGACAGCCGCTCGAAGACAAGAAGGTGACCGTCTCGCGCGCCAAATACACGATCGAATATCCGGCCAACTTCATGCTGGTGGCCGCCATGAACCCCTGTCCGTGCGGCTATTACAACCATCCGACCAAGGAGTGCGTATGCAGCGCCGGATCCGTTTTCCGCTACCTCAACCGCATCTCCGGCCCGCTGCTCGACCGCATCGACCTGCACGTGGAGGTGACACCCGTCCCCTTTGAGGAGATCACCGACGAGGTGCCGCGCGAACGGTCGGCCGACATCCGCCGGCGGGTGATCGCCGCCCGCGCCCGACAGGCCGACCGGTTTGCCGGCATCGAGGGCGTCCACACGAACGCCATGATGAATGCCGCCATGCTGCGCCGCTTCTGCCCTCTCGACGAGGCCTGCAACGCCATGCTCGCCCGCGCCATGGAGCGGCTGAACCTCTCGGCACGCGCCTACGACCGCATCGTCAAGGTGGCGCGCACCATCGCCGACCTGGAGGGGTGCGACGACATCCGTCCGGCACACGTGGCCGAAGCGATCAACTACCGCAGCCTCGACCGCGAGAGCTGGGGCAAATAGCCGCCCCGCAGCCCGCCCCTTCAGCAAAGTCGGCTGCGGGACATCCACCGAACCTCCTTTCACCACACTTTCCACCGCATTGCACGCACCCCGTCCCATACCGCCCGCTCCGTTTGCGAAGATCCTTCCGGCCATCGTCGCAGGGATTCTTGCGGCCGACCTGTGGCCCGTACCGACCGGAGCGGCCGTTGCGGTGGCCGCCCTTGCGCTGGCAGGCATGTGGCTCTGCCGCCGCAACGACACCCTCTCCTCGCTCTGCACCTATGCGGCCATCATCTGTTGCGCCGCCGCAACGACCTGCGCCACCCGTCCCGGCACGGTGCTGCCCCGCCACCAGCGGCTGCTCCTGACCCTGGAGATCACCGACGCACCCGTCGTCTCGGGCAGCTGGCAACGGGCTACGGCCCGCATCGCCTCGTTCCGCCCCTGCACCGGCGACACGACAACCTGGCATCGCGCGAACGAAAAGGTGATGGTACGGCTCGACACGCTCCACCGCATTGCGGCCGGCGACCGGCTGGTCGCCACCGGTTATGCCGGTGATCCGGGCAGCGGAGCCTATGCCGCCTACGGCCGGCTGATGCAACGGCGCGGCTACAGCGCCTCGCTGTGGATCGACAGCCGCCAGCAGCTGATCCGCCTGCCCGACAGCCGCCAGACGCTCCGCACCCGTGCCTCCCGCCTCCAGCAGGAGGCCACCGAACGGCTGGCACGCCTCGACCTGCGTCCCGACGCCTTCGCCACGACGGCCGCCATGACCACCGGCGACCGCCATGCCATCGACACCACGCTGCGCGACCGCTACGGTGTAACGGGTGCTTCCCACCTGCTGGCCGTGTCGGGACTGCACGTCGGCATCGTCGCACTGCTGGTAAACCTGCTGCTGTGGCCGCTGGCCGCCCTGCGCGGAGGGCATCTGATCCGCAATCTGCTGGCGCTGGCCGCCATCTGGGGCTATGCCGCCCTGACGGGGCTTTCGCCCTCGGTCGTGCGCGCCGCCGCCATGTTCTCCGGCGTGCAGCTGGCGCTGGCCTTGTCGCGTCCGCGATCGGGCGTCAATCTGCTGTGCGCCACGGCCTCCGTCATGCTGCTCCTGTGGCCCAACTACCTGTTCGACGTCAGCTTCCAGCTTTCGTTTGCGGCCGTAGCCGGCATATTCCTGCTCTACCCGCCGCTCCATGCCGCCGTGCGGAGCCGCTTCCGTGCCGCCAATGCGATCTGGAGCGTATTCATAGTCGGACTGGTCGCCACCCTCGCCACCCTGCCGCTGGTTTCGTACCACTTCGGCCGGATCCCGCTGATCGGACTGGTCATCAACCCACTGCTCATCCTGACGGCCAACATCACCGTGCTGCTCGCCCTGCTGTGGATCCTTGCACCGGTCCCCGCCCTGCACGGTCTCTTCTCGACCGTCCTCAATACCGCGGCCGGCTTCCAGAACGACCTGATCGCCACGGCCGCCCGCCGGAACTGGGCGTCGCTGCCCCTCCGCCTGTCGGCTGCCGAGACGCTGGCAGCCTATCTCCTGCTGGCCGCTGCCGGACTGGCCATGCTGCATTACCACCGTTACCGAACCTCCACCCGCAGCACGCTCCCGCTGCCGGACAAAACCCTGCAACCATGACACGCGAAGAGATCCTCCTGCTGGATGCCCCCGAACTGCGCGCGGCCGTCGAGGCGAACATCGACCGCGACCCGACAGCCGTCGCCCTCGACAAACGGCTGCCGCACGCGGCGCTGGTCGCCACCCAGGTAAAATACCTGCAACGCGCCCGCCGCAAACTGCCCTCCTACTTTGCCGCCCGCGCCATCATTCCCTCGCTGGCCTTCGAGCAGTCGAGCAGCGAGGAGGCCGCCGCCTGCAAGGAGTGGACGGGTCGCCGTTGCATAGACCTCACCTGCGGGCTGGGCGTCGATGCGTTCGCCCTGTCGCAGCGGTTCGCCGAGGTCATCACCGTCGAGCGCGACGAAGCGGTGGCCGAGGCGGCGCGCATCAACTTCGCCCGACTGGGCGTCACGAACATCACGGTCGTGAACGACACGGCCGAGGCCTTCCTGCAACGCTTTGCCGAGGCGGGCGGCACGGCCGACCTGATCTATGCCGATCCCGACCGGCGCAGCGAAACGGGGCGCAAACTGGTGCTGCTGGAGGAGTGCCGCCCCGACATCCGCGCGCTGCTTCCCCTGCTGCGCCGACTGACGCCCCGCATCGCCGTCAAGTTGTCGCCCCTGTTCGACGTGGCCGAGGCCTTCCGCATCTTCGGCAGCCGCAGCCGCGTGCGCGCCATCTCGCAACACGGCGAATGCAAGGAGCTGCTCGCCGAAACGGGCGATGCGATCGACGCCCCTGCCGTGGGCGCCACCGTACTCGGCCGGGGTGAGGTGTGGTTCTCCGCCGACGAAACGCCTGCAGCACCGCCGATCCCCTTCGCGCCGCCGTACGGCTACCTGCTCATGCCCGACGTGGCGCTGCGCGTAACCCGCACGACGGTCCGCTATGCAGCCGCCTGCCTGCCCGACGCCTTTTCCGCACCCGACGGGGGCTACCTGTTCCTCAACCGGCTGCCCGACCGACCGCCGCTGGGACGGCTCTTCGCCATCGTCTCCTGCGAACGGTTCGACCCCGCCCGCCTCAAACGTTCCCTGCGCGAAAGGGGCATCCGCTCGGCCGAAATATACCTGCACCGCTTCCCGCAGGGCAGTACCGCCCTTGCCCGCCGGCTCGGCATCCGCGAAGGGGGCGAAACCCGCCTGGCTTTCACCGGAATCGGCGAATCGCTTTGGGTAATCGAATTAAAAGAGATAACTTTGTAGGAAACGGGAACCGATTGGCCGGTTCCGCAAAGCACATCCTCCGTGAATACGAAATCTTTTTTCAAGAAAATACAGGAATTCATCGGCGACGTGTGGCACAAGACTCCCGAAGAGACCGACTCCCGAAAGCAATGGTGGCTCGTGCGGCAGGTGCGCCTGATCCTCTACACCGCCCAGGGCGTCCGCCAGCACAACACGGTGGTTCACTCCGCCGCGCTGACCTTCTACACGCTCATGTCGCTGGTGCCTTTTCTCGCGCTGGGCTTCGGCATCATCAAGGGCTTCGGATTCGAGAACACCCTCGAAGAGTATCTCTACGACCGCTTTCCGCAGAGCGAGGCACTGATCGCCAATGCCTTCACCTTCATCAACAACGTGCTGATGCGCACCAGCGGCGGACTGGTGGCCATCACGGGTATGGTCGTGCTGGTGTGGGCTGCCGCCAGCGTATTCGGCAACGTCGAGAGTGCCTTCAATGCCATCTGGGAGGTCAAACAGTCGCGCAGCGTCACCCGCAAGGCCAGCACCTACACGGCCGTCATCTTCATCCTGCCACTGGTGGTCACCCTGCTCATCATCATCCTCTCCTACATCCGCCACCTGCTGGCGATCCACGTCCCCTTCTCCGACGGCCTGCTCTACTGGACAATCTCCTTTGCCCTCATCTGGCTGATCCTGGCCGCCTCCTACAAACTGATTCCCAACACGAAGGTCAATTTCGGCTACGCCGCACAGGCCGCCCTGTTCGCCGCCATCGCCTTCTCGGCCTTCCAGCTGTTCTACATCTCGCTCCAGAACAGCGTCTCGTCCTACAACATCATCTACGGCAGTTTCGCGGCCATCCCGCTCTTCCTGTTCTGGATTCAGGTCAGTTGGCAGATCATCCTCTTCGGAGCCGAACTCTCCTTCGCCTTCCAGAACGTAAACAGCTTCGTACAGGAGCAGAACGCACAGACCATCTGCACGGACAACCGCCGCAAGGTGATGATCGCCTCGCTGCTGATTATTATCCGCAGCTACCTGCGCAACGAGGGAGGCATCTCGGCCACGGAGATCGCCCATACGCTCCATCTGCCGGTACGTCTGGTGCGCGACGTGGCCTATACGCTCGACGAGGCGAAAATCATCGTTGCCATCACGTCCGACAAAAGCCATAAGACCAAACGCTACATTCCGGCGCGCGACATTCATTCCCTGACCCTGTGCGACATCATCTCGCTCACGGAACACACCGGCACCTCCATCCGCGACACGAACGGCAACCGCTTCCTGCGCGCGGCATCGGAACAACTCGATGCCATGACGGCCAACCTGGCCGCCTCGGGCGAAAACGTACTGCTGACCGACCTGCTTCACGATGAGGATAACGATCATAGGTAGCGGCAACGTGGCCGCGGCATTCGCCCGCGCCATCGCAGCCACGGCAGGACTCCGCCTGCAGGAGATATGCGCCCGCAACGAAGTGCGGGGCAGGGAACTGGCCGAACGCTACGGCACCGGCTACACCTCCTCGCCCGAAACGGTCGGCGCCGCCGACCTCTACCTCATTGCCGTGAGCGATGCGGCCGTCGGCGAACTGTCCGGCCGGCTGGCCGCACCTGCGGAAGCCGTTGTCGCTCATACGGCCGGCGGGCTGGGACTGGATGCCCTCCGCTGCGCAACCCCTCATCGGGGCGTTCTCTATCCGCTCCAGACCTTCTCGTCCGGCCGCACCATCGACTTCCGGTCGGTACCGCTGCTGACCGAAGCCTCCGACCGGACGGCGCAAACGTGCATCGAAACGGCTGCGGCGGCTCTTTCGGAACGGGTGGTGGCAGCCGACAGCGCCATGCGCAACCGCATCCATGTTGCGGCCGTGTTTGCCTGCAACTTCACCAACCACCTGCTCGCCCGCGCCACCCGCCTGCTGGAGGAGGCCGACATCAACGCCGCCCTGCTCCGTCCGCTCATCCATGAGACGATCGACAAGGCGCTTTCCGTTGCCGATCCGGCCGCCGTACAGACCGGCCCCGCCGCGCGACACGACACCATCACGCTCCGGCGCCACCTGGCCTTGCTGGAAGGCGAGGCCGACCCGAACTACACAGCGATCTATCAATTATTAAGCAACAGCATATGGGAAATTTCAAAGAAGATATAGCGCGGGTCGAGGCTTTCGTATTCGACATCGACGGCGTATTCACCGACGGAACGTTCATTCCATTACCCGACACCGACTACCTGCGCGCCTACAATGCCAAAGACGCCTATGCCGTGAGCTATGCACTGAAGCAGGGCTACAAGATCTTCGTCATCACCGGCGGCCGCGGCCGAACCCTCGAAAGCCGTTTCCGCTACCTCGGCGTGACGGAGTTCCACTCGCACGTTTCGGACAAGATCGCCGTCCTGCATGACATCTGCGAGCGCCACGGGCTGAATCCCGACAACGTGATCTTCATGGGCGACGACATTCCCGACGTGGAGTGCATGCGGGCGGTAGGCATTCCCGTTTGTCCGGCGGATGCAGCCAGCGAGGCGATCGAAGCCTCCCGCTACGTCTCCGAATTCGGAGGCGGAAAGGGCTGTGTGCGCGACATCATCGAACAGACGCTCCGCGCCCAGGGTCGCTGGGGACTCTCCCTGAAAGGCATCCACGACGGCATCACGACAAACTGACCCGCCACGTGTCAAACAAAAAAAACGGATACCGCCGGCGGTATCCGTTTTTTTGCATTCCTTCTCCGTCGTCAGCGTGACGAGCGGCCACTCCAATAGTGCCATATGATCCGCACGCAGAGGTACCCGAACATCAGGCCGGCCAGCAGCCAGATCCATCCCGCATACGGCAACAGGGCGTCGCGGAAATAGATCCCCAGCAGCACCCCTATCTGCAGGCAGCACAATTTCAGCAAGGCAAAATCCGTTGCCGTAAACCGCCTGACCGCCTGCATCATCCTTGCAATCAAATGCTTCATATTCTTATTTATTTACCGTACATTCCCCAGCCGGGTCGAATGCATCACAACTCTTTCCGCAGACGCGCCACGGGAATCCCCAGCGTTTCGCGGTATTTGGCCACCGTGCGGCGTGCGATGTGGTAGCCCATGTTCTTCAGCACATCCATCAGATCGGAATCCGTCATGGGATTCCGCTTGTCCTCCCGTCCGACACAGTCCAGCAGAATCTTCTTGATTTCGTACACCGAAACCTCCTCGCCGCTGTCGGTCTGCATGCCCTCCGAAAAGAGTTTCTTCAGCGGGATGATGCCGAACGGCGTCTGGATGAACTTGCCGCTCACCACGCGCGACACGGTCGATACGTCGAGATCCACCCGATCGGCAATGTCCTTCAGGATCATCGGCCGCAGCTTGCTCTCGTCGCCATCGACAAAATAGGGACGCTGGTAGTCGTAGATCGCCTGCATGGTGCGCATCAGCGTATCCTGACGCTGGCGGATGGCCGAGATGAACCACTTGGCCGAGTCGATCTTGTTCTTGACAAACTGCAACGCCTCGCGCTCCTCCCTGGACTGCCGGCCGTCGGGCGAACCGCTCATACGGCGGATCACGTCGGCATATTTCCGGTTGATCTTCAGTTCGGGTACGTTGCAGGAATTGAGCCGCAGCCGCTGCTCGCCGTCATGCTCTTCGAGAATAAAATCGGGAACGACATACGGCGTGGCGACATTGCCCCCCTCGTTGTAGAGGTTGCCCGGCTTGGGCGACAGCCGCTGGATCTCCTCGACCGCCTCCTTGAACTGCTCCTCCGAGATGTCGTAACGGGCCAGTATCTTGCCGAAATGCCGTTTGGAAAACTCCGCGAAACAGTCGCGCAGGATCTTGATGGCCAGCGCCTGTGCCTCGGAGGGATGCTCAATCCGCTCCAGCTGCAGCAACAGGCATTCCCGCAGGTCGCGCGCCCCCACGCCCGGCGGGTCGAGCGTCTGGACAATGCGCAGTCCGCGCTCCAACGCGGGCAGCTCGACCTCCCGTCCATAGGTGAACGCTATGTCGTCGGCTATCGACTGGAGATCCAGACGCAGGTAGCCGTCGTCATCCATGTTGCCGACAATATATCGCGCCAGCTCGACCTGGTCCTGAGGCAGGTCGCGGTAGGCGAGCTGCTCCAACAGATGCTCCTGCAGGCTGGCTCCCTCGAACAGCACGGTCTGACGGGTCTTGTCATCCCGCGAATAGTTGTTCACATAGGATTTGTAGGAGGGTGTTTCGGCCTCACGCAGATACTCGTCCATCGACACCTCCTTGGGCATGCCGGCATCCTCGCTGCTGTCGCCGCTCTCTTCGGCCGCCTCCTCTTCCAGCACGGGATTTTCCTCGATCTCCTGCCGGATGCGCTGTTCGAACTGCAGCGTAGGCAACTCCAGCAGCTTGACCGTCTGGATCTGCTGCGGCGAGAGTTTCTGCAACTGTTTGAGTACCTGTTTCTGACTGATAAATGCCATAGTTATGTTTCTGTCATTTGTTTGGGGGCGGGCCGGCCTTACCGAAACAACAGCCTGCCGTATGCGGTATTTTTCCGTCCGATTCCACCACTTCGACTCCGCTAAACGAACGACGGGTGTTTACAGACCGCTGAAAGCCTGTAAACGCCCGTCCACGTTATCTTTCTCTTTGAATGGAAAATCAGAATTCGGCGTTCTTCGGCGTACGCGGGAAAGGAATCACATCACGGATGTTGGCCATACCCGTCACGAAGAGCAGCAGACGCTCGAAGCCCAGACCGAAACCGCTGTGCGGTGCCGAGCCGAAGCGGCGGGTGTCCATGTACCACCACAGCGTATCCATGCTCATGCCCAGTTCCTTGATGCGGCGGTCGAGTTTTTCGTAATCGGCCTCGCGCTCCGAACCGCCGATGATCTCGCCGATCTTCGGGAACAGTACGTCCATGGCACGCACGGTCTTGCCGTCGTCGTTCTGTTTCATGTAGAAGGCCTTGATGTCCTTCGGGTAGTTGATGAGGATCACCGGACGCTTGAAGTGCTTCTCGACCAGATAGCGTTCGTGTTCGCTCTGCAGGTCGCATCCCCAATCAACCGGGAACTCGAATTTCTGACCGCTGTTTTTCAGGATCTCGATACCTTCGGTATAGTTGAGGCGGACGAAGTCTTCGCTGACCACCATGCGCAGCCGCTCGATGAGTTCGTCGTCGTACATCTTGTTGAGGAACTCCAGATCCTCCATGCAGTTGTCGAGCGCATAGCGGATCAGGTATTTGAGGAAGTCCTCGGCCAGATCCATGTCGTCCTCCAGTTCATAGAAGGCCATCTCCGGCTCGATCATCCAGAACTCGGCCAGGTGGCGCGGCGTGTTGGAGTTCTCGGCACGGAACGTCGGGCCGAACGTGTAGATCTGACCCAGCGACAGCGCACCCAACTCGCCTTCGAGCTGACCCGACACGGTCAGGTTGGTCGAACGTCCGAAGAAGTCCTGTGCATAGTCCACGCGGCCGTCCTCGGTGCGGGGCAGGTTCTTCAGGTCGAGCGTCGTCACCTGGAACATCGCGCCGGCGCCTTCGGCATCCGAAGCAGTGATGATCGGCGTATGCAGGTAGTAGAAACCGCGGTCGTTGAAGTATTTGTGGATGGCGAACGCCATGGCGTGGCGGATGCGCAATACGGCTCCGAACGTATTGGTGCGGGGACGCAGGTGGGCGATTTCACGCAGGAACTCCAGCGTATGGCCCTTCTTCTGTAGCGGATAAGTTTCCGGATCGGCCGTACCGTAGAGTTCGATCTCGCGAGCCTGTACCTCGACGCGCTGTCCGGCACCGGCCGACTCGACCAGACGGCCCCGCACACAGAGGCAGGCGCCGGTGGTAATGCGTTTGAGCAGCTCCTCGTCGAAAGAGGCGACATCGACTACGATCTGGATGTTATTTATCGTGGAACCGTCATTCAGCGCCAGAAAAGCCACATTCTTATTGCCGCGTTTGGTTCTCACCCAACCTTTTACGACCACATCCGTATTCACCTCGCCGGAACGCAACAGTTCCGCGATCATCGTCCTTTTTTCTCTCGACATTGCGTGAAACTTTTTAACTGTTGTAAAACTTTTTAATTAACGCAAATATCGTCATTTTTTCCGACTTCTGGCACCACTCCGCCGCAAAAGGAGTGCAATTCGCACGAAACCGCCGCCGGACGGCAGGCTATCCGCCGGAAAATCTTGCGGTTTCGGCACAAAACCGATACCTTTGTTGGATGTTCGGCGGCGCAACAGCACCGGCCGGACACCTTATCCAAAGAGACAAACGCCATGAACGAATACAAACCCCTCTCCGACGACCAACGTCGGCAGCTCATCGCACAGGGATGCACGGCGGACGACTGGAGCCGCATCGCCGTGACGGAAGACTTCTCGCCCGCACGCATTGCCAACTGCAGCTTCGGAGGCGACCTGCTCATCGCAGGCGAAGTCACGCTCCGCAACGTCGGCACCATCGCCAACTGCGACATCCGGCGAGGCGCCCGCATCGAACAGACGGCCATCGTCGAGACGGTCGGCCGCAGCAGTTTCGGCTGCGGCATCCCCGTGGCGGTCATCAATGAAGGGGGCGGACGCGAAGTGCCGCTCTTCCCCGCCCTGACCGCCCAGCTGGCCTACCTGATCGCCATCTATCGCCACCGTCCGGAAGTAGCGGAGAAACTTGCCCGCATGATCGAGCGGGAATACACCGTACCGGCCGCCTCGTCAATGGGAACGATCGGCGAAAACGCCCGCATCCGCGCCTGCGGCATCCTGCGCAACGTCTGCGTGGGACCCGATGCCGTGCTGGAGGGCGTATCGTCGCTGGCCAACGGCACCATCCACTCGTTCGCCGGCCAGCGCACCTACATCGGTGCGGATGTCCGCCTGCGCGACTTCATCGTCTGCGGCAACAGCATCGTCGATAACGGCACCACGGGCGAACGCTGCTTCTTCGGCAACGGCACGCACGTCTCCGCCCTCTCCGTGACCGACTCCCTGCTCTTTGCGGGCAGCCACTGCGAGAACGGCGAACTGTGCAGCGTACTGGCCGGTCCCTACACCATCTCGCACCACAAGTCCACCCTGCTGATCGCCGGACTCTTCTCGTTCTTCAATGCCGGCAGCGGCACCAACCAGAGCAACCACCTGCTCAAGTCGGGCCCCTTCCACCAGGGCATCCACCAGCGGGGCTGCAAATACGGCAGCGACGCCTACATGATGCTGCCCGCACTCGACGGCGCCTTCACGACCGTCATCGGCCGCCACAAATGCCATCCGGATACCGAATCCTTCCCCTTCTCGCTGCTGGTCGAGCAGGAGGGGCAGTCGTGGCTGATGCCGGCCGCCAACCTGGCCGCCTGCGGCCCGAAGCGCGACTTTGCCAAATGGCCGGCCCGCGACCGCCGCGACGCCCACGCCGGCGACATCATCCGCTTCGAGGCGGAGAACCCCTACCTGGCCGAGCGCATCGCCCGCGGACTGGCCTTGTGCGAAGAGCTGCAGGCCAAAGCGACGGGCGACCTGGTCATCCACCAGCGCCTGCGCATCCGCACGGCCATGCTGCGGCGCGGCATCCGCCTCTACCGCATGGCCTGCGAACGCCAGCTGGGCGCCCTGCTTGCCCTCGCGGCCGAACCCGACCCGCAGGGTGCCGGCAGCTGGACCGACCTCTGCGGCCAGTATCTGCCGCTGGCCGCCGTGAACGCCCTGCTCGACGCAATTGCCGACGACACCTGCAACACCATCGACGGCGTGCTGGCCGCCCTGCGCCAGGCCGACGCCCATTATGACAGCTACGCGGCCGGATGGGCCATGGCGCGCCTCGGCGAACAGCTCGGCCACGCCCCCTCGTCCGACGAGATCGCCGCCGCACGGCAGGCCGGCGCCGAAGCCGCCGGGAAGCTCGACGCCCTGGCAGCCGACGACCTCCACGCCGAGAGCGACCTTTCGATGGCCGTAGGCTACGGACTGGAGGCACAGGACGAAGCGGTGCGCGAAGCCGACTTCCGAACGGTACGCAACCTGTAACGGATCAAGACGATGAGACATAACCTGTTATCGTCCCTGCTCGCCGCCGTGTGCCTGCTGGCGGGAACCGTCCGCTCGACGGCCGCCGCTCCGGAGGGACTCGCTCTGCCTACGACCGGCAACCGCAACCGGAGCGACCTGCGCAGCGAATTCATGAGCTACACCATTCGGGCAACGGCAGCCGCCGCTGACCGCAATGCCGACTGGAACTACCTGCCGGTCGAGCAGTTCCGCGAGACGGCCGACTCGACCGGCACGCACTACTCCTTCTCGTTCGTACCGCCGGAATTCTGGGCCGACCGCATCATCATCCTCCATACCGAAGGCAGCCGCAACAGCCACTTCGTCACCGTGAACGGCACGGAGATCGGGTCGGCTCGCGACAGCGGCGTCCCCTCCGAATTCGAGATCCAGTCCTGCGTGCGACCCGGCGCAGCCAACAGCGTCGTCATCACGGTGCCGAACGACACGGACGAACCCGAATCGGCGCTGGCCGACTCGCGTCCCGCACTCACCGGCTGCTTCCTCTATGCCCAGCCGCGCCTGCGCATCCGCGACTACACGGTCGGCACCATATTGAACGAAGACGGTTCGGGTACGATCTATGCCGAGGTGGCCGTCGAAAACGCGACCGCCTCCGCCGACACATTCACCCTCTGCCTCGATGTCTTCACGCCGAAAGGGAAAGTAGAGGACTTCCTCACCTGGCCGGTAACGCTGAACGGCCACTCGCTGGACACGCTGCATGTCGAAATGCCCGTTTGCGGAGCAGCCCAAAACCTGTGGAGCGCCTCCTCGCCCCGCCTGTATACGGGCAACCTGTTCGTGCGCCACGGCGACCGCATTCTGGAATACATTCCCTTCCGAACCGGTTTCGGCCAGACCTCCTTCGGCAACGGACAGATCTTCCGCAACGGCCAACCGATCCGCCTGCGCATCGCACGTTACGATGCCTCTACGCCCAAGGCGCTGCAGGCCGACATCCGCCGGCTGAAAAAGGAGGGGTACGACACGCTGTGGCCCCACCGTCCGCAACCCTACTGGTTCTATGACCTCTGCGACGAACTGGGCATGTATGTCATCGACCAGGCCGCCATCGGTACTGCCTACCGTGCCGACGACCGCCGCACGGGCGGCACACCGAGCAACGACCCCGCCTGGCTGAAGGAATACATGAACCGCACACAGGCCATGTACTACCGCTCGCGCAACCACGTCTGCATTGTCGGCCGGTCGCTGGGCGAAGCAAGCGGCAACGGCTACAACCTTTATAAAACCTACCTGTGGCTCCGAGAGGCCGATCCCGATCTGCCCGTCATTTATGCGGGAGCGGAGGGGGAATGGAACTCCGACCTCTGCATAACGCCGGAAACGGACGCACAAAACCAGTAACCGCATGGACATCGACCTGATCGCCATCGGCAAGACCGATTCGCCGGAGATTGCCGCCCTCATTGCCGACTACGCCAAGCGCATCAACCGCTATGCGAAATTCTCGATCGTCTTTCTGCCCGACGTGCGCAGCAGCAAGAAGCTGCCCGCCGAGGTACAGAAACAGGCCGAAGGCGAAATGCTGCTGCGCCAGTTCGCAACGGGCGACACCGTCGTGCTGCTCGACGAGAAGGGCGACGAACTGCGCTCGGTCGAGTTTGCCTCGTGGCTGGAGCGGCGCCTGGCGGCGGGCGGACGGCGCATCTGCTTCGTGATCGGCGGCCCCTACGGTTTCTCGAAGGCAGTATATGATCGGGCGGATGCCCTGCTGTCGCTCTCGCGGATGACCTTCTCGCACCAGATCATCCGCGCCATCTTCGCCGAACAGCTCTACCGCGCCTTCTCGATCATCCACAACACCCCCTACCACCACGAATAGAGAGGCCGCCAAGGCACAAAAAACAGGAGGGCATCATCGCAATGGCCTCCTGCCTTATTTTTGGGACACAGAATCCCAAAACTACTAACCCAAACTTAAATAAATGAAGAAACCTTTTTCGGATGTCTTCGGAAAACTAACGCAAAAACCTTTTCCCTATTGTTCACCTTTTCTTAGCAAAACATGGAGTTTTCCGAACTATTCCTACTATTTGAGTAGCAAAAACCATGCCAAAAAGGCAGAATCATACGACGATTCCGCCTTTTCGCATTTTTCACACGGATTTGTTCCGAAAAGTTACCGATAATCGGCCGGCATCAGCTCCGCATCATCGGGTTCGACCTCCTCAACGTAGGTATGTCCGATCAGCAGCTCCATCGTCCGCGCATAGCCCCACGGGAAATAGAGGCCGGCCGTCACCGCAACCAACAGCCATTGCAACAGCAGTCTGCCGTAGTCGCGCAGCCCATTCGACGAAAAGCCGAAACGGATCTCCACCCGCTCCTCGCCGAGTACCGTCCGGTCGGCATAATAACGCCAGATACGCAACAACGCCATCGGTGCATAAATACCGCAGGTCAGGACAAGCAGCAGGAACTGCCCGAAGACGAATCCGCCCGCCCGCCAGCTTCGTATTGTCGTACACAGCCGTTTGCGTCCCACCTCGAAGTTCACGAAATAACGCAGCGTCAGAGCCTTCAGACAGGCCAGCAGGCCGACCGCCACGATCAGCAGCAGCACGCCAGAGACCGCCATGCCGCCGGTCAGCACAAAACAGGCTGCGGCAAAGGGGATGATCACCACCGGCACAACGCCAAACAGCACCCCGTATGCAAACAGCACGCTGCCCCGCCCGCGATAAATCGGTTCCTCGCACAGGAAAAGCCGGTGAATGACCGGCGAGGCAAAATAACGGATCAGCGACACGACCATCCACGGCAGCCAGATGCCGCAGGTCACCACGCTGAGCAGAATGTTTTTGGCGCAAAGGCGCAGATACCGTTTGGGGTCATACTCGGCCTCGATCGCCTCACCATACAGCGAACTGCCGCGCAAAGTCGCCTGCACGAACCGGTAATACACCAAACACTGGGCGGCCAGCAGGCAGATGCCGCCCAGCATGTAACCAAGGATGCCGAGCAGGAACCGGCCGTCGAAAACGGGGTCGGCCTGCGGCTCCGGCAACACCAGACGCACAGCCGCCGACGCTCCCGCCGCCAGCACAAGAGCCAGCAGCCACAGCACGAACAGCCGGCTGCCGCCAATATGGCATTGAAAATAGGACCGCATGGGAATACAGATGATTTATGTTTGCTACATAACGCGAAACGGCCGTTTTTCGTTCGTTGCGCGGTCGTTTTTCCGTCATTTGCCCCGACGCGACGCAGGGGTGCGTCACCCTTCGACCAACTGCACGGGGCCGTCGTACATCGCATCGACCACCACCATCAGGAACGGGCGCACGGAATAGGAACGTTTGTCGCCGACCTCCCTCCGATACTTCAGAATCAGCTTGCCGTCGATCTTCACGAGGTTCTCGACCACCAGATGGACGGCCTGATCGGTTGCCGGTTCGATCAGCGCAATCACATACTGACGGGAAAAGTCGATCGGGGTCGGCTGCGCCCCCATCACGGCCGCTCCGCCGAAAACGGCATCGAACTCCTCCTGGGAGGTGATAATCGGCGAAGGCAGCGTCTCCGCCTCATAATCGTTGCGCACAAAATAGTTGCATCCCGACTGATAGGGGATCTTGGTTCCCAGGCAGAGTTCCAGATAGAAATCTCCTCCCCAGGCGTCGCCCGCCATCATATTTTCACCTATTCGGAGACGATAGGTGCCGCGCATCGGCAAATCGCGCACGATACGGCGGCCGAACGGCCCGTCGCCGCTGCCGTCCGGCATGATGATCTGACTGATCCGGATGTTGGCCGTATCGCTCACATCCATGATCTCACCATACAGCCAGTCGGCATCCTTCACCTCGAACACCACCTCCACGGGGCGCGTCGGCGCCTTCCGGATAACGGCTCGCCCGCATCCCGTATCGAGACTCAGCGCCACGGGCAACGAATCGGCGACGATCACCTCGCCTTTCGACACATACTCCTGAATAATATCGACCTCATCCGTCTTTCCCTGCCGGTTGCATGCGCTGCTCCATACGAGCAGCCCCAACCCGAAGGCCAGCCAAAGTTTCTTCATAGATCTCTTTCCGCTTTTTTCCGGCTTCGGCACTCGCCGCCGAAAAGCCACACAAATATAAAAAAAAGGTGAGCGCAAAAAGGAGGAAAGCAAAAGTTTTCCTTCACTCCATCCAACCGTTCCACCACTCCTTATATATATGCCCCCACCGGCTCATCTTGCCCTCGCCGGACGGTTCGTCCCGACAGGCACAGTCCGGCCGGAACCGCATATTCAAAAAATAATCATCCGGCAGACGGACGAAGACGGTACAATCTCGGACATGTTTCGTACCTTTGCACCGCCTCAGGGACGGAAAGCACCTGTACGCCCTCTTCTCCCGCGTCTGCCCCGCATCCGAGATCCCCCTGACGGCACAATCACGTATGGCATTGACACGAAACAATCCGGAGCTGCTGGGAACTGAGCCGGTCGGCAAGCTATTGAAGCGCTACGCACTGCCGGCCATCATCGCGATGTCCTCATCATCGCTCTACAACATCATCGACAGTATCTTTATCGGACACGGCGTCGGCCCCATGGCCATGAGCGGCCTGGCCATCGCCATGCCGCTCATGAACCTGCTGACCGCCTTCGGCACCCTCATCGGCGTGGGCGCCTCGTCCCTCACCTCGATCCGTCTGGGACAGGGCAACAAACAGCGCGCCTTCCTGATCCTGAGCAACGCCGTCATGCTGAACATCGTCATCGGCCTCAGCCTCACGATCATCGGCCTCATCTTTCTCGACCCGATCCTGTACTGCTTCGGTGCGAGCGAGGAGACCCTCCCCTACGCCCACGACTTCATGCGCATCATTCTGTCGGGCAACGTCGTGACCCACGTATTCCTGGGTCTGAACGAGATTCTCCGCGCCTCCGGCTACCCGAAGAAAGCGATGACCTTCATGCTGATTACCGTGCTGATCGTCGTCTGCCTCAACCCGCTGTTCATCTTTGGCTTCGGCTGGGGCGTCAAGGGATCGGCCTACGCCACCATCATCGGACAGTGCGCCGCCCTCGGCCTCGAGCTGACCCACTTCCTCAACAAGAAGCATTTCCTCTACCTCAAGCGCGGCACGTTCCGCTTCATGCGTACCATCGTACAGAAGATCCTGTCGATCGGTCTGGCTCCGTTCCTGCTGAACATCTGCGCCAGCATCGTGGTCATCTTCATCAACAACGCACTCAAACGCACCGGCGGAGACATTTCGATCGGCGCCTACGGCATCGTCAACCGCGTACTGATGCTCTTCGTCATGATCGTAAACGGCTTCAACCAGGGCATGCAGCCGATCGTGGGCTTCAACTTCGGCGCCCGCCAGTTCGGCCGCGTGGTCGCCGTCTATCGGCTGACGGTCTTCTGCGCCGTATGCGTCACCACTTTCGGTTTCCTGCTGGGCCACTTCTTCCCCCACTGGGTAGCCGGCATCTTCACGACCGACCAGACCCTGCTCGCCGTGTCCGAACTCGGCCTCAAGACCGCCCTGCTCGCCTTCCCGATCGTCGGATTCCAGATCATCTCCTCGGGTTTCTTCCAATACATCGGCAAACCGCAGAAAGCCATCCTGCTGTCGCTGACCCGCCAGCTGCTCTTCCTGCTGCCGCTGCTGGCCATCCTGCCCGACATCTACGGCCCCAAAGGCGTCTGGATCAGCCTGCCGATCGCCGACTGCCTGTCCGCCATACTGGCCGCCGCCCTGATCTTCTTCCAGCTCCGCAAGATGAAACTGCATCCCGACCAGGTTTCGGTCATCTGACCGGATCCTTCCGCACACAAAGCGGGCGGCCTGTCAATCAGGCCGCCCGCTTCATTTTGCCGCGCAGGGAAACCCGCGCCCTATTCGATCTCCCAGTCGTAACCGTCCTTGCGGTCCTTGACGCGGATGCCGATCTCGGCCATGCGGTCACGGATGCGGTCGGCCGTCGCCCAGTCCTTGTTGGCCTTGGCGGCGGTACGCATTTCGAGCAGCATCTCCACCAGCGGCGTCACCAGATCGTTGGCCTCCTCGCCCTTCTCGTCGCGCAGGCCGAGTACGTCGAACACGATCGTATCGACCAGCTTGCGCAGCCGTTCGAGGTCGTCGGCCGCAATGGCCTGCTGGCCGTCGTGCAGCTGGTTGATGATGCGCACCCAGTCGAACAGGGCGGCAATCACCAGCGGAGAATTGAGATCGTCGTTCATCGCCTCCTCGAACCGGGTCTGCAGGTCATCTACCGACACGGTCGATGCGGCGGCCGGTTTGATCTTCCGGAGCGTCTCGACGGCCTTCATCAACCGGTCGAGACCCTTCTCGGCCGCCTGCAGCGCTTCGTTCGAGAAGTCGAGCGTCGAGCGGTAATGCGCCTGTAGCACGAAGAAACGGATCGTCATCGGCGAATAGGCCTGTTCGAGCAGGGGATGGCTGCCCGTAAACATCTGCTCCAGCGTGATGAAGTTGCCGAGCGACTTGCCCATCTTCTGCCCGTTGATGGTCATCATGTTGTTATGGACCCAGTATTTGGCCGATCCGTGGCCGTCGGCCGCCGTATTCTGCGCCAGTTCGCACTCGTGGTGGGGGAACATGAGGTCCATGCCGCCGCCGTGAATATCGAACTGTTCGCCGAGGTACTTGGTACTCATGGCCGAACACTCCATGTGCCAGCCGGGGAAACCATCGCTCCACGGCGAGGGCCAGCGCATGATATGCTCCGGAGTGGCCTTCTTCCACAGGGCGAAGTCGGCGGGCAAATGTTTGTCGTCCTGACCGTCCAGCTCGCGGGTTCCGCCCAGCATATCCTCCAGCTTGCGGCCGGAGAGGACGCCGTAACGGTATGTCCGGTTGTATTTCTCCACGTCGAAATAGACCGACCCGTTGCTGATGTAGGCATACCCTTTGTCGAGGATACGTTCCACGAAGGCGATCTGCTCCATGATGTGACCCGAAGCGAGCGGTTCGATAGAGGGCGACAGCACGCCCAGCGCGCGCATGGCATCGCGGTAGCGCTCCGTATAATAATGAGCCACCTCCATCGGTTCGAGTTTCTCGAGACGCGCCTTCTTGGCGATCTTATCCTCGCCCTCGTCGGCATCGTGTTCGAGGTGTCCCACGTCGGTGATGTTGCGCACATAGCGCACCTTGTAGCCGAGCCACTTGAGGTAGCGGAACAGCAGGTCGAAGGTAATTGCCGGACGGGCGTGACCCAGATGCGGATCACCGTACACGGTCGGGCCGCAGACATACATGCCCACATGGGGTGCATTTATCGGTTCGAACAGCTCCTTACGCCTGCTCAGCGTATTGTAGAGCATCAGTTTGTTATCCATCGTTTCGGTTGCTAAGGTTTGGTTTGGCGACGGCCGGCTCCGCCCGACAGGCGGACGCGGGGACGTTACAGGTTGTAAATTTAGCAACTTTCGCCGATAACTCCCCGACGATCGGCGGTTTTCCTCCTTTTATTTTTATTTTTGCAGATTGCAGCCGGAGTACTCGCGACGGCCGCCTACATAGCAATACGGACTCATGAACTATTTCAAGAAATGCGACCGGCTGGTCGGCTGGCTCACCTTTGCCGTCGCCGCGGTCGTTTACCTGATGACCATCGAACCTTCGGCCAGCCTGTGGGACTGCGCCGAGTTCATCGCCACCTCCTATAAACTCGAAGTGGGACATCCCCCCGGAGCGCCCCTCTTCATGATGATCACCCGCCTGTTCACCATGTTCGCGCCGACCCCCGCCTCGGTCGCCGCCATGGCCAACACGATGTCGGCGCTGGCCAGCGCCTTCACCATCCTGTTCCTCTTCTGGAGCATCACCCACCTGGGCCGGAGGCTCGTCGCCCGACAGCAGGGCGAGCTGACCGCCACCCGCACCTGGGCGATCATGGGAGCCGGTCTGGTGGGTGCACTCGCCTACACTTTCACCGACACCTTCTGGTTCTCGGCCGTCGAAGGTGAGGTCTATGCCCTCTCGTCGCTCTTCACGGCGGTGGTGCTGTGGGCCATGCTCAAGTGGGAGGAGGTGGCCGACGAACCCCACGCCAACCGCTGGCTGGTGCTGATCGCCTACCTGATGGGCCTCTCGATCGGCGTCCACCTGCTCAACCTGCTCTCGATTCCGGCGCTGGTCTTCATCTACTACTTCCGCAAGTACAAGAACATCACCGCCTGGGGCATCGTGAAGGTCACCCTGCTGGCCGCGGCGATCCTGCTCTTCATCAACAACCTCATCATTCCCTACACGGTGGCCGTCGGCGCCGTCGTGGACCGCTGGTTCGTGAACGGCCTGGGGCTGCCGGCCAACAGCGGCCTGCTCGTCTTCATCCTGCTCGTCTTCGCCGCACTCGGCACGGCGGTCTACATCACCCACCGCACAGGGAAGGTGGTACTCAACACCGTTTTCCTGTGCCTGTCGGTCATCATGATCGGCTACTGCAGCTACGCCTCGGTGGTGATCCGCGCCGCCGCCAACCCGCCGATGAACAGCAACGACCCCGACAACGCCTACGGCCTGCTCTACCTGCTCAACCGCGACCAGTACGGCAACAAGCCGCTGCTCTTCGGCGCCCAGTACACCACGCCGCTCGCCCCCATCGAAGAGGTGGTCTATGACAACAAATACTACCTCAGCGACGAGGACGGCCGCTACCACGCCAGCGCAACGGTGACCGACTACAAATACCCCTCCGAGTTCCTCTCCTTCTTCCCGCGCATGTGGTCCACGCAGGACTACCACATCGCCGGCTACCTGAAGTGGAGTCGCGCCGGCAAGGGCAAGACCATCTACTACGACGGCGAACGCTACACGGCCCCCACCGCAGGCGAAAACTGGCGCTACTTCTTCAGCTACCAGCTCAACTTCATGTACTGGCGCTACTTCCTGTGGAACTTCGTCGGCCGCCAGAGCGACAACCAGTCCTTCGGCGAGGTGACCGACGGCCAGTGGCTCTCGGGCATCAAGCCGATCGACGCCCTCTACCTCGGCCCGCAGGACGACCTGCCCTCCGAGATGCGCGACAACCCCGGACGCAACACCTACTACTTCCTGCCGTTCATCCTCGGCATCATCGGCCTGATCTACCAGCTCAACCGCGACCCGAAGAACTTTACGGTGGTCATGTGGGTCTTCTTCATGATGGGCATCGCCCTCGTCCTCTACTTCAACACGTGTCCCTCCGAACCGCGCGAGCGTGACTACGTCTATGCCGGCTCCTTCTATGCGTTCTGCATCTGGATCGGTCTGGGCGTCCTCTGCGTGCGGGAGTGGCTCACCCGCCTCACCCGCCGCGACAACAAGGCGATCGCCGCCGCGGCCACGCTCGTCTGCTGCTCCGTGCCGGTCATCCTCGGCGCGCAGAACTGGGACGACCACGACCGCAGCCACCGCTATGTGGCGCGCGACATCGGCTACAACCACCTGATGACCTGTCTGCCCGATGCCATCATCATGAACTACGGCGACAACGACACCTTCCCGCTGTGGTACAACCAGGAGGTCGAAGGCGTGCGTCCCGACGTGCGGATCATGAACATGAGCTACCTCGACGGCGGCTGGTACATCGACGAGATGAAATACCGCTACAACGAATCGGCTCCGGTTCCCTTCACCCTGCCGCAGCACAAGTACATCATGTCCGAGAACGACTTCCTGCCCGTGGTGGACCTCTTCGAGGGCGAACCCAAGACCATCACCCAGGTAGTGGACTTCATCCGCAGCGACGCTCCGGCCAGCCGCATCCAGTATGACGAGAACATCAGCCTGGATTTCGTGCCTACCCGCACGATCCTGCTGCCCGTGAACAAGGAAAACGCCATCCGCAGCGGCATTGTCAAACCGGAAGACGCCCACCTGATGGTCGATACGATCGTTCTGAACATCAAGGACTCGTCGATCCGCAAGTCGTCGATGATGCTGCTCGACCTGCTGGCCAATTTCGACTGGGAACGCCCGCTGTTCGTCACCTCGCCGTCGATCCTGACCCCCTTCGGTTTACAGGACTATCTGCAGTTCGACGGCTATGCCTACCGCATCGTGCCGATCAAGACCCCCGCTACGGATTCCCAGAACATCGGCCGCATCGACACGGAGGTGCTGTACGACAACCTGATGAACATCTACCGCTACGGCAACGTGGCCGATCCGCGCGTCTATGTGGACTCGTTCATCAACTACAACTTCGACGCGACGCGCGTACGGATCGCATTCGCCCGACTGGCCAAAGAGCTGGTGCGCCAGGGCGATCCGGAGAAAGCGGTCGAGGTACTCGACTACGGACTGGAGCAGATGCCCGTCTCGCGCATGCGCTTCACCTACCAGTACCTGCCCTACATCGAGGCCTACTATGAGGCCGGTGCAACCGAGAAGGGAGACGCCCTGTTCGAGGCCTATGCCACGAATCTGGAGGAGTATATTCTCTACTATGCCTCCTTCCCCGAATACCGGCAGTACCTGATCGAGGACCAGCTTACCGAGAAACTCTCGCTGCTGGCCGAGCTGCACCGCATCGCCGAGGACTACGGCCGCACGGAGCAGGCTACGGACATCCTGACGCTCTTCGACTACCTCTTCGGCGACACGCCGGCGACCGAACAGGAGCTGATGGATGGCGACCTCAGCGTCTGATCCGGCACGCCGCGAAAGACGGGCGGGGGCATGGATTCATCCATGCCCCCGCTTCCGTATCCGGACGTCCGCAGTCCGGCAGCGACACGAACGGGGGGGAGGCAGCTCCGATGCAGCCTCCCCCCGTTCATTGCATGCCGTCGCCGGACTATTGCACGATGTCGAGCGGCGGCAGATTCAGAATCTGCGCCCGCGACACCGTAAACGGCTGCTGGGTGGTTTTCACGATCGTACTGCCGTCCGACAGCGTGAAGGTGAAGGTCGTTCCCGCATTATAGGTTCCGTCCGGCATGACGCCATAGAAATCAACAGGCGTATCGGACAGCGTCACATTTTGCTTGCCGGACCATACGATCTCGTATTGATTGGTACTGGCAGGACCCGGCTGCAGAAAAGTCGTTTCATACGTGTCCAGAGCGATCTTAAACTGTCCCGCGATCTCCTGACCGCTCTGCGGCGCCGTATCGATAGCCAACCGGCTGATCGTCACATTGCCCGTCACAGCAACATGCACCAAGCCGAAGCCGCAGTGGAAGGCCAGCGGATCGCCGGCATTGGCCGAACCGTGCATCGGGAAATCCGAAACATTCTCCAATCCCATGAAAATCTCGCTATGGGCCTCCAACACCAACTCGGCATTCTCGGTAAACGATACATACATCGCGGAATAACCGGCCACCAGGCTGTTGTATGTCGCAGGGAGCGTATCATCCCAGTTCTGCCATTCAAACGTTCCCTCCGTCGTTCCGGCTCCGGACGTCAATGCATAGTAATGCATCTCCGTTGCCTCCGGATCCGTATCGAAATGGACGACTATCCAATCGCCATTCTCCCAATAGATCGGATGGGGATTCTCCCCTGCAACGATCTCGGTACGGGTCGGCTGGGTGATCGACACGGTCAATACGGTCGGTACGGGCAACTCCTGCGGCTGTCCGGAGGGTTCAGGCTGCTGGCAGCCGCTCAAGGCCATGCCGCATAACAACACGGCACCCCACAAAATCGGATTCTTCTTCATGACACGCTCCTCGTTTAGTTCCAAAAATCAGTTGCCGAACCGGCATAATCAGTCTCACTGACCGTTTCGGTGGTCGAACCGGACGTCTGCGACAAAGCCAAACCGCTCTCGGCCATGACGGCAAACTGTTCCACCGAGGGCGCTTCATAGGGTAATTTTCTATTCATACGCTGGATTTTAAATTGGTGATTCATTAAAGTGCTGCAAATAACATGCCATCGCCCGCTACGGGACGGACACGGAGAAGGCGACCCGACGCAGGGAACGGCTACTCGGAGATCACGCCCGAACCGACCAGCTCCTCGCCCCGATACCACGAAGCGAACTGCCCGGCAGTAACCCCCCGCTGGGGTTCGTCGAAAAGCATGTAGGCACCGTCGGCACGCATGTGGAGCGTACCCGCCTGCAACGGCTGGCGGTAGCGGATGCGCATGGAGAACGGGGCGCTCTCCCCCTCGGCCAGCCGGCGGTCGGGACTCACCCAATGCACCTCCTGCGGCAGGATGCGCAGCGCCCGGCGGTAGAGTCCGGGGTGGGACTGTCCCTGCCCGACATAGACGGTGTTGGTCGCCGTGTCGGTGGCGATGATGAACAACGGTTCGGTACGGCCGCTTACGCCCAGCCCCTTGCGCTGGCCGATCGTATAGTAGTGGGCGCCGTTGTGTTCGCCCACCTTGCGGCCGTCCGCCGGCGTATAGCGGTAGGGTTCGGCCAGTTCGACCAGCTCCGTGCGGGCAGCCGCCGCGGCATAACCCGGCCAGTCGGGTGCGATCTCCACGATGTCGCCCTGCCGCGGGGCAAGTTTCTGCTGCAGGAACACGGGCAGATCGACCTTACCTACGAAGCAGATGCCCTGCGAATCCTTCCGCTTGGCCGTGGCGAGTTTCTGCTCGGCGGCGATGCGCCGCACCTCCGGCTTGAGCAGGTCGCCCACCGGGAAGAGGGCGCGCGAGAGCTGCTGCTGCGAGAGCTGGCACAGGAAGTAGCTCTGATCCTTGTTGGGATCGACGCCGGCCAGCAGCCGATGGTAGGTGACACCATCCACTACCTCGTCGCGGCGGCGGCAGTAATGGCCCGTCGCCACATAGTCGGCCCCCAGCCGCAGCGCCTCCTCAAGAAAGGCGTCGAACTTGATCTCGCGGTTGCACAGTACGTCGGGATTGGGCGTGCGCCCGCGCTCGTATTCGGCAAACATGTAGTCCACCACCCGGGTGCGGTACTGCTCGCTCAGATCGACGAAATGGAACGGTATGTCGAGCCGCCGGGCAACCAGTTCGGCGAAGATCTGGTCGTCCTGCCAGGGGCAGTCCCCCTCCAGCGTGCCGGTCGTATCGTGCCAGTTGCGCATGAAAAGTCCCACCACATCGTATCCCTGCTCCTTGAGCAGATAGGCCGCCACCGACGAATCGACGCCGCCGGAGAGTCCCACGACCACCTTGATCTTACCGTTTTTCGTTTCCATCATGCCGCAAAGGTACTACTTTAATTGCAAAATGATCGTTCCCGCCGGCAGCCGCGCGCAAAGCGATCCGGCAGGCGCCGCACTTCCCCGTTTTTTCCGTATTTTGCGACCGCAACCATTCCTTCACCGCCATGCCGCTACCGTTCCGTTGGCTGCTACCGCTGCTGCTGGCCGCCCTCGCCTTTCCGGCCGACGCGCCGGCCCAGTACCGGCAGGTGTCGATCGGCTTCTACAACACGGAGAACCTGTTCGACACGCTACCCAGCCCCTTCTACGACGACCGGGAGTTTACCCCCGACGGTGCCAAACACTGGGACTCGGAACGCTACCGGCGCAAACTCGCCCACATCGCCCGCGTGATCGACGACGGCGGCTTCGACCTCATCGCCCTGGCCGAGGTGGAGAACGAGGCGGTCGTCCGCGACCTGGCCGCCACGCTCACCGACGACTACTGCTACATCCACCGCACCAGCAGCGACCGGCGGGACATCGACCTGGCGCTGCTCTACAAAGGGGACAAGTTCTTTCCCGACGAGATCCGGCTGCTCCCGTCGGGCTACGGCCGCGAATGGCTCTATGTGCGCGGCGAGCTGATCGGCACCGACGTGGAGCTGCTCCTCGTCCACCTGCCCTCGAAATTCAACTCCTTCGCGGCGCGTCAGCGGGCTGCCGAACGGCTGGCGCGGACGGCCGATTCGCTGCTGACGGCCGGCACGGGACGGCTGATCGTCGCCGGCGACTTCAACGGACAGCTGGACGAACCGCCCCTGCGGCAGGCCTTCGCCACCCGGCGCGACGGTTCGCTGGCCGGTGGCCGGTTCCGCGACGCGCTGCACGCCCCCGCCTCCCGCCGGGGATCGTACTGCTGGCAGGGGAGATGGCTCGCCTACGACAACATCATCGTATCGCAGCACCTCTGTGAGGACGACGGCCTGCAGTTGCGCCAGGGCGGCATCTTCATCCGCAACTACCTGCTGGACACCCGCTCGCACGACAGCGCCAATTTCCCGTACCGCACCTTCCGGGGCAACCGCTACCTCGGCGGATACAGCGACCACCTTCCGGTTTTCATCGTATTGGAGCAACGGTTTGCATATTATCATGAAAATCCGTAACTTCGCACTCCTTAAATGCAGGACTCGTTCCGGCTCCGCCGGAGCGGACACCAGAAAGACTATTCAAAAGGAAAAAACAGATAGAATTACTAAAATCCGATGCCTATGACAACAGAAAAACGCGTGTACACCTTCGGCAACAAGAAGGCCGAGGGTAACGGCAAAATGAGAGAGTTGCTCGGCGGAAAGGGAGCCAACCTCGCCGAAATGAACCTGATCGGTATCCCCGTACCTCCCGGATTCACCATCACCACCGAGGTATGCACCGAATATTACGAAAAAGGACGCGAGGCCGTCATCGAAATGATCCGCCCCGACGTGGAGGCCGCCATCAAAGGCATCGAGCAACAGACCGGCATGACCTTCGGCAGCGACCGTCTGCCGCTGCTGGTATCGGTCCGTTCGGGCGCCCGCGCTTCCATGCCGGGTATGATGGACACGATCCTCAACCTGGGTCTCAATGACACGGCTGTCGAGGCGCTGGCCAAACGTACCGGCAACGAACGTTTCGCATGGGACTCCTACCGCCGTTTCGTACAGATGTACGGCGACGTGGTGCTGGGCATGAAACCCGAAAGCAAGGAGGATGAGGATCCTTTCGAGGTCATCATCGCCGACATCAAGAAAGAGCGCAACGTGAAACTCGACACGGAGCTGACCACCGCCGACATGAAGGAGCTGGTGAAACGCTTCAAGGCTGCCGTGAAGAAACAGACCGGTTCGGATTTCCCGACCGATCCGTGGGAGCAGCTGTGGGGTGCCATCATGGCCGTATTCCAGAGCTGGATGAACGACCGCGCCATCCTCTACCGCAAGCTGAACAACATCCCCGCCGAATGGGGTACGGCCGTGAACGTACAGGCCATGGTATTCGGCAACATGGGTGACCGCTCGGCAACGGGCGTAGCCTTCAGCCGCGACGCCGCAACGGGCGAGAACATCTTCAACGGCGAGTACCTCGTCAATGCCCAGGGCGAAGACGTGGTGGCCGGCATCCGCACCCCGCAGCAGATCACGACCGAGGGTTCGCGCCGCTGGGCCAAGGCTCAGGGCGTGAGCGAAGAGGAACGCAAAGCCAAATACCCGTCGCTGGAGGAGGTGATGCCCGAGGCCTACAAGGAGCTGTTCGACATCCAGCACCACCTGGAGACCTACTTCACCGACATGCAGGACATGGAGTTCACCATCCAGGACGGCAAGCTGTGGATGCTCCAGACGCGTAACGGCAAACGTACCGGCGCCGCCATGCTGAAGATCGCCATGGACATGCTGCACGAAGGACTGATCGACGAGAAGACGGCCGTAAAACGCTGCGAACCCGCCAAACTCGACGAGCTGCTCCACCCGGTATTCGACGCCGCCGCCATGAAGGAGGCCAAGGTGCTGACCAAGGGTCTGCCCGCTTCGCCCGGCGCCGCAACCGGCGAGGTGGTCTTCTTCGCCGAAGATGCCGCCAAATGGCACGCCGCCGGCCGCAACGTCATCCTCGTCCGCATCGAGACCTCGCCTGAGGACCTGAGTGGTATGAACGCCGCCGAAGGTATCCTCACCGCACGCGGCGGTATGACCTCGCACGCAGCCGTCGTAGCGCGCGGCATGGGCAAATGCTGCGTATCGGGTGCCGGCGAACTGAATATCGACTACAAGGCCCGCACGATCAAGGTCGGCCAGACGGTCATCAAGGAAGGAGACTGGATCTCGCTGAACGGCTCGACCGGCGAGGTTTACATCGGCCAGGTTGCCACCAAGGCAGCCGAGCTGAACGCCGACTTCACCAAACTGCTCGAACTGGCCAAGAAATACTCCACGATGCGCGTGCGCGCCAACGCCGACACGCCCCACGACGCCCAGACGGCCTTCTCGTTCGGCGCCGAGGGTATCGGTCTCTGCCGCACGGAACACATGTTCTTCGAGGCAAGCCGCATCAAGGCCGTTCGCGAGATGATCCTCGCCGACGACGAAGCCGGCCGCCGCGTAGCACTCGCCAAACTGCTCCCGATGCAGCGCGGTGACTTCGAGGCGCTGTTCGAGGTAATGAACGGCTATCCCGTGACCGTCCGCCTGCTCGACCCGCCGTTGCACGAGTTCGTGCCGCAGGACGAGAAGGGCCAGCGCGAAATGGCCGAGGAGATGCACGTCAGCTTCGAGAAGATCAAATCGCGCGTGGCTTCGCTCCACGAGGTGAACCCGATGCTCGGCCACCGCGGCTGCCGTCTGGGCAACACCTTCCCCGAGATCACCGAGATGCAGGCTCGCGCCATCATCGAGGCTGCCATGAATGTCGAGAAACGCGGCCTTCCGGTCAAGGTGGAGATCATGGTGCCGCTCGTAGGCAACCACAAGGAGCTCCGCTACCAGAAGAACATCATCGACCGCACGGCCGAGCAGGTGTTCGCCGAGCGCAACGACAAGATCGACTACATGGTCGGTACGATGATCGAGATTCCCCGCGCCGCCGTGACGGCCAACCAGATCGCCGAAGTGGCCGACTTCTTCTCGTTCGGTACGAACGACCTGACGCAGATGACGCTCGGCTTCTCGCGCGACGATATCGCCAAGTTCCTGCCGATCTATCTGGAGAAGGGCATCCTCAAGGCCGACCCGTTCCAGACGCTCGACCAGAACGGCGTAGGCCAGCTCGTCAAGGAGGGCGTATTCAAGGGCCGCAACACCAAACCGCAGCTCAAATGCGGTATCTGCGGTGAGCATGGCGGCGATCCCGCTTCGGTGGAATTCTGCCACTTCGCCGGTCTCAACTACGTTTCCTGCTCGCCGTTCCGCGTGCCGATCGCATGGCTGGCTGCCGCACACGCTGCGCTGAAATAGCCGCCACGCGCCACATAATGCAAAGAGGAGGGAGACCCATGCGGGATCTCCCTCCTCTTTTTTTGCGATACG
>CASEGL010000008.1 GCA_949287525.1 uncultured Rikenellaceae bacterium
ATATACGCATCCTTCTCCTGCAACTTTGCCAATTCCAATGCCAGTTCGACCGGCACATTCGGGCAGACACAGGCATTCTTTCCATTCAGCGCCAGGTCGCCGCCCGTCAATGTCACCGTCACATTGCGGCAACTGCCCCACTCATCGATCTGTCTCTTGATGATAGACCGGCTGCTCTGCGCAAACGCGGAAGTTCCCGCACACAGGCAGGCCAACATGACAATGTAAAACTTTATCTTCATACACCCAACGCATTATGATCGGTTCCGGAAAAAAGAACTTTGCCTGCGCGGAAATGCGAAACCGACCCACCTCCGCGGCCGACAGGCTGGAAGGCGACGCCGCAGCGATGTCTTCCTAATTTCTAAAGATAAATATAATAAATTTCCACGAAATTACGTTTATGATAATTTCCGTAATTTTGTCCGTCACGGAAGCCGCATCATGAAACTGGAATCTCTCTACGAAAAAACGCTCGCCGGCGAGCGGATCGCTCCCGACGAAGCCCTCGTCCTCTACGAACAGACCCCCGTCGCCCGCCTGTGCCATATTGCCGACACCCTGCGGCGCCGCCGCACCGATCCCGATGTGGTGACCTGGCAGATCGACCGCAACGTAAACATTACGAACGTCTGCCTGTCGGGCTGCAAGTTCTGCAATTTCCATTGCCGCCCCGACCAGCCGGAAAAGGCTTTCATCACCACGATCGAAGAGTACGACGCCAAAATCGCCGAGACGCTCCTGCTGGGCGGCGACCAGCTGCTCCTGCAGGGAGGGCTGCACCCGAAACTGGACATAACCTATTACGAGGAGCTGTTCCGCACGCTCAAGGCACACTATCCGCAGATCCGCCTGCATGCGCTCGGCGCCCCCGAAGTGGCACACATCGCCCGCATCAGCCGCCTCTCCTACCGACAGACGCTCGAACGGCTCCGCGACACCGGACTCGACTCGCTGCCCGGCGCGGGTGCCGAAATCCTGTGCGACGACGTGCGCCGGCGCATCTCGCCCGGCAAGCCCACCGTAGCACAATGGTGCGAAGTAATGCGCGAGGCGCACCGCATGAACCTACCCACCTCGGCCACCATGATGTACGGCCACGTCGAGACCCATGCCCAGCGGATCGAACACCTGTTCCGCATCCGTGACCTGCAGGACGAATGCCCCGCCGGTCACTACGGATTCATCGCCTTCATCCCGTGGATATTCTGCAGCACGGGTACCCAGCTGGAACGGGAAGGGATCCGGTCGCACTTCTCGCCGCTGGAATACCTGCGTCTGATCGCCATCAGCCGCATCGTGCTGGACAACATCCGCAACATCCAGGCCTCGTGGCTCACGGTCGGCAAGGAGACCGCCCAGATCGCCCTGCACTGCGGCGCCAACGACTTCGGGTCGATCATGATCGAGGAACACGTCGTCTCCTCGGCCGGCGCGCGCAACACTTTCGACGCGGAGGGCATCCAGCAGGCCATCCGCGAGGCCGGCTTCACCCCCCGCCTGCGCGACCAGCTCTACCGTTTCCGGATCCGCTGACCGGCCGACGGGTTCCTGGCGCACACCATCGGGCATGACAGCGTGTCATGCCCGTCTTTGTTTTTGTCCGCATCGGCGCCGGCCGCTTTTTTTCTTCCGCCAGGAGGGACGGCGGCACGGATTTTGCGGCATTACAGGGCGGCTGCCATGTGGCAGCCGGACAGACAAAGCGTTTTCACAAAAACAGATAGCATCATGGAACTCACTCAAAAGCTCTCCGCTGCTTTCAACGAACAGATCAAAGCGGAAATGTGGTCCTCCAACCTCTACCTCTCCATGGCCATCCACTTCATGAACGAAGGCCTCGAAGGTTGCGCACACTGGATGAAGAAACAGGCCGAGGAGGAACTCGACCACGCCCACAAACTGATCGACTACGCCATTCAGCGGGGCGGCAAAGTAAACGTCAGCGCCATTGACGCCGTACCGACGACGTGGGAATCGCCGGTAGCCGTCTTTGAATATGTCTACAAACACGAGAAACATGTTTCGGAGCTGATCGACAATTTGATGGATCTGGCCATCGCCGAGAAGGACAAAGCTACGCAGGATTTCCTGTGGTGGTTCGTCCGTGAGCAGGTCGAAGAGGAAAACAACGCAAAAACGATCCTCGACCAGTTCCGTGTGTACGGTGTACACGGTCTCGTCTGCATCGACAAGGAACTCGGCAAACGCTAACCGTTCCCCGCACACATCCCGACACGACGCCCCGTTCCGAATCCTTCGGAACGGGGCGTTTCTTTTGTCCCGGGAAGTACGACCTGCGCGCGGCATGTCCGGAGTGACAGCACAGTCACGGCGCCGTCATGCCCCTCTCCGCCAAAAACGGCGGAGCCGCGGCGAATCGTTCGCCGCGGCTCCGCAGGACATGCGATCCGACCGCCCTATCGCGCAGCGCGTTTGCGTTCGGTCTCGTCGAGAATGATCTTGCGCAGGCGCATCGCCTTGGGCGTCACCTCCACATACTCATCCTCGCGGATATATTCGAGTGCCTCCTCCAGGGAGAAGATCACGGCCGGAGCGATGTTCATCTTCTCGTCCGAACCGCTGGCACGCATGTTGGTCAGTTTCTTCGACTTGGTCAGGTTGATGGTGATATCGCCCTCGCGGGTACTCTCGCCCACCACCTGTCCGCAATAGATGTCGTCGCCCGGCTCCACGAAGAAGCGGCCCCTGTCCTGCAGCTTGTTCAGCGCATAGGCATAGACCTGTCCCGTCTCCATAGCAATCAGCGAACCGTTCGTACGCATCTCGATCTCGCCCTTGTACGGCTCGAAATCCTTGAAACGGTGTGCCATGACCGCCTCGCCGGCCGTAGCGGTCAGCAGGTTGCTGCGCAGGCCGATGATGCCGCGCGAGGGAATGTCGAACTCCAGTTTCGTCCGGCCGTTCTCCGCCACCATATTGGCCAGCGTACCCTTGCGCTTGGTGGTCATCTCGATCGCCTTGCCGGCATATTCGTCCGGCACGTCGATGGTCAGCTCCTCGACCGGCTCGCACTTGCGGCCGTCGATCTCCTTGATGATGACCTTCGGCTGTCCCACCTGCAACTCATAGCCTTCACGGCGCATCGTCTCGATCAGCACCGACAGGTGCAGCACGCCGCGACCATAAACCACGAAACTGTCGGCCGTCGCGCCCGGCTCCACACGCAGAGCCAGGTTTTTCTCCAGCTCCCGCTCCAGACGCTCCTTGAGGTGACGCGAAGTGACATACTTGCCGTCGCGGCCGAAGAAAGGCGAATCGTTGATCGTGAAGAGCATACTCATCGTCGGCTCGTCGATGGCGATCGGTTCGAGCGGCTCGGGATTCTCGTAGTCGCAGATCGTATCGCCGATCTCGAAGCCCTCGATGCCCACCACGGCGCAGATCTCGCCGCACGGCACCTCTTCGGCCTTGCTCTTGCCCAGTCCCTCGAACGTCATCAGGTCGCGTATCTTGGTTTTGACCATCGTTTTGCCGTCGCGTTTGGCCAGCGTCACGTTCATGCCGGCACGCAGCGTGCCGCGCGTCACCTTGCCTACCGCAATACGGCCCACATAGGGCGAATACTCCAGCGAGGTGATCAGCATCTGGGGCGTACCCTCCACATAGGCGGGTTCGGGAATATCGTCTATGATGGCATCGAGCAGCGGCGTGATGCTGTCCGTCTTCTCGTTCCACTTGTGCGACATCCAGCCCTGTTTGGCGCTGCCGTAGATCGTCCGGTAGTCGAGCTGGTCCTCGTTGGCATTGAGCGAGAACATCAGGTCGAACACCTGCTCATTCACGAATTCCGGACGGCAGTTGGGCTTATCCACCTTGTTTACCACCACGATCGGCTTTTTGCCGAGTGCGAGTGCCTTCTGCAGCACGAAGCGCGTCTGCGGCATCGTACCCTCGAAGGCGTCCACCAGCAGCAGCACGCCGTCGGCCATGTTCAGCACACGCTCCACCTCGCCGCCGAAATCGGAGTGTCCGGGCGTATCGATAATGTTGATCTTGTAATCCTTATAGATCACCGAAACGTTCTTGGAAAGGATCGTGATACCCCTTTCGCGTTCCAGGTCATTGTTGTCCAGTATCAATTCGCCCGAAGCGGACGCATTGCGAAGCAGGTGTCCCTGCAGAATCATTTTATCGACCAGGGTGGTTTTTCCGTGATCGACGTGAGCGATGATGGCGATATTACGCAACTTTCGCATAAAAACTCCTTTCGTTATAAGCCGCGACGCAGAGACGACCGCCGTGTCCGGCAACAGGTTACAAACGGCATTGCGGCCCTCGTCCGACCGCCCGCCCGATTAGGATGCAAAGATAGTGATAAATCCCCGATTTTATTCCGTCCGGTCGGTCGAACCCAGCCGCAGAACCGCTTTCTCCATGCGGAAAAAATTCCTTTTCGGCTGATCGGTACTAAACGAAACCGCATTATCTTTGTAACTCCTGTGAGAGAAATTCTATGGAGAACGTTATCGACATCGTATGCGACGAGGGGGTTCGATCCCGCATAGCCATCGGTTCGGCACAACAGGATTTTGCCGCCATGCTGCCGGAGGAGGTCACCCGCGTCATCATCATTACCGACGCCAAGGTCCACGTCAATAATCTGACCTTCATCAATGCCTACGAACACATCGTCATCGGCCAGGGAGAGAGCAGCAAAACCTTCGTCAAGATCGAAGAGGTGTACCGCCAGCTGCTCGCCATGGGCGCTGACCGGAGTACGTTCCTGGTCGGCATGGGCGGCGGCATCGTGACGGACATCACGGGCTTTGTCGCCTCGACCTACATGCGCGGCGTCCGGTTCGGTTTCCTGCCCACCACCCTGCTGGCGCAGGTGGATGCCAGCATCGGCGGCAAGAACGGTGTCAATCTCGACGGCTACAAAAACATCATCGGTACGTTCAACCAGCCCGACCTCGTCCTCTGCGACCCCGATCTGCTGGGCAGTCTCTCCGACCGCGACTTCCGCGCCGGACTGGCCGAAGTGGTCAAGACGGCCATCATCGGCGACCCCGACCTGTTCGCCCTGCTCGAACGCCACACGTTTGAACAGATCCGCAACGACAAGGCACTGCTGCGCGACATCATCGTCCGCTCGATCCGCGTCAAGACCGCCATCGTCAAACACGACCAGCGGGAACACGGCGAACGGCGCAAACTGAACCTCGGCCATACGTTCGCCCATGCGATGGAAAAAAGCGTCTCGACGCTCTCGCACGGCGAGGCCGTAGCCGTGGGCATCGTCGTCGTCTGCCACGCGGCCGTCCGCCAGGGGCTGCTGCCGGCCGAGACGGCCGAACGCATCGAAAGCGTCGTGCGCCACCTGGGGCTGCCGACCGACAGCCCGGTAGAGATGCGCCAGCTGCTGACCCACGTCCGCGCCGACAAGAAACGGGAGGGCGCACGCATCTATCTCGTCTATCCGCACGCCATCGGCGCATGCGAGGTCGTACCGACGCCGACCGAGGCGCTGGACGACATCTTCATCGTTCCGGCGGCATCCCGTCCGGCAGGCGACGCTCCGGCCGCACAGCCGGAGGAACCGGCGGCAGTCTGATCTCCGTTACCCGTCCCTGCGACGCAGCAGGCGTTTTATCCGCTCCAATCCGGCGCGCGCCATCGGCGTTGCGCCGAATCTGTTTTCAAACGCCTCCTCCGACAGGGCGAGCCACGCTTCCGCAGCCATATCGGCCGGATGGAACAGCGGCCGGAACCGTTCGTTGCGGAACGGAGGCACATGCCGGTTATAGGGGCAGACGCTCTGGCAGACATCGCAGCCGAAGATCCAGCCGTCCGTATCGAGGCCAGCCGTCGCGGCCAGTTCGGGTACCGTATCGGGGTCGCGCTCGATGGTCCTGCGGGCAATGCAGCGCCGTGCATCCAGTCCACCGGAGGTCAGCGCGCCGGTCGGACACGCCTCTTCGCACCGCCGGCAGGCACCGCATCCCGCACCGGCCGACAGCGGGGCGTCATACCGGTCCACGGGACGGTCGATCACCAGTTCACCCAGCAGCACGAACGAACCGAACGCCGGCGTAATCAGCAGTTTGTTGCGTCCGATAAACCCCAGTCCGGCCGCGACAGCCAGCCGCTTCTCCAGTAGCGGCGCCGTATCCGCAAACGTCCGGAAACGGATGCCGTCGCGCTGCAGCACCAGCCGCCCGGCCAGTTCGGCCAGCATGGCCTTGATCGACACGTGGTAATCGACACAGCGGGCATAAGAGGCCACCTTCGGCACATCGGGTGCATCGCCGTAACCGAGACTCGTGTCGTTGCGGTAAGCTACGGCACAGACAATCACGCTGCGCGCCTCGGGCATCAATGCGGACACGTCGAACCTTTTCTCGACATTCCGCCGCAGGTAGCCCAGCCCGGCATCGCAGCCGCGCTCCAGCCAGCCGTCGAAGAAACGCCGCTCCGCCTCGAACCGCACGGGCCGGCAGATGCCGCACAGGTCGAATCCGACCGCGGCAGCCTCCCGCCGGATCCGTTCCGCCCCGATCGGCAGACTGGCCGTATCTCCGGCCGATCCGCCGCCGGGCAGGCTGTCGAGGTCGCAGAGCATGACGCACTCCCCGTCCCCCTCCTCCACGATGCGGAATCCGAACCGGTCGTACAGCCGCCACGCCGCCCGATTTGCCCGCTGCACGGAGAGCGACACCTGCCGCACCTCCTCGCTCCGCAGCCACGACAGCATCGTCCGCAACAGACGGGTTCCGATCCCCCTGCCGCGCCAGTCCGGTGCCAGCGCCATGGACAGTTCCGGCACCCGGTCGGACACAAAGCCGTACCCCTGCATCTGCCGCACCCAGACGGCTCCGACCAGCCGCCTCGACGCCTCGGCACACAATGCCCGATCGTCCGGCCGCTCTCCGAAACCGTGCCAATAGGCCTGCAGCGCCGGTTCCCGCACGATGTCGCGCGGCGGCTTCGCAACCCCCTCCGGCACGAAGATCGCCTCGTACACCCATCCGGCCAGCAAGGAATACTCGCCAGGCCGCAAGGGTCGTATCGTTATCGCTCCTTCTGTCTGCATCCGATGGCTGTTTTTCTTCTGTCCTGTTTTTTCTGCATGCTCGTTTCCGCGGCAGAGCCGTCACGGTTCGGTCCGCTTCACCGGTATGTCATACACCGCCAGCTCCTGCGCAATCTCCGTCGCGGGAAATACCGCACGAGCCTCCTCCAGCAGCACATCCATCTCCTTGTAACGCGACGAAAAGTGGCCGATCAGCAGCCGTCCCGCACCGGCCTGCGCCGCACATTTGGCCGCCTGCGCCGCCGTGGAATGGCCCGTCTCGCGCGCCATCGCCTTCTCGGCCGTCGCAAAGGTCGCCTCATGGTAGAGCAGATCGACCCCCTGCACCAGCCGCGCCACCTTGGCCGAATAGAGCGTATCGCTGCAATAGGCATACGCCCGCGGCTCATAGGGGCGGTAGGTCAGTTCGCCGTTCGGGACAACCGTCCCCTCCTCCAGCACCACATCCTCGCCCCGCTTGGCGGCCGTGATCTGCGCGATGCCCAGCCTGTACCGGTCGATCGCTTCCTTGCGCACGTTCAGGGGCGGCACCTTCTCACGGAACAGGTAGCCGGCCGCCGGCATTCTGTGGCGCAGGGGCAGGCTCCACACCTCCAGCACACTGTTTTCGTACAGCAGGGCATGCTTGCGCGTATCCACCTCGTGATAGACCACCTCGAAAGGCAGGTTGGTGTCGAAATAACGGTAATGCCAGCCGATCACCTCGCCGAACGGAGCCGGCGCATACACCGCAAAGGGCGTCTTCCGCCCCATCAGCCCCATGGTGGAGAGCAGCGGGAAAAGTCCGTACACATGGTCGCCGTGCAGGTGGGAGATGAAGGCGCCGTTGAGCCGCAGCGGATTGATGCCGCACTCCAGCAGGCGGAGCTGGGTTCCCTCGCCGCAATCGACCAAATAAAACTGCTCATGTACGTTCAGCACATGAGCAGCATGATGTCTGTACAGCGTCGGCTTGGCCGATCCGGTTCCGAGTACGATCGCTTTGAAAGTCATGATTGGTTCCTCTTCCGACGGGATCGGCCTCTCGTCCGCAACCGGCACTTCCGCCTCCCCCGTATGCAATCGGGACGGGAAGGAATAACCCCACCCGTCCCGATCAACTATTCATAACAGAGATTACTTCTTCTCGTTCTCGGCCTCTTCCAGACGGGCTTTCAGTTCAGCCAGGCCGATGATGTCGCCGAGGGTCGTTTTCTCAACCGAAGCGTTGATCTTCTTCACGCTGGCTTTAGCAGCATCGGCAGCGGCACGTTTCTCGTCCTTGGCAGCCTTCTCCTCAGCGCGGCGGGCATCCTCGAAGATGCGGGTGTGCGACAGGGTGATGTGGCGCGTTACCTTCGAGAACTCGGTCACCTTGAAGGGCAGCGTCTCGCCTACCTTGGCGGTCGTGCCATCCTCTTTCACGAGCTGGCGCGAAGGAGCGAAGCCTTCGATGTTGTCACCCAGCGATACGACGGCACCGCGGTCGGTGATCTCGGTGATCGTACCCTCGTGGATCGAGTCTACCGGGAACTTGCTCTCGAACTCGCCCCAGGGATTCTCCTCGAGCTGTTTGTGGCCGAGGCTCAGACGGCGGTTCTCCTTGTCGATGCCCAGCACGACAACGTCGATGTTGGCACCGATCTGGGTGATCTCTGCCGGATGTTTGATCTTCTTGGTCCAGCTCAGGTCGGAGATGTGGATCAGACCGTCGATACCGTCGGCGATCTCAACGAAGATACCGAAGTTGGTGAAGTTGCGCACCTTGGCGGTGTGACGCGAACCTACCGGGTAACGCTCCTCGATACCCTCCCACGGGTCGGAAGTGAGCTGTTTGATGCCGAGCGACATCTTGCGCTCTGCGCGGTCGAGGGTCAGGATCACGGCCTTCACCTCGTCGCCGATCTTCATGAAGTCCTGAGCCGAACGCAGGTGCTGGTTCCACGACATTTCCGATACGTGGATCAGACCCTCTACGCCGGGAGCGATCTCGATGAACGCACCGTAGTCGTACATCATCACTACCTTGCCGGTAACGACGTCGCCGACCTTGAGGTTCGGATCGAGCGCCTCCCACGGATGGGGAGTCAGCTGCTTCAGACCCAGAGCGATACGTTTCTTGGCATCGTCGAAGTCGAGGATAACGACATTGAGTTTCTGGTCGAGTTTGACGATCTCCTCGGGGTGGTTTACACGGCCCCAGCTGAGGTCGGTGATGTGGATCAGACCGTCTACGCCGCCCAGGTCGATGAATACGCCGTAGGAGGTGATGTTCTTGACGGTACCTTCGAGGATCTGTCCCTTCTCGAGTTTGGACATGATCTCCTTCTTCTGGGCCTCAAGCTCCTCTTCGATAAGGGCTTTGTGCGAAACGACCACGTTGCGGAACTCCTGGTTGATCTTGACAACCTTGAACTCCATGGTCTTGTCCACGTACATGTCGTAGTCGCGGATCGGTTTCACGTCGATCTGCGAACCCGGCAGGAAGGCCTCGATGCCGAATACGTCTACGATCATACCGCCCTTGGTGCGGCACTTGATGTAACCCTTGATTATCTCGTCGTTCTCGAGGGCCTGGTTTACGCGATCCCACGATTTGAGCTGACGGGCTTTCTTGTGCGACAGCACGAGCTGACCTTTCTTGTCCTCTGCGCTTTCCACGTACACTTCCACCTTCTCGCCTACGGCCAGTTCGGGGTTGTAGCGGAATTCGGAGATCGGGATGATACCTTCGGACTTGTAGCCGATGTTGACGATCACCTCACGTTTGGTGATGCCTACTACGGTACCCTCGACAACCTCGCCCACCTGTACGTTGGAGAGCGACTCGTCATACTTCTTCTCGACATCCTCTTTGGACATGCCGTACACGTCGAGATCGTTCTCGAACGCGTCCCAGTTGAACTCCTCGTTGGAGATCTTCTTCGCGGGTTTTGCCTCGGGAGCAGCCTGCTCGGCAGCGCCCTCGATTACTTTGTTTTCTTCCATGTTGATAAAAAATGTTTTCTACGCTGAAGTGTTAGACTTTATGGGTAGACTTCCCTTGCGGGAAAGAACGCGCAAAGATATATCTTTTCGGCGATAAACCGAAGAAAATCAGAAACAAATTCGCGCAACCGCCCTCCAGGCATGTTGTCACCGCCTTCGTTCGTACGGCACGCTCACTTCTTTCGGCTCCCGTACCATGCGTCGGTGCGCAGGATGACATTCTCCTTGAGTGCGTCGCGATAGAAAAACAGTTCCTGCAGATGGTAATTGCCGACGGCAAACAACCCCGCCAGCGACGGTTCGTAATAGCGCATCGGATCGAATCCCTCGACCAGCAGCACCCGACGGTCCGTATCGACCCGCACGGTCACCGAATCGTTGAGCGGCGCCGGTTCGCCGTCCGTGCGCCAGTTCAGCGGATTGATGCACAGCGCGCTGGGCGACAGCACGGGACAGATGGCCGCCGCATCGGCCACGGAATTGTAACAGACCGTCACGCCCGTATCGCCGGCTCCCTCGGCCGGGCGGATCGCCACAGCGGCGAGATCCTCCTCCGTCACCCGATAGCCGATCACATAGGCGGCCACGAGCCGTTCCGAGAGCGAATCGGGCAGTTCGCGCAGCAGCTCCACGACGCCTTTGCCCCCCTGGCTGAATCCGGCCAGCACGAAGGGGCGCCCCTCCGACTCCTCACGGATAAAACGGGCGAAGGCGGCGCGTATGTCCTGCATGGCCACTCCGAAACGACGTTCGACCGCTTCCTCCCCCGCAATCCACGCATCGAGTGTAATCTGACGGTAGTAGGGCGCACAGAAAGCACCCCGTCCGCCGAAGATCTCCGCCGCCAACTCGTACGAAGGCTGCATGGCCGCCCGCTGCGCCGGATCGTAGGGATCGGCATAGTGGCACCACTGCCCCTCGCCGTCCTGCCAGTCCCACACGCAGGTGGGCAGGACGTAAAAGACATCGGCACGCGCCGCGACCTCCGTCTCCGGCTCCGTCCGGTACCACGCCTGCGGGTCGGCATAGTCGGGCGCCGCCGGCACCCTCTCCTGCACGGCCGGACGGGCGACGCAGCCCACACAGCACCACAGCACCAGCCAGCCGAACAGGCCGCAGCGTCGCATGACATTCACGGGAAACATCATCTGTTTATCCTGTTCCGCACGGTCAGCGGAGTTTGTTGCGTTCAAAATGGGGTCCCACCTTCAATTTGAAGAAGAGCGCCGAGACCACCGTCAGACAGGCGCCGAAGAAATAGGCCATGTCCATCGTACTGATCTGGCCGATGTAGCCGCCCACGAGCAGGCCGGCACCGATGCCCACATCCCACGAGGTGAGATAGGTCGAGGTGGCCGTACCGCGCTGGTTGTTGGGTGCCAGATTGACGAAGAGCGTATTGAAGGCGGGGAACATCGTACCGAAAGCCACGCCCAGCAGCAGGGCGATGCCGAAGAAGACGAACCGGCCGATCTGGGGGGCCTCGGCCATCAGCCATTTGCACCCCGACAGGGCGAAGAAGCAGGCGCAGGCCAGATAGATGCCGAACGAGATGACGGCCACGATGCGCCCCTTATCCACCTGCCGGCCGGAGAACATCCGCGAGACGGCCATACCGGTCGCCATCAGCGTAAAGAAGAGTCCCGTTCCGCTGACAATGCCGATCTGTTTGGCATACATGGCGACATAGGTTGTCGTCATGCCGTACGGGATCGAGAGCAGCAGCAGGTCGATGCCGGCCGGAATGCCCTTCACGAGGAAGAAACGGTCGAGCGAAATGGGTTCCTTCTTCGGCACGGGCGCCTTGACGGGCGCCTTGACCAGCGAGGCGCAGATCAGCCCCAGGATACACGAACACAGCGCCCCCGTAAAGAGTACGTTGAAGCTCAGCCCCGCATCGTGCATGAACAGTCCCACCATCGGGCCGACCGACATGGCGATGTTGTTGGCCAGGCCGTAGTAGCCGAGCGCCTCGCCGCGTCGCGAGGAGGGCGTGATGTCGATCACCAGCGTATTGCCCGACACGGTCACCGTACCGAAGGCCAGGCCATGCGCAATACGCAGGATGATGAATACGGTCAGCGTACCGGCCACCATGTAGCCGGCGAAGATGCTCATGAAGATGAAATAGGCCAGCAGGTAGAGCGGCTTGCGGGCCAGCGTGTCGAGCAGATAGCCGGAGAACGGCCGGATGAGCAGGGCGGCAATCGTGTAGCACGACAGGGCGAATCCCATCATGGAACTGCTGGTCTGGAAAAACTCCGTCAGATAGAACGGAAAGACCGGCATCAGCAGATAGAAGCCGAAATAGAGCAAGAAGTTCGCTGCCAGAATCAGGCAATAACTCGGTGAGACAAGACGATCCTTACCCATAAATCAAGAGTCGTGTTTTTAGATTCATATCGTTCCATTCCACGGGGCATCCGGAAGCGGCCGCGCACGCTGCTTGCCGAGGCTCCGATCTATGGATACGGATGCCGTCAATCCGATGCAGTTGGCAAAGGTAAGGATAAAACAGATACATTATGTCTTTCCGGCCGCAGAACTCGCCTCTCGGGATTCCGGCTGCCTCGCCTGACCGCCGCCCTCATGCAAAAAAAATCCGGAACGCCCCAACAGGGGGACATTCCGGATCACAATTCACTTACGGACAGCGGGCTGCTATTTGCCGATCAGATCGACGCTGCGTTTGATGAATGCGGTGAGCTGCTCGCCTTTCAGCATGCCGTTCGAGAGCAGGGCCAGATCGACCAGCTGTTTGACGATCTCGTTCTGTCCGCCGATCTCGCGCAGGCGGCCGTCACGCTGCGAGCGCAGCTCCTCGGCTCGTTTGTCGAGCTGTTCGCGCTGCTCCTTCTCCTCGGCGGTGAGGTCGGCCTCCTTCTTGTTCTTCAGCACCTCGGCCAGGGCATTCTGCTGCTTGCGCACCTCGGCGATCTCGCCGTCCACCTTCTTCAGGTCGTCGCCGTAGGCCTTCTCCACATCCTCCAGCACGTCGATCACCAGCGGATGGTTGCCGTTCACGGCCACCGTGTAGCTGTCGGGCATCTGACCGTAGAAGGCACTCATGCCGCCGCCCATGGCAGCCATCTCCTTCATACGGCGCATGTATTCGTCCTGCGTGATGACCACCGGCGCATCGGTCGGCGCCATCGCCTCAAAGGCCACGGTGAACATCGTCTTGCCGTCCGAAGGCAGGCGGCACTCGAAGACGGGGCGCATGATCTCCTGCTGCTCGCTGCTGAGCGACAGGGTGCGGTTTTCGTCCTTGTCGATCAGCCGCTCCACGACGTCCGAATCGACACGCACGAAGCGCAGGTCGTTGTGCTTGTTCTCGCACCAGCTGACGAAGTGGTTGTCGAGCTGGCCGTCCATCAGCAGCACGTCGTATCCCTTGGCGCGCGCCGCCTCGACAAAGCTGTACCGGCCGACGGCATCCTCCGTGTAGAGGCAGACGACCGTACCGTTCTTGTCGGTCTGCTGCTCCTTGATCCTGGCGCGGTACTCCTCCAGCGTGAAGTATTTGCCCTCGGTGTTCTTGAGCAGCATGAAGCCCTCGGCCTTCTCGGCGAACTTCTCGTCGGTCACGATGCCGTATTCGATAAAGATCTTCAGGTCGTCCCACTTGCTCTCATACTCCTCGCGCTTGCCGGTGAAGAGTTCGTTCAGTTTGTCGGCCACCTTGCGGGTGATGTAGCCCGAAATCTTGCGCACGTTGCTGTCGCTCTGGAGATAGCTTCGCGACACGTTCAGCGGGATGTCCGGCGAGTCGATCACGCCGTGCAGCAGCGTGAGGAACTCCGGCACGATGCCCTCCACCGAATCGGTCACATAGACCTGGTTGCAGTAGAGCTGGATCTTGTTCTTCTGGATCTCGAAGTTGTTGCGGATCTTCGGGAAGTAGAGGATACCCGTCAGGTGGAACGGATAGTCGATGTTCAGATGGATCCAGAAGAGCGGCTCCTCGCTGCCCGGGTAGAGGTTGCGGTAGAATTCGCGGTACTGCTCGTCCTTCACGTCGGCCGGCTTGTGCATCCACAGCGGGTCGGTGTCGTTCACGATGTAGTCCTTCTCCGTATCGACGTACTTGCCGTCCTTCCACTCCTGCTCCTTGCCGCAGGCGATCTGAACCGGCAGGAAGCGGCAGTATTTGCGCAGCATGCCGCGGATGCGGGTCTGGTCGGCGAACTCGGCGCAGTCCTCGCTCAGGTGCAGGATGATGTCCGTACCGCGGCGGCGCTTCTCCTCGCGCTCGACCATCGTATAGGAGGGATTGCCGTCGCAGCTCCATACCACCGTCGGTGCCTCCTCCTGCCACGACTGGGTGACGATCTCGACCTTGTCAGCCACCATGAAGGCGGAGTAGAATCCCAGGCCGAAGTGGCCGATGATCGACTGGTTCTTGTATTTGGCCATGAACTCCTCGGCGCCGGAGAAGGCGATCTGGTTGATGTACTTGTCCACCTCGGCCTCCGTCATGCCGATACCGGCATCCGAAATGGTCAGCGTGCGGGCATCCGAGTCGGCCGTCACACGGACGGTCAGATCGCCCAGCTCGCCCTTGAAGTCGCCTGCCGAGGCGAGCGTACGCAGCTTCTGCGTAGCATCCACGGCATTGGACACCAGCTCGCGGAGGAAAATCTCGTGGTCGGAATAGAGGAATTTCTTGATGATGGGGAATATGTTTTCTGTGGTTACCCCGATGGATCCGTTCTGCATAATATGTCGTGTTTTTGATGATTCGGAAAACGAATGATTCCTTATCAAACCGCATGCCACGCCATGCGGAACGACACATTGGCAGGTCAGGCTGACACCCGCTGTCATTTATGGAACCGCGCCGCCACGACCTGTGCCAGAATGGTGCGCACCTCCCGCCATCCCTCCGGCCGGAAGAGCATGGCCAGACCGCCGTACACGACCACGCCGGCCACGATCTCGGCGATCAGCACCACCCACAGCGCCGTGTGGCCGAGCAGCAGCACCCGCACGCCCCACACGCCGGCCAGCATCAGCGCCGACAGCAGCAGATAGGGCAACGATCCCTTCAGCCGCTGCCACACGGTCCAGGGCAGGAAACGCCCTGCGCCGAGCAGGTTGAGCAGCGCATCGGAGAAGTAGATCGCCGTCTGACCCCAGGCGATGGCCTTTACGCCGAGCGGGATCGTCACGGCGAGGACGATGGTGGCGATCAGTTTCTTGATGATTTCGAGCCGGAAGATCAGTTTGCCGTCGCTTTTGATTTTCAGGATATTGTACGACACCACCGACAGCGGAGCGAACAGTCCCGACAGACACAGAATGCGGAAATAGGGAACCACCGGCAGCCAGCGTTCGGGCAGGAAGACGTCGATGAAATCGTACACGATGCCGATCAGCCCGAACATCACGGGGAAGATCAGGAAGTTCATCACCACGACGACCTGATGGGCGCTGAGGCGCATCTTCGCGGGGTCGTCCTGCAGCTGCGAGAGAGCCGGGAAGGTCACGTTCTGCACGGAGGTAATCACCGCGCTCACCGGCATGTCCTTGTACTGTTTGGCGCGGTTGTAGTAGCCGAGTGCCTCCTTGGTGTACATGCGGCCGATGAACAGCTCCGAGATGTTGGCATAGATCGTATTGGTGATGTCGCTCAGCAACAGCCGCGAGCTGTATCCCAGCATGGGACGCAGCGGGCGCAGCGTGATGCGTCCCGACGGGCGCCAGTCGCTGCGGAACCACATCAGAAACGACTTGACGGCCGGCGTGACGAGCCGCTGTCCCAGCAGCGACCACACCCCGCATCCGGCCACGGCCATGCCCACCGCCGCCGCGCTGCCCACGACGGTACCCCAGAGCGTATATTGCGAGATGGTCTTGAAGCCGAAGCTGCGGATCAGCAGCGTATTCTGGATATTAGCCAGCGAATTGACCGGCACGAGCAGAAACAGCACGGGAGCCAGCTGCAGCATGACGGGCGAATCGTAGTAGCGTGCCAGCGCCGGCGTGAGGGCCAGCAGCAGCAGATACATGCCCACCGCCGTCAGCACATTGAAAAAGAAAACCGACGAATACTCCTGCTGGGGCACCTCGCGCCGCCGGATCAGCGCGGCCGAAAAGCCGCTGTCCACGAACACGGCGCAGACAGAGGTAAAGACAACGAGGATCTGGATCGTGCCGTAATCGTCCGGATATAGGAAGCTCATCAGCGCCAGTCCGGAGAGCATCTGGATGACGGTGGTGGCGATCTTCTCGAAGAAGGTCCATGCCATTCCCTTTACCACATGTTTCTTCAGTTCCATCCGTCCGTCATCTTTTCATCTTTCTTCTCCGGCACCGCTACGGCTCCGTCGTCCTGCCGCCGTCCGTCTCTCTCCTCTTCACCGCCTCCGCTCAGCGCAGGAAGCTCTCCACGGCCAGCCGGTAGGAATCGAGTCCGAATCCGCTCACGGAGCCGCGGCAGGCAGCTCCCGTCAGCGACACGTGGCGATAGCTCTCCCTGGCAAAAATATTGGACACATGCACCTCCACGACCGGCACCTCCACCGCGCGGATCGCATCGGCTATGGCCACCGACGTGTGGGTATAGCCGCCCGCATTGAGGATCACCCCGTCGTAGCGGCCGTCGGCGCCCTGAATCTGATCGATCAGTTCGCCTTCGATATTGGACTGCACGTAATCGAGCGTCACGCCGTTGCCGGCATAGCGTTCGCGCAATGCGGCCAGATAGCCGCCGAAACCTTCGTTTCCGTATATTTCGGGTTCGCGGCGTCCCAGCAGATTCAGGTTGGGACCGTTCAGTATCAACAGTTTCATAATCCTTGCCGTTCGTATTCCGTTACTATTCGACCAGATAAAGCTCCTCGCCCCGCTCCTTCATATAGAACGTCTCGCGGGCATATTTCTCCAGGAACCAGTCATGCTTGAGCATCTCCAGGAACGTGCTGTCCTCGCGCGCCTGCTCGCGGTAGCGCATCTGCTCGCGGTGCATGACGCGGATACGATGGCGGATGGCCATCGCCTCGATCATCGTATTCTTCGAGAAGACCGTGACGATCAACACGAAAGCTATCGTCACGATGCATCCGATCCGGTATTTCTGCCACAATTTCTTAAACATCGTCACCTCCTTAGGGTATGTTCATATATTTGTGCGTCTGCAACGAGATGCGCCAGCGGGGATGCGCCTTGACATACGCCACGATCAGTTCCATGGCTTCCGCACGCCGTCCCCACTCGGGCTGCAAAAACAACAGGCAGCCGGAACCCACCTGCCCGGCACACGCCTCCGCCCAGTCCAGATCCTCCGGCACGCCGATCACGACCTTCAGTTCGTCGGCCATGCGGCACATCTCGCCGAGGGGCGGGCGATGACGCTTGGGCGACAGGCAGATCCAGTCGATCCGGCCGAGGGGGCGATGCGTTCCGGAAGTCTCCATCCACACCTCCAGTCCGCGGGCAGCCAGCGCTTCGGTCAGCGGCCCGAGCGGAAAGAGGGTCGGTTCGCCTCCGGTAATGACCACGGCCGGCGCACCGCTGGCTGCCGCCTGTTCCGCCACGGCCGTCACGTCGGTCAGCGGCGCATCGGCACCCTCCCACGTATAGCGGGCATCGCACCACGGGCAGCGCACGTCGCAACCGCCCAGCCGCACGAAATAGGCGGCACGCCCCGTATGGGCGCCCTCGCCCTGCACCGTATAGAACATTTCGGCGACCGGCAGGCGACTGCCGTCTCCGACCGCCGCAATCAGTTCTTCCAACGCCTTCGTCATACCCGTTCGCGATAAATATCGGGCAGATTGCGCCCCAGTCCGTCATAATCGAGGCCGAAACCGACCAGAAAACCCTCCGGCAACTCCATGCCCACATAGTCCAGCGGCACCTGTTTGCACAGGGCGGACGGTTTGGCCAGCAGCACGGCGGTACGGATCGAAGCGGGCTGCCGCGCCTCCAGCAGATCGAGCAGGTAGCGCATGCTGTATCCCGTCTCCACAATATCCTCCACGACGATGACATCCCTGCCGGCAATATCCTCCTGCAGCCCCATCACCTCGCGCACAAGACCCGTCGAAGCGGTTCCGCTGTACGACGACAGGCGGATGAAGGCCAGTTCGCACGGCACGGTGATCCGCCGGATCAGTTCGGAACAGAACATGAAGGCTCCCGTCAGTACGCCGACGATGACCGGAGGCTGTTCGCCCGTCCGGTAGTCGGCATTGATCCGCTCGGCGAGCCGCGCCGTGACGGCACACAGTTCGTCATACGGAATAAACCTTTCAAATGTCCGGTCGTGCAACACGACCTGCGCTCCCTTGAGTTCCTGCATAGCTGTTTCTCCCCCAATGATTTCATGCGCCTCCCCTGCCGGATCGGCTCCGGGACGCCAACGTACAAAGGTACGAAAACATCGGCGAAAGAGAAACCGCATCGGCCAAAACCGCACCCGCCTCCTCTGCAGACCGTGCCGGAAGCCACCGCACCCCGGCCTCCACCTCCCGGCCTCCACTCCCCTGCCTCCGCACTCCTGTCTCCGACCGGCCGACCCTACATACCGCAAACCACACGGCACACGGCACACCGTCTCCGGCCGACCGCTTACCCGCACAAAGCACGGCATGTCCCTCCCGCCTGCCGAGGTACGCGTATTCAGTTGGCTGCCCCTCTTCCCTTTCCCCGCCCGTCGCCGCGCAGCCTGCACGGCAGACACCGGACGCACCGTCTCCTCCTGCGCCGTCCCGCGCTCCGTACCGACCAGCCACACCGCATCATCCCCCGCTGCGACCGGCAGGGCGGAACCGCCTCCGGACGGCCTCCCCGCTGCATGGCAAAACCTCTCCCTCCCGCCGCACCGCCATGCCCTCCCGCTGCATGGCCACCTCACCGCTGCACCGCCACAATCGCCACGATGGCCGCGGCATCTTCCCCGCAGACAGCAGGCACCCCCTGGCAAAAACAAAGCGGAGCCGTTCCTTTCCGGAACAGCCCCGCATGACGGGCAGTTGTCTGCCGCGCGATATTAGTCGTTCAACGAGAAACGTTTGTAAGCGACAACCTGCGCCTCCTTGTCCACCGACTGGATGTGCTGGCCTACGCTCTCCTTCGGATTCTTCACGAAATCCTGATTCCACAGCGTGTTCTCCTTGAGGAACTTCTTGACCTTGCCGTCAGCGATTCTGTCGAGCATGGCCTCGGGTTTGCCCTCCAGACGAGCCTGCTCGCGGCCGATCTCATGCTCCTTCTCGATCACCTCCGTGGGGCAGTCAGCCTCGTTGATGGCAACGGGAGCCATGGCGGTAGCCTGCATGGCGATGTCGTGAGCCAGTTCGTCCGGCACTACCTTGTTGAAGCCGATCATCGCACCTACCTTGTGGTTGATATGCACGTAAGCGGCGCAGAAGGGAGCCTCGATGCGGGCATAGAAAGGCAACTCGACCTTCTCACCCGTCTGACCCGATTTCTCCGAAACGAGGTCGGCAACCGTACGGCCGCCTTCGGTGGTCGTCAGCAGCGTAGCCAGATCAGCCACGTCGTTCTTCACGGCGATGTCGAGAATCTCCTGAGCCGTTTTGCTGAAACCTTCGTTCTTGGCAACGAAGTCGGTCTCGCAGGCCAGACATGCCATATAGGCTTTCGTACCGCTCACGTGAGCCACTACCACACCCTCCGATGCGTTGCGGTCGGCACGTTTGCTGGCAACGAGTTTACCTTTTTCGCGAATGATCTCCACGGCACGCTCCATGTCGCCGTTGGCCTCTGCAAGTGCGTTCTTGCAGTCCATCATGCCGGCCATCGTCATCTTGCGCAGCTGAGCTACGTCCGCAAGTTTTATCTCTGCCATAATCAATTTCTTTATTGTATTGAACCAATTTTTCTGTTTTCCGATCCGGACTTTCACCGGAGCGACCGGCTTGCGCCTACCGCTTTAACCGAACTACGGGAAAATGCCTGCGGCATGTCCCCGTAGTTCCGTATAAACGTATCAAGGAACCGCCTTATTATTCGGCCGTTTCTTCTTTTGCCTCCTCGGCAGCGGGCTGCTCGGCCTCCTCGGCGAAGTCCTCGCTGGCAGCGACCTTCACCGATTTGCGGATACGGGGCTTAGCCTCTTTCTCCTTGCCTTCACCAGCTTCCTCTGCCTCTTTGTCCTTCTCCAGCTTGCGCTCGGTCAGACCTTCGGCGATCGCCTGCGTCATCACGTCGATGATGGCGGCGATACTCTTCGTTGCATCGTCGTTCGCCGGAATCACGTAATCGATGTCTGTCGGATCACAACAGGTATCTACCATGGCGAATACCGGGATGCTGAGGCGTTTTGCCTCTTTCACCGCATTCTGCTCCTTCTGTACGTCCACTACGAAGAGTGCGGCGGGCAGACGGGTCAGGTCGGCGATGGAACCGAGGTTCTTTTCCAGTTTGGCGCGCTGACGAGAGATCTGGAGTTTCTCGCGTTTGGAAAGGTTGTCGTAAGTGCCGTCAGCCGTCATCTTGTCGATGGTGGCCATTTTCTTCACGGCCTTGCGTATCGTGGGGAAGTTGGTAAGCATACCGCCCGGCCAACGCTCCGTAACGTACGGCATGTTGACCGTAGCCACCTTTTCGGCTACGACCTCTTTCGCCTGCTTCTTGGTAGCGACGAAGAGGATGCGACGACCGCTCTTGGCGATCTGTTTGAGGGCGGCAGCCGCCTCATCGACTTTCACCACCGTTTTATGAAGGTCGATGATGTGAATCCCGTTTTTCTCCATGAAGATATACGGAGCCATTTTGGGATTCCATTTTCTTTTCAGGTGACCGAAGTGAACTCCGGCTTCCAATAACTGATTAAAATCTGTTCTTGGCATTACTGTCTGTTTTTGCTAATTTTAATTCTCTTTCCATCAATCCGCAGGTAACGCTCTGCCGATCAGGCACTCAGGCGGTCCGGCGGATTTCCCGCGGAAAGGCAATCGCACGAGTAATCTTCCCGAAGGAGAGTCTGTACGATTTGCAAACCTTTTCCGTGCTTTGTCGGGACGTAATATTAACGCTTGCTGAACTGGAATTTCCTACGAGCGCCGGGCTGACCGGGTTTCTTACGCTCAACCTCACGCGAGTCGCGGGTAAGGAATCCGTTCTTTTTCATAACCGTACGCCACTCCGGATTGATCTCGATCAATGCACGGGCGATACCCAGCCGAGCTGCTTCTGCCTGGCCGTGAATACCGCCGCCGGTAAGGTTGATGGTGATGTCATAGCTCTCCGCATTCTCCAGCACCAGGAGGGGCTGTTTTACCACATATTGGAAAATATCCAGCGGAAAGTAGGTCTCCATCGGCTTGTGGTTTACGGTAATGGTTCCCTTGCCGGGTTTCACGTAAACGCGTGCAACAGCAGCTTTCCTACGTCCTACGGTGTTTACAACTTCCATAGTTTCTACTTAATCTCGTTTAATTTGATGGTTTTGGGATTCTGCGCTGCATGCGGATGCTCCGCTCCGGCGTAGATCCTGAGGTTTCTGAGAAGCGCATCTCCGAGGCGCGTCTTGGGCAACATGCCTTTCACGGCGTGCTGCAGAAGGAATTCGGGCTTCCTTTTGAGGGTCTCTACCGGATTGGTGAAACGCTGTCCTCCCGGATAGCCGGTGTGTCTCGTGTAGACCTTGTCGGTCATCTTTCTACCCGTGAACCTTACTTTGTCGATGTTGATAACGATGACGTTGTCACCGCAATCCACATGAGGCGTAAAGCTGGGTTTGTGCTTGCCGCGGAGGATCTTGGCCACCTGCGAGGCAAGACGTCCCAAAACCTCCCCTTCCGCATCGATGACGATCCATTCCTTATTGACCGTCTGGGCGTTAGCGGAGATTGTCTTGTAACTCTGTGAATCCACTTTGTTTTACGTTTTTAAATACCTGTTAGTAAATATTTGTGATCCGTACCCGTACTCTACGGGCGTGCAAAGATAATGATTTTTCGTTCAATAAAAAAAGATTCGGCGAAATTGATTGATTTCGGCTTCTTTGACCGTGCGTCCCGCCGATCCGCCGGAGCCGCCCTGCAGGCATCCCGCAACCCCTTCCTCCGGCCGCAAAACCGCTCCGGAGCCGCCTCTCCGGCCGCATGCCGCCCCCCGACCTTCATCCCTCACGCGCTGCCCTGCACCGGCAAAGCCGGCACACAAATCCGTATTTTTGCGTATTTTCGCAACGGCATCTCCTCCGGCCGCGCGGCCGGAAGCCGCCGCACAAAATTCCAACCATGAAACGCATCATTCTGCTGGCGGCCTGCTACGCCGCCCTGCTTGCCGGCCCGACACTCCGAGCCTCCCAACCCGACCAGATGACACCGGAGGAACTCATGCGCCTGGCCATCCGCATCTCCGAGGAGAACATAGAGGCGGGCGGCGGTCCTTTCGGCGCCGTCATCGCCCGCGACGGCGTCATCGTCGCCACCGGCACGAACAGGGTAACGCCCGACTGCGATCCGACCGCCCATGCCGAGATCAGCGCCATCCGAGCCGCAGCCGCCGCACTGGGGACGTTCGACCTGAGCGGCTGCGAGATCTACACCTCGTGCGAACCCTGTCCGATGTGTCTGGGCGCCATCTACTGGGCGCATCTGGACCGGATGTACTACGGCAACGACAAACACGATGCGGCCGCCATCGGCTTCGACGATGCATTCATCTATGAAGAGATCGACCGCGCCCCCGCCGAGCGCCGGCTGCAGTCCCAGGAGCTGCTCCCCGACGAGGCCATCCACGCGTTCGACACCTGGCGCAACAAGAGCGACAAGGTGGCCTACTAATCCCCTTTTTCCTGAATAACGCGACGAGGCGACCCGGTGTACGGAGTCGCCTCGTTCTCTTTCCGGCCGGTGCGGCAGCTTGTCCGCCATGAGCGCCCGGCAATCGAACCGCTCCCCGTCCGCGACGAAAGTACCGTCGCCGACGGCATGTACCATCCGCCGGTCGCTGCACGAGGGATCGATCGCCACGCGCGTCACCTCCAGGATGACGAATCCGTACGGCTCGACAAAATCGACCACCCGACACTCCAGGCAGGCGATGCAGCCGGCAATCAGCGGCGCCTTGACCGTTGCGGCAGGCAGCGCCGTCAGCCCGAAGTCGCGGAACTTGTCCGTATCGGCACCGCTCACATCGCCCACGCGCACCACCGTTTCGATCATGCCGGCAGGAGGAATGCAGACCACGCACTCGCGGGTTTTCATCAGCGCCTCGAACGAATGGTTCCACGGGCCGGTCGTAATGGCGATGTGGTGTGCAAAATCGATCGCCATGGTCCACGAGATCGTCATCACGTTATTGCGCCTGCCGTCGAACGTGGTCACCCACACGACCGGCCCCGGCTCGATGAATGTCAATGCCCGCGCAACGGGTACCTCTTCATACTGATTCATACTGTTCCCCTCCATGTTGTACAACGGACGGGACGCGACCGACTGCCGCACCCCGTCCGTTCTGTTTCTCCGTGCGCCCCGCTACAGCCGGAACGACACACCCAGCGTAAAATAGGCTACGCCGAAGCCGAACTCGCCGTAAACGGCCATGTAAGGCAGCACATAATACTTCGCGCCGAGATAGAAGTCACCCACGAAGCCGCCGTTGCGGGGCGGATTGCCGTGACCGGGCCAGATGCCCTCGTTGCGGGTGTTGGCGATGTTGCCGCCCAGCATGATGCCTGCATAGGTGTCGAGCCGCTCCACGAATTCGTAGTGGAACGTTCCGCGCACGCCCAGCAGCACGCTGTTGATGTCCTGATAGAACATCCGGTCATACACCTTGTGTCCCGCCGCATAGCCGACGCAGAGGCCCACGCCGATCGCGCTGTGCGCATCGAACAGCTGATCCGCCACGCCGTACTCGCCCTGGAAGACGATCGGCGGCACCACGGTGCGTCCGATATCCAATGCAGTGCCGATGCCCACACCGGCGCTCAACACGATGCTGTTCTTGGTCATGGTCGTCTGTCCCTGCGCCGCAAAGGCACAGCAGAGGCAGGCCATGATGAGTAACAATCCCTTTTTCATTATTTTCCTGTATCGATTGATATTAGCTGCTTGTTCCGGACGTCCGGCTCCCTCCGGCAGCCGGGCGGAGGTGCAAAATAAGCATTTTCCGCGCAACCGGCCAAACGAATCGGCCGCCCGACGCGGACAAGATTCGGCCGGAAGCGGTATTTTTGCCCCACGGAAACCTTTTCAACTTTTGGTCACATGCAGGAGATGAACCGGCGGATCCTCCAACTCGCCATCCCCAACATCATATCGAACATCACGATCCCCCTGCTGGGCATGATCGACACCGCCATTGTCGGCCGGCTCGGCGAAACGGCCGCCATCGGCGCCATCGGCATCGGCACGACCATCTTCAACATGATCTACTGGACCTGCGGCTTCCTGCGCATGGGTACCAGCGGCATCACGGCCCAGGCCTACGGCGCACGCGACCTGCGCGAATGCACCCACATCCTCGTCCGCTCCATGACGGTGGCCGTCGTGCTGGCCGTGCTGCTGGTTCTCTTCCGCCGTCCGATCGGTACCCTGGCGCTCCGGCTGATGCAGGGCAGCGAGGGCGCGAGCCGGCTGGCGGCCGACTACTTCTTCGCCCGCATCTGGGCCGCTCCGGCCTCCATTTCGCTCTTCGCCACACACGGCTGGTTCATCGGCATGCAGAACTCCAAAACGCCGATGGTCGTCTCGCTGATCTCCAACGTGGTGAACATCATCTTCAGCCTGCTCTTCGTTTTCCGCTACGACATGGGCATCGCCGGCGTGGCCTGGGGAACGGTGGTCGCCCAGTATGCGGGCGTGGCCGCCTCGTGGATCTTCTGGGGCGTCAATTACGGACGGCTGCGCAAATACGTCGACTGGCGGGCCAGCATGCGCCTGAAGCCCATGCTGCAGTTCTTCCACATCAACAAGGACATTTTCCTGCGCACGCTCTGCCTCGTTGCGGCCTACACCTTCTTCACGGCCGCCTCGTCGCGCTTCGGCGACGACGTGCTGGCCACCAATACGCTGCTAATGCAGCTCTTCACCCTCTTCTCCTACATGTCGGACGGCTTCGCCTATGCCGCCGAATCGCTCACCGGCCGCTACATCGGCGCCCGCAACCACCGCGGACTGCGCGAAGCCATCGGCCGCCTGATCTGGTGGAGCCTTGGCATCGCCCTCCTCTACGTGGCCGTCTATCTGGTCGGCTGGCGGTCGATCCTCTCCCTCTTCACCGACTCGGAGGCCATCATCGAAACGGCACGCCACTACATCGGCTGGGGCATCGTCATCCCGCTGGCCGGCTGCATCCCGTTCCTCATCGACGGCATTCTGCTGGGCGCCACCCGAACCCAGATGCTGCGCAACACCATGTTCATCGCCATCGCCTGCTACTTTGCGCTCTACTACGGCACGGTAGCCACACTGGGCAACAACGCCGTCTGGCTGGCCTTCGTCTCGTTCATCGTCCTGCGCGGCGTGCTGCTGCTGATCGTCACACGCAACCTGTCGCCCGACCGCCTGATGCCCGACGGCAAATGACCGCCGCACCTCAACGCCACCAACTCTGCATTACACACCATACAGCCAGGGGCGGTTCGCAGCATTGCGAACCGCCCCTGGCCATTTTTTCTGACCGACAGAGCAACCCGCCCTTGACCCGAAAAACAACGGGGATGACGGCCGCTGCCGTCATCCCCGTATCGTCCGTTCCACCGGGTGGTTCCCGACACTTACCGTACCCGCAACTTGCGCCCTGCACGGATAATCGTCTTCTCGGTAATGTTGTTCAACTGGCACAACTTCCGCACGGTAGTGCCGTACTGCCGCGCGATCTTGCCCAGATAGTCACCCTTCCTGATCGTATGATAGACCGGTTCCGTCTTCGCCTTCTCCCTGGCGACGGCAGCCTTCTCGGCCGTTTCGATATTGTTCAGGATACCTTCCGAGGTCAGTTCGCCGTTCTGGTCGGCCGCCAGCAGCTTCCCGTCGTAATCGACCTCCTCTTCCAGCTCCGTGGAGGCACGCGAGTAGATGCTCAGATCCGATCGATCCAGCACAAACGTCTGGTAACGCAGATCGCCCTCTGCAAAATCAATCAAATGTTCCGGATCGAACGCCTGATCCTTGTAGCGCACCTCGAAATGGAGATGCGTACCGCTGCTGCGTCCCGTGCTGCCGGCAAAACCGATGACCGTTCCGGCCTTCACGTACTCGCCCGCCTCGACATTACACCGCAGCAGATGCCCGTACCAGGTCTCCAGCCCGTTGTCATGACGCACGATCACCAGATTGCCGTAACCGCCCGTATTGTACTGCGCATAGCGCACCCGGCCGCCGAATGCGGCGAAAACCGGCTCGCCCGAAGCCACGGAGATATCCACCCCCTGATGGCGGCGGCGCCCCCGCACACCGTAACGCGACCCGACACGTCCCATGACCGGCACATGGAAATCCTCGTAACGGTCAATGAGCTGCAGTTCGATCGACTTGGGCAGATCCTTCAGCTGCACGTCCCGGAACGCAAAGATGCCGTCCGTCACCCAATGGTCCTGAAAGGCTTCCTGCGCGAGACGCTCCTCCAGATCGACATAATAATAGCTCCACGTATTGTTCGTATACAAGACGACCTTGACCCGTTCGTCGGCCGTGTCGAGCGTATCGATCGCCTGCCGCGGCAGTTCCTCCAGCGAAGGCGTGTAACGCTGTGCCGCCGCCGAAACCGGCAGCCAGGCCAGAGCCGCCCCCGCTGCCCAACGCAACAGGCGCTTTCCGTTATTCATGTTCACTCTCTCCTGTTTCTTCATTCTCCAGATAATGCGCCGCCGCCTCCAGCTCCTCGTAAAAGGCTTCGCCGAAACGGCGCACGATGGCTTCCCGCAGCGACTCGTACACCCGCACGCCTGTTTTGGCACCCAGTGCGCGCGCCGGAGCGCACACATCCCAGCGGTGGTAGTTGAGTCCCTCGCTGCCGTCGCTGAAGCGGGTCACCCGAATCGGGTAAAGGTGGCAGGAGACCGGCTTGCGGAACGACGTCCGTCCTTCGCGCCACGCCTTCTCGATGGCGCACAGCGTCACGCCCCCCTCCCGATAGGCATAGATGCAGTCCGCATCGCCGATCAGGGGCGTGGTGTAATCGCCCTCCCCGTCAATCACGTACAGACCCTGGCGTTCCGCCTCGCGGCGTCCCTCAGGCGTCATGTCGTCCCGGAAACGGGGATACTCCCGCTTCAGCACGTCGAGTTCCTCCTCCTCAAGCGGCGCTCCCGCATTGCCCTCTACGCAGCACATGCCCCGACAGCGTCCCAGGTCGCAGCAGAAGCGCTCGGTCAGCAGGTCGGTCACCACGATGCGGCCTTCGATCTCGATCAGTGTCTGCACAGCGTATCGGAAATTATGGTGTCGAGTACGTCGGAAAGTTTCATACCGGCCGCAGCGAGCTGTTTCGGCACGATGCTGCCGCCGCTCATGCCCGGCACGGAGTTGATCTCGATCATATAGATGCGGTCATCGGGCGTGAGCAGGAAATCCACCCGCACCAGCCCGCGGCAATGGCAGGCTTCGGCCGCACGTACGGCTGCCTGACGGATCCGTTCGGCCGTCTGGTCGGGAATCGGCGCCGGCGTAATCTCGTCCGACATGCCGGCCGTATATTTGGCTTCGTAGTCGAAGAATTCGTTGTGCGCCACGATCTCGGTCACCGGCAATGCACGCACCTGGCCGGCTGTCAGCAGCACGCCGCAGCCGAACTCGCGGCCGGCGATGAACTCCTCGATCAGCACGGCGTCGCTCTCGGTGAAAGCCGTCTCGACGGCCTGCTCCAGCTGGGAGGCCTCCTTGACCTTCGTCACGCCGCAGCTGCTGCCGCTCGCATTGGGCTTCACGAACAGCGGCAGCCCCAACCGCTCTACGATGGCCTGCCAGTCGGGATGCTGGCCGCGGCGGATCAGCACCTCGCGCGCCAGATTCAGCCCCTCGACCTCCGACACGACCCGTTTGCAGAGGGTCTTGTCGAACGTCTCCACGGACGACACGCTGTCGGACGTGGAATACGGAATGCCCATCATCTCGAGGTAGCCCTGCAGTTTGCCGTCCTCGCCGGGCGTACCGTGGATCATGATGAAGGCATAGTCGAACGCGATGCGGTCCTCGCCCAGATGGAGCGAGAAATCGGTCTTGTCTACCTCTACCTTGCGTCCGCCGGCTCCGTCGCACATCCATTGGCGGCCGTGGACATCCACGATGAATACATTGTATTTGGTCTTGTCGAATGCCTCATAGACCATCTTTGCGCTGTTCAGGGCGATCTCCCGCTCCGAGGAGTTGCCGCCGGCCATCAGCGCAATATTCAGTTTCTTCATGATTGCGTCAAAAAACTATACTGTCGTTCAAGATTTTTTCCTACGTTCCGTTACCGTGCCGCGAGGCTGCCGAAACAGCGCCTCGCCGCCCGCGCATCACGGGTTATAATAATCGGTGCAACGGTACTCCAAAATCTCGTTAATCATCTTCACGTACTGCTGCACCTCGGCATTCTCCTCGTCCATGCGCAGCACGGTATGGAAATCATTGAGCGCGCTGCCGAAGTCATGGGCGCGGAAATGGAGTTTGCCCCGCTCCACATAGAGGGCGATATTCTCCCGCTCCGCCTCGATAGCCGCCGTCAGTCTGGCGATTTCTCCTGCGTGATCCATAATTTATGCTCCTTTATGTAATTCTTCACCGCCTCCGCCACCATGTCGGAGTCGCCTTCGGCCAACGCCCGACGCACTTCGGTCGAGGAGCAGTCCTCGAAAGGCTCCCCCTCCAGCGTCTCGAACCGGGCATCGCCGTCGCCGGCATAGCCGCGGCGCGGATAGACATATATCTTATAACGGGAGACGATCCGCTCCCATTGCTTCCATCGTTCGATCTGCCCCACGATGTCGGTACCCACCAGCATGGCGAACCGGATGTCGGGCCACCGGCGCTCCAGCTCCTCCAGCGTGTCGATCGTGTAGGAGGGACGCGGCATGCCGAACTCCACGTCGCACACCTTCATCCGGTCGGGATAGCGCGACGACTCGGCGGCCAGCTGGGTCATGCGCAGCCGGTGCCGCTCGTCAATCAGTTCCGACTTCGGCTTGAGGGGATTCTGCGGCGACACCACAAACCACACCTCATCACACAGGCCGCGTTCCAGCACCCGTTCGGCCACCGCGATGTGACCCTTGTGGATCGGGTTGAATGAACCGAAATAGAGGACGACCGTACGCATGGAATCAGGCTCCGATGAAACCGGCCACCAGACGCTCCACCTCGGCGATGGCCGTCTGCAGGTCGTCGTTCACCACGACATGGTCGAAACGGTCGGCGAAGGTCAGTTCATACTCGGCCTTGGCCACCCGTTTCTCGATCACCTCCGGGGCATCTGTGGCCCGTCCGACCAGTCTCCGGCGCAGCTCCTCGATCGAGGGAGGCATCACGAAGATCGACATGGCGCGGTCGCCGAAAATCGACTTGAGGTTCACGCCGCCCTTGACATCCACATCGAACAGGATGACATGCCCCTTGCGCCAGATGCGCTCCAGTTCCGACTTCAGCGTTCCGTAGCGGGTGCCGGCATACACCTCCTCCCACTCCACGAAACGGTCTTCCGCACAGGCGCGTTCAAACTCCTCCGGCGTGAGGAAATAGTAGTCGCGTCCGTCCTGCTCGGTATGGCGCGGCGCACGCGAAGTGGCCGAAATGGAAAACTCCAGCTGCGGGAACTTCTCGGAGAGCGCCCGCACGATAGTGGTCTTGCCCGCCCCCGACGGCGCCGAAAAGATGACCAGCTTACCCGAAATAGCCTCCGACATAACGCTTACAGAATATTGAGTACCTGTTCCTTGATTTTCTCCAGCTCGTCCTTCATCATCACCACGAGGCGCTGCATGTCGCTGTCGTTGGCCTTCGAGCCGAGCGTATTGATCTCGCGGCCCATCTCCTGGGCGATGAAGGCCAGTTTGCGGCCCACATTCTCCTCTCCGGCAGCCACCTCGCGGAAGTAGCGGCAGTGGTTGTCGAGCCGCACCTTCTCCTCGGTGACGTCCAGCTTCTCGACATAGAAGATCATCTCCTGCTCCAGCCGGTTCTCGTCCACGGGAATGCCGACCGAGGCGATGTTGTCACGGATACGCTCCTTGATGACCTGCACGCGGCGCTGCTCATAAGGCTCCACCTCGCGGCGATAACCCTCGATCTTGCCGATGCGCGCCACCAGGTCGTTGATGAGCGTCCGTCCCTCCTGCTCGCGGAAAGCATCGAACGCCGTCAGCGCGGCATCCAGTGCGCCGAAGAGCGCCTCACGCTCCTCGTCCGACACGCTCGGCGTCTCGCTGCTGACCACCTCCGGCAGCCGCAGCACGGCCGCCATCAGCGCGGCATCCATGCCCTCGCCGCCGCAGTTCAGCTCGGCGCCCAGCGAACGCAGGGTCTCGTAATAGGTTTTGAAAAGCTCCCGATTGATGGCGACGGGCAATGCCGCAACCGTCGTCTCCACATTGACGAACACATCGACCTTGCCGCGCACGACCGCCTTGCCTATCCGGCTGCGGATCTCGTACTCGAAGGGGCGATAAAGTGCCGGAAGGCGCATCGCCAGATCGAGCTGTTTGCTGTTGAGCGAGCGCACCTCCACCGTGATTTTCTTGTTACCGACCGTCGCTTCGGACTTGCCGTAACCGGTCATTGACTTCACCATAGATGTTTTTGATTTAAAGTACAAATATACGGCAAAAAACAGGAATGGCGAACGTCTTTCCGGAGGCCGCAAATTATTCCCGAAATAAATTGCAGTATCGGAAACATTTGGCTATCTTTGCAGGAAAGAACATCCACTAACGGATCGAAACAAAACAATCCATACATTCTAACAAATCAAAAGATTTAGAACCATGCAGAAACACAATTTCAACGCAGGCCCCTGCGTACTGCCCAAGCCCGCGATCGAATCGGCTATCGCGGCTATCCGTGATTTCGACAACACCGGTATCGGCATTCTGGAAATTTCTCACCGTACTCCGGGTTGGGAGCGCATCATGGCCGAAACGGAGCAGCTCTGGAGAGATCTTTTGAACATTCCGGACGACTACGCCGTACTCTTCCTCGGCGGTGGCGCATCGACGCAGTTCTTCGAAGTTCCGGCCAACCTGCTCAACAAGAAAGCCGCTTATCTGCAGACCGGCGTTTGGGCTAAGAAAGCCGTTAAAGAGGCTAAATTCTACGGCGAGGTAGAAGTAGTCGCTTCTTCCGAAGACAAAAACTACACCTACATTCCGAAGAACTACACCATCCCGACGGATGCCGACTACTTCCACATCACGACCAACAACACCATCTACGGTACCGAGATCCACGAGGACATCGACTGCCCGATCACGCTCGTAGCCGACATGTCGTCGGATATCATGAGCCGTCCGGTTGACGTTAAGAAATACGGCCTCATCTACGGTGGCGCACAGAAGAACGTAGGCCCCGCCGGCGTAACGTTCGTTATCGTTCGCAAAGACCTCCTCGGCAAGATGGATCGCAAGCTCCAGACGATGGTGGACTACCGCACCCACATCGGCGACGAGCCGCGCAACAACTCGATGTTCAACACCCCGCCCGTATTCTCGATCTTCGTAATGCACGAGACGCTGAAATGGGTTAAGGAACTCGGCGGCGTTGAGGAGATGTACAAACGCAACAAGAAGAAAGCAGAAACCCTCTACAACGAGATCGACCGCAACTCGATGTTCGTAGGCACGGCCGTTAAGGAAGACCGTTCGATCATGAACGTTTGCTTCGTAATGGCTCCGGGTCACGAGAACCTCGAGAGCGAGTTCATGGCTTTCGCAAAAGAGAAAGGCATGGTCGGCATCAAGGGTCACCGTTCGGTAGGCGGCTTCCGCGCTTCGATCTACAACGCCTGCCCGCAGGAGAGCGTAGACGCTCTGGTTGCCTGCATGCAGGAGTTCGAGAAGCTCCACAAATAGTCGATGGGAATCATCGCATTTGTATCGGATGCTCCAAAAAAAGAAAAGAGTATAGATTTCTATTCGTTAAACGATTTCGAAATGAAAGTTTTATTGGCTACCGAGAAGCCCTTTGCAAAAGTTGCTTCCGACGGTATCAGAGAAATAATTGAAAAAGCAGGCTACGAACTCGTCGTTCTGGAGAAATACACCGACAAGAGCGCTCTGCTGGCAGCTGTTGCCGACGTGGATGCCATCATCATCCGCAGCGACAAAATCACGGCTGAGGTGATCGAAGCCGCCAAAAACCTGAAAATCGTGGTTCGTGCCGGTGCCGGTTACGACAACGTGGATCTGGCTGCCGCTACGGCCCGCAAGATCGTCGTAATGAACACTCCGGGTCAGAACTCGAACGCCGTTGCCGAGCTGGCTATCGGCATGATGATCTTCATGGCCCGCAACCAGTTCAACCCGGGTACGGGTACGGAACTCCGCGGCAAACGCCTCGGTATCCACGCTTACGGCAATGTCGGCAAGATCGTGGCTCACTACGGCAAAGGCTTCGGCATGGAGGTTCACGCTTTCGACCCGTTCATCACGGACAAGAGCGTTTATGAGAAAGACGGTGTGATTCCGGTTTCGTCGATCGAGGAACTCTACTCGAACAGCGATTACGTTTCGATCCACATCCCCGCTACCGAGCAGACCAAGAAGTCGATCAACTATGACCTGCTGAGCAAGATGCCGAAGGGTGCAACGATCGTGAACACCGCCCGCAAAGAGGTTATCGACGAGGAAGGTCTGGCCAAAGTTCTGGCCGACAGAACCGACCTCAAGTACATTACCGACATCGCTGCCGACATGCAGGTTGTCCTGAACGAGAAATTCGGAACCCGCGTATTCGCTACGCCGAAGAAGATGGGTGCCGAGACTCAGGAGGCCAACGTGAATGCCGCTCTGGCAGCAGCCAACCAGATTGTGGGTTTCTTCACCAAAGGAGAAAACCGCTTCCAGGTAAACAAATGGTAATCTGACCGATCAAGACCGGCACCATTGCTCCGTGCAGTGATGCCGGTCTTTGGTGTATAAAAACCGCAACAAATCCAAAACCGAAATACGATGGTAAAGATCAAACCTTTCAAGGCCACCCGTCCGCCGAAACAGTATGCGGCTGAGGTTGCTTCGCGTCCTTACGACGTGCTGAACTCGCAGGAGGCAAAAGCCGAGGCTACCGAGCGCTCGCTGCTTCACATCATCAAACCGGAGATCGACTTCGACCCGATCGCCGGAGAACACGAACAGCGCGTATATGATAAGGCTGTCGAGAACTTCAAACTCTGGAAAAACAAAGAGTGGCTCGTAAAAGACGGCGAGGAGCATTACTACATCTACGCTCAGACCATGAACGGCAAAACGCAGTACGGTCTGGCCGTAGCTTCGCACTTCCAGGACTACATCGACGGTAAGATCAAAAAACACGAACTTACCCGCGTGGAGAAAGAGGAAGACCGCATGATCCACGTAAACATCCAGAATGCCAACATCGAACCGGTATTCTTCGCTTATCCCGCCATCAAGGAAGTGGACGACATCGTTGCCAATATCGTGAAGAACCAGCCCGCCGAGTATGACTTCACCTCGGAGGACGGCGTACGTCACCAGATGTGGGTTATCAACGAGAAGGCCACCAACGACCGCATCACGAAGATCTTCGAAGGCGTACCCGCCATGTATGTTGCCGACGGACACCACCGTACCGCAGCTGCCGCCCGTGTAGGTCAGGAGCGCATGAAAGCCAACCCCAACCACACCGGCGAAGAGGAGTACAACTACTTCCTGGCCGTGATCTTCCCGGACAACCAGCTCAACATCATCGACTACAACCGTGTCGTAAAAGACCTGAACGGTCTCACGAAAGAGCAGTTCCTCGATGCCCTGAAGAAAGACTTCGACGTAGTAGAGGTAGGCAAAGAGATCTACAAACCGAACAAGCTCCACAACTTCGGCATGTATCTCGACGGCAAATGGTACAACCTGACCGCCAAGGCCGGCACGTACGATGACAACGACCCGATCGGTGTTCTCGACGTAACCGTGCTGTCGAACCTCGTACTGGACAACATCCTCGGCATCAAGGATCTCCGCACCGACAAACGTATCGACTTTGTCGGCGGTATCCGCGGTCTGGGCGAGCTGCAGCGTCGTGTGGACAGCGGCGAGATGAAGGTAGCGTTCGCACTCTACCCCGTTTCGATGAAACAGCTGATCGACATCGCCGACAGCGGCAAGATCATGCCTCCGAAAACGACGTGGTTCGAACCGAAACTGCGTTCGGGTGTCGTGATCCACGAATTTTAATCGATCCGAACCGATCGAATGAGAAGCGGTCCGCGCCATGCGGACCGCTTTTTATGTAAACGGGTAAGCAGTATCAGACAGGACAACAAGCAGAAGGGCAACTGCACGAAGGAGCAAATCGGCAGGCAGGACTTCTCTCCTGCCCAGGCGGCCATCCGGCGAACCTGACTGCCTCAATCCCGACCGCCTCTGCCAACAAGTATGGGAACCAAAGAGAGACACGAAGAGAGGGGACGGCTGCATTCCGATCACGTCCATCCCTTGAAAGCCTACAGGCACCGTCTTCAGAAACGCGGATCATCCATCGTTCCGTAGAGCAGATCGGGACGGATGACGCGCAACTGGTACGCATCGCCGTACAGCGACAACAGCCCCTCGATGCGTCCGCTGCCGGCCGGCACGACCCAACCGGCAAACCCGGCATACCGCGACGTCCGCACGGCCAGCCGTCCTCCGGCAGGATCCTCGACATACCGAACCATATCGGCAAATCCCGATGCATCTTCCCCGTCGGCCGCACACCACATGACACCCGTTTCGACGAACTGCACCCCGTCGATCGCTACCAAACGCCCCAGATCTTCCGGAGCGAGTCAGTCGATGGTTCGCACTGCGGGCATCACCGTCCCTTCACCCGAAGCCACCACCCGCACGCGGCGGCCGATCTCCTCCTCCCCGATATAATCGGTCTCATAGCCATCTGCAGAGGCTGCGCCGAGCTGCATGACCCCGCCGCGCTCGCCTACCGTCAGCCCGTTGCAGACGATCTCCACACGACACCCCATCGGATAGGTGAGGAACAGGTCCTGCGCATCGAGTTTCACCTCCGCAACGCCCGTACCGTCGTCCACCGCCAGGGTCTTGTAATAGTTGCCCGAACGGTCGGTGCTGATGACCTCGCCCCGCACCAGCCAGTTGTCGCGCACGAGCAGCGGATAGCCGCCGTAGCGGCCGTGCAGGAAAGCGATCGACACCACGGCATCCGTCCCCTCCTCCCCTTCGGCCGGATCGCCCGCCCGCTCGGGATAACTGCACCCCCAACAGCACCAAAGCGCCGCCAGAAGCACCCAGCCTCTATTCCACATCTTCCTCATCCCTCAACTCCAAAGCAAAACACGTGCGCGACCCGTCAAAGGGGCCGTGCAGCAGAATTCCCGTCAATGTCACACTGTCGGACGGCACCAGTCCGCCCGCAAAATCGGCATAGCCGCTCGTAACGACCCGCACCGTGTCGCCCGCTCCGTCCCGAAAGGCCACCGTTCCGCTTTGGGGCGCCTCCGTATCGGTTTCGGGCTGCGCCCACCGCTCCGGACTCTCCGCGGTTCGCCGCACCGGGCCGATCCGCACCAGCCGGCCGCACATCGTCTCGTCCAACAGGGCGATCCGCTGCCGCAGCGGCGTCTCGTGACGGAAACGCACGTCCCGCTCCAGGCAGCCGTCGAGAATCGCCCGCACGCCGAACTCCGCCACCTGATCGCCATCGGCATAGGCGCCGATCTGCACCACGCCGTCGTACCGTCCGATCGCCAACCCCTTCAGGTGCAGCACCACGCGGCGTCCGCGCGGCACATAGCGGAACAGATCGTACATGCCCGCCCGAATCTCGGCCGCACCAGTGGCATCCTCGATGAAAAAGCTGCGGTAGAAATTGCCGGTACGGTCGTCCGAAGTCACGTACCCTTCGACGACCAGATCCTCGGCAACCGTCTGTGCCGTCTCCTGCCCATAGGCGCGCAGCGTCGCCAGATCAGCATTGGGCAGCGCCGTCACCTCCGGCAGGTCGTCCGCCGACAGCGGATCAAACCGGTCGTACCCGCAGGAGACCGCCACCCAGCAACACGCCAGCCATACCGCAATCCTTTTCATCCGTCTCAAAAACTTACCGTCAGCGAAGCCAGGAACGTCCGGGGATAGGCATATCCGTAACGCGACGGGAAGGGCGAAAAGCACTCCCTGCCGCCGACCGTGCGACGCTCCATGCGCATCTGTTCATAACCTCCGTACACGATGTCCCGACGGCCGAGGAGGTTATCGACCGACAGGCTGACAAAAACCCGCATGCCCGCCCAGTAGAATCCCTTGGTCACCCCGACATTGACCACCCAGGCGGCGGGCAGCCGCTCCTGCCGCATGAAATCGAGCCGCTCCTCCGGCGAGGCCGCACCGGCCAGCACCCGCTCCGTGCGCCGCAGGGGATTGGGTTCGACATAGCGCCGATCGGCCCACAGCCATTCGGCCGAGAAGCCCCACGACGAGGCGGTGCGGTACTCCGCGAGGAGACCGGCCATCGTCTGCGGCGAGGAGGTGTAGACAAACCCCTTCATCCGGCTGCGGTCCGCGCGCATCAGCACCTCGTGCGTCGCATCGTCGCGGATCTGCACGACGGGATCGTCCGCATAGCAGTAGCTGCCCATGGCAAAGGTGGCCTGCAGCGTCAGCCGCTCGGCAATATTCGCCCGGAAGCCCAGTTCCACACCCCAGTTGCGCTTGGCAATGTCCGTCATGGCCAGGTCGCAATAGGTGCGGTACATGTCGTCGTAGTAGCGGATCACCTGCGTCTCGTCGTCGGTACGCATCACGAAAGCGGCCGCCTGAAACTCGCCGAAGTAGGAGACCGGCAACCGGTAGTCCACCGATGCCCCGACCGCCCGCATGGTACACGGCCGGTCGATCGTCGTATTGAAATAGTCGGGTGCCAGGAAAAGATCCTCGCCATGGGGCAGACAGGCTCCGGCATATGCCTGCACGATGATCCGATGGGACGGAGAGAAGTTGTAGCGTCCGACCGCAAAGGCCTGCCACGGCGTAAACTGCATCCGGCCGGAGGAGCCGTATGACGAGGCGCCCGAAAGGCTCTGCTTCTCGTAATGCCCCACCCGCTCCAGCGTTGCCACGGCCACCGCGCCGCCCAGTTCCACACCCCAGCGGCCGTGGCGGTAATGGAGCGACCCGAAGGCGACCGCCTCGTTGCGCCGGATGTCGTAGTCGTAATCGAACCGGTCCCCCACTCCGACCGTCCGGCCGGGATGGCGCAGGTCGCTCTCCTCGCCCGTGAAGGGATCGCGGTTGGCCGCATGGCCGGCGCCGAGCAGATCGGCGACCGTCCGGTAGAAATTGCTGCGGTCGGCACGGAGTCGCACGCCGTAGTCGCCTCCCAGCCCGAAGTCGGATCCGGTACGCACCGTCAGGGCAATCTGCAGGTTGTCGATCCGCTCGTTGCGCCGGTCGGCCCAATAGCATGCGCCGCCATCGTCCGTGGCAAACAGGTTGGCATCGTACATCCGCTCCCAGTCGATCTGCGTTACCCGCTCGTCCCCGCTGCGCCACAGTTCGCCCAACCGGTCGGCCACCCACGGGTCGTCGCAATGGCCGGGCAGATTGGCATAATAGTCGGGGTAAGGGCTGGAGGCGTCCGTCCACGCCAGCCCGCTGCGGCTCCGCACGCCGAACCGGTAGCTGCACGCCGCCTGATAACTTTGCCGTTCGGAAGGCTGCCAGCTCCAGGCAGCCACCGCCAGCGGCGTCAGATCGCGGCGCACCCGGGCATTGCGCACCCGACCGTCATAGCTGCCCCAGTAGGGATTGTACAGATTGTTGCCGGTCAGATCGAACGCCTCCTGCTCGGTCCACCCGCGCAGGCCGCGCTGCTGGGGTGCAGCCATCACGAACAGCGAGAGCGACATGGCATCACTCCACTGCTTCTCTACCGCCAGCGATCCCATGTAGGCCTCCGTGAAAACGCCCTCTACGCAGGCATCCGCACCCCATCGCCCCCGCAATGTGGCGGCATAATACCACCCGCTGCCCAGCTCTCCGGCCATCCGGAAACGCACGCCGGTGCGGTAGCGCCGCTCCGAGTAGGTATAGGTGGCGGAGATGCCGGCCGGAACGGACGAGGCGCGCACATCATAGACATCGACGAACAACGGCGAATAATGACCCGCCACCGGCACCCAGGTGCGGGAGGAGGCCGGCGCCAACGCCGACAGGGTCGAGTAGAGTCCGTAGTCGGGATAACGTCCCACGTCGGACGAGAGTTCCAGTCCGGCAACCTCGACCCGCTGGAACCGTTCGTCCGCTCCGCGCGGCGTGTAGGCCGTAAACGCAAAGCCGTAGCGCGACATGCGAGCGAACAACGACGCCTCGTCGCCCAGCGGAGCGTAAAAGAGATTGGTATCCACCACGATCTCGCGGAAATCGTCCTCGAACGGATCGCCGAACACCGCCTCGTCGAACGGTTCCTGCGCTCCGACGATGCCGCAACCGACCCACCACACCAACATCAGCAGTCCGACCCGAATACGCATTTATGTTATCAAACAATCTATTTTTGTTACTCAACAAATATACGCAAATCGTCCAAAAACAAATTGCATCTCCGAGCGAGTATGGCAGGCATTTTGCACTTAACGGATAAACAACGCTAAAATCATCGATTATGAAACACCTCAACCTGATTCTTCTGGCCGGTTCGCTGATCGCCGTCGGCCTCGTCGCTTCATCCTGCATGAACAAGGGACGCCGCTCGATTCCCGAAAAGGCCGAAGCCGTCACCCCGTTCGACGCGTCGCGCTACCTGGGGCAGTGGTACGAGATTGCCCGCTTCGACTTCAAGTTTGAACGCGGCCTGAGCAAGACCACCGCCAACTACGCCCTCAACGAGGACGGCAGCATCAAGGTCATCAACCGCGGCTACAACGCCGAGAAAGACAAATGGCAGGAGGCCGAGGGCAGAGCCGTCTTTGTGGAGAACAGCAACATCGCCATGCTGAAGGTATCGTTCTTCGGACCGTTCTACTCGGGCTACAACGTCATCGCCCTCGATCCGGACTACAAATACGCCCTGATCGCCGGCAAGAACCTCGACTACCTGTGGCTGCTCTCGCGCGAGAAGACCATGCCGCAGGCGGTCATCGACCGGTACCTGGCCATTGCCGAAGCGGTCGGTTACGACACCTCCCGCCTGCATCCTGCCTGACTTCCGGCCGCCGCCGCATCCGCGACGACGGCCTTTTTTGCATCCGCAGAGCCGTTTCCGCCCCGTGCCGTCGGGAAAAAACTTCTTGCCATTCCGTAAAAATCCTCTATTCTTGTCCCCCTGATTGCCGCGCTTGACGGCTTGCATTATCCAAACGACCGAACGGATGGTAACTATCGTACCTATTTCAACAAAAAAGGAACTCAAACTGTTCACGAAGTTCAAACTGCGTCTCTACAAAGGCAATCCGTTCGCTGCCCTGCCGCTCTATGCGGACGAACGCGAGGCATTGCTCGACGGGCGCAATCCGGCTCTGAAAGCCTATCCCCATCAGGTTTTCCTGGCCAAACGCGACGGGAAGGTCGTCGGCCGCGTCGTCGCCATCATCAACCATGTCAGCAACCGGAAAGAGGGAACGAACTATGTCCGCTTCGGTTTCATCGACTTCATCGAGGACATGGAGGTGGCCGAAGCGCTGATCCGGGCAGTCGAGGAGTGGGGTCGCCGGCACGGCATGACGGCCATCCACGGACCGCTGGGATTCACCGACTTCGACCCCGAGGGCATGCTGGTCGAAGGATTCGACCAGCTCAGCACCATCGCCTGCCTCTACAACTACCCCTACTATCCCGAATTTTTCCGGCGCATGGGATTCGAGCCGGTCGCCGAATGGGTCGAATACAAAATCTTCGTACCCGACGAGGTGCCTGACAAATACCGCCGCATCGCCGACATCGTCCAGCAGAAATACGGCCTGCGCATCAAGCGGTTCCGCCGCATTGGCGACATCGTGCGCGCTGGATACGGCCGCCAGCTGTTCCAACTGCTGAATGTCTGCTATGCCCACCTCTACGGTTTTTCGGAACTCTCCGACGAGATGATCGAATACTACATCCGCAAATACGTTCCCCTGCTGCGGCTCGAACTGCTGACGCTGATCGTCAACGAGAAGGACGAACTGGTCTGCTTCGGCGTGGCGCTCCCCTCGCTCACCCGCGCCATGCAGCGCGCCCGGGGGCGCATGTTCCCGCTGGGCTTCTACCATCTGCTGCGGGCGCTCTACGGCAGGCGGGCCAGGGTCTGCGACCTGATGCTGGTCGCCGCCCACCCCGATGTGCAGAATATCGGAGCCGCCGCCCTGCTCTTCACCGACATGATCCCGCAGTTCCGGCGCCTCGGCACGGAGTATGCCGAGAGCAATCCCGAACTGGTGGGCAACCAGCGCATCCATGCGCTTTGGGGCGGCTTCGACAAAGTGCAGCACAAACGCCGCGTGGTCTTCGCGTGCGACATACGCTGACCACCCTGCAAACCCCGAACGAACAAGGGGAGCGACCGTATTCGGCGCTCCCCTTTTCCATAACTTTCCCTCCGGCGGTCAGCGATGCTCCGCCACCCAGTTGGTCAGTTCGACGAAGTCGGCCACCGTCAGCGTCTCGGCACGACGCGGGAAGAACGGATGCTCCGCCCCGCCGAAATCGCCGAACGCCGCCCGCAGCGGATTGCGCAGCATCTTGCGCCGCTGGCCGAAAGCCGCCTTCACCACCCGCACGAACAGCGCCTCGTCGCACCCCAGTTCGCGCACCCCGTTGCGGCGCAGCCGGATCACGGCACTCTTCACCTTGGGGGGCGGATTGAACACGTGTTCATGCACCGTAAACAGATATTCGATGTTATACCACGCCTGCAGCAGCACGCTCAGGATACCGTAGTCCCGGCTTCCGGCCGGCTCGGCAATCCGCACGGCCACCTCCTTCTGGATCATGCCCACGCATTCGGGAACCAGGTCGCGATGCTCCAGAATCTTGAAAAAGATCTGTGACGAAATGTTGTACGGAAAATTGCCGATCACCTTCACCCCCGCCGGAAACATCTTCTCCAGCGGCATCTGCAGGAAATCCTCGGCATACAGCCGGTCGGCGAATGCGGGATAGTGGCGGTGGAGGTAGACGATGCTCTCGCCGTCCACCTCGGCGCCGTAAAGGGTGATGTCGGGACGTGCCAGCAGAAACTGGGTCAGCATGCCCGTTCCGCACCCCACCTCCAGCACATCGCCCCCGCCGGACAATGCCTCCGCAATGCGTTGCGCAATCGTGGTGTCTGTCAGGAAATGCTGTCCCAGCGCCTTCTTGGCGCGGACTTCCTGTTCGTCCTGACGACGGTTCCGCTCCGTTCTCTCTTCTCTGTTCATATTCCGATCAGCGATCATTTCGTCCATCGACCGTACCGTGCGCGATAAAAGACGCCGAGGGGCAGCATCTTGCGGGCGCGGTCATAAAAGAACAGCTCCCCGAACCGCTCCTCGGCAGGCGCGGGAAACAACTGGTTGGTAATACTTTTGGCCAGCAGCGCCGACAGCCCCATCGAATAGAGGTTCAGCACCAGGAAGCCGTCCGGATCGAGCAGCTGCGCGCAGCAGGCCAGCATCTCGCCGATCTGCTGCTCCAGCACCCACTTCTCCCCCTCCGGACCGCGGCCGTAGGCAGGCGGATCGAGGATGATGCCGTCGTAGCGGCGCCCGCGGCGCACCTCGCGATGCACGAACTTGAGCGCATCCTCCACGATCCAGCGGATGCCGTCCAGCCCGCTCGCCTCCATATTCTCGCGCGACCAGGTCACCACCTGCCGCACGGCATCGACGTGGGTCACGTCGGCGCCGGCACTGCGGGCCGCCAGCGAGGCACCCCCCGTGTAGGCAAACAGGTTCAGCACACGCGGCGCCTCCCCCTTCCGGTCGCGCAGCGCCTTCACGGAGTCGTAGATGAAGTTCCAGTTCTCGGCCTGCTCCGGAAAAACGCCGACATGCTTGAACGAGGTCAGTCCCAGCCGCAGGCGCAGGGACATCGCCCCGTAACGATAACCGATGAACCACTGTTCGGGCATTCCCCCGCGCAGCACCCAACGGCCGCGCTCCTCGCTGCCGCCCTCGCGCCGGAAGACGGCCGTGGCCAGCCGCTCCCACTCCCGTTCGGAGAGCGAACGGTTCCAAATGGCCTGCGGCTCGGGGCGCACGGTCACCCAACGGCCGAAACGCTCCAGTTTCTCGAAATTGCCGCAGTCGATCAATTCGTAATCCTCCCACGCGGGAGTCAGTATTTCGGGTCCTTGCATTGTTCTCTTCTTCATACTTCTCGTCCATTGCGGCGACGGGAACCTCCGCTGCGCCGCAAGTGCGGTTATTTCTCTTCGCGCCCTTCGTACACGACCCGCATCTGGCAGCGGTCGCAGTCGAACTCCAGCCGGTAGCGGAACGCTCCGTGGCGCAGCCACAACGGGCCGCCGGTGCCTCCCTTGCGCAGGCACATGCCCAGCTCGCGCCGCACGCAATAGGGCGTCCGCATCACCGCCACGCCCCGCAGATCGCTGCGCAGGTCGTATCCCGACGCAGCCTCCCCGCCGCCATGCCGCTCGTAGAAACGGCGCGCCAGCCGGTTGGTGACATTCTCATAGCTGTCGGGCGTACCGTAAGGATAGCGCGCCCGATCGTCCCTCTCCGGTATATGCCGCCTCGGCTCCCGGGCCGTCCGGGCTGCAAGCAGCCGTTCCAACCCCTCGCGCCGCAGGGCGTTCAGTTCGGCGATCCGCACGAAAGGCACCTCGCCCGTCGCCGGAAAGCACACCTCCCCGACGCGGAAAATCGTATCACCCGACTTGGCCAGCTGGCCGACAATCGTCTCCCGCATGCGCTGCGCATCACGCGCCGCACCGTTCGCACACGGCCATACGGCCTCGGCCGTCACCCCCTCCTCGTCGGTAAACCGCACCTGCAGCCGGTCAGGCGCCGCCTCGACGTCGGCTCTCACGCCGATCGTCCGGCGGGAACGGCATCCCTCCAGACTGTCGTAGAACCGTTTGTCATAGTTGCGATAGATCTCGGTTCCGACCCGCACGGCCATCTCGCGGTTGGGCCAGATGCGCCGCCCCTCCGCCTTGTTTACGTTCGTACCGGACAGTTCGTCCCCGATCAGGCAGCAGATGCCGTCACCGGCCGTCAGCGTTTCCTGTCCGTCCAGTTCAAACCACCCCTTGCCTGTGCGGGTCACGCGGCCGACCGACTGACCGACCGCCTTGGGCGTATCGGGCGTTGATACGCCGCTGCGACGGCCGTCGAAAAAGTATTCCGTCCGGCCGCGCGAAAAGGTGCGCGCAATGTCGGGTTCGAAACCGGCCTCGCTCACTCCCAGCGACGAACGCGACAGGCCGCGCCGGAGCATTGCCTCGTCGAGCCGGCGGCGGTACCAGGCCACCGTATTGCGGACATAGGCGGCGTCTTTCAACCGCCCCTCTATCTTGAACGAGGTGATGCCTGCATCGAGCAGGTCGCCCACCCTTCCCGACAGATCCATGTCGCGCACCGAAAGCAGGTGTTTGCTGCGGCACAGCACGTGTCCCCCGCCGTCGAGCAGATCGTAAGCCAGCCGGCAGGCCTGCGAACAGTCGCCCCGATTGCCGCTGCGGGGCGACATCGTCCGGCTCATGTAACAGCGGCCGCTGTAGCAGACGCAGATCGCACCGTTCACGAAACACTCCAGTTCGACATCGGTAGCCCGCCGGATCGCGCGAATCTCGGCCAGCGAAAGGTTGCGCTCCAGGATGACGCGCGCAAAGCCGCTGCGCGCCAAGAAATCGACCTTCTCGGGCGAGGCATTGAACGTCTGCGTGGAAGCATGCAGTTCCACTCCCCGCAGCCCCATCTCCATGTAGGCCATGTCCTGCACGATGAGCGCATCGGCGCCGGCGTCAATCACCTCGCGGGCGATCCGCTCCGCCTCGGCCAGCTCGTCGTCGAACACCAGCGTGTTGAGCGTCACATAGACCCGCACGCCGAACGGACGAGCCGCCTCCACCACGCGGGCGATGTCTTCCACCGCATTGCCGGCCGCCTGACGCGCGCCGAAACGGGGTCCGCCCATATAGACGGCATCGGCGCCGCAGGCGATGGCGGCCAGCGCCACCTCCGCATCGCGCGCCGGAGCGAGCAGTTCGATGCCGTGTCTCCGAGATTGTTCCATTCCTCTTGTCCGATAAGGATACGCGCAAAGATACGCAAGAAAACGGGAATGGCCACCACGTCGGCACGCGATCCTCACCCCGGAGCAAACAAAAGCGGAACCGCCCGAAAGGGACGGTTCCGCCTGCGGTATCGATACGCCGTCAGCCTATTTGGCTGCCGGTTTGTTCAGGATGTCGATCTGCGTCTTGGCAGCAGCCACGCTGTCGCCGCTGGTCACCTTGGCATAGGTAGCCAGAGCGGCCTGTACGTTCTCGGTGTTCTGGTAGGCGGCGCCGAGCATGTAGTAGATGTCCGACTGTACGTTTGCATCGGTCTGCGCCTCGGCGGCAGCCTCGCCCCATGCGATCACGTTGGCCCAGTCCTGAGCGTTCGTGGCGGTCTGAATGCGGAGCAGCTGAGCCTGTGCGTTCATCGGATCAACGGTCAGCAGCTCGTCGATGGCGGCATAAACACCGTCCTTGTCGGACTCGGCAGCAGCCTCGGAAGCACGCAGCAGCTGGTAGTAAACATATTTGTCCTTGGCCTGTGCAGCCGGCTCGGCATAGCGGCTGTGCTGCTGCTCCAGCGCCATCACGTCGCGGTAAACCTTCAGACCGTTCTCGTAGTCGCCCGAAGCGGCATAGCTTTCGGCCAGATAGAGCGCCAGATCGGTATCCTTGGGGTTCTGCTCGTATCCTTTCGAGAAGACCTCAATGGCCTTAGCCCAGTCCTTCTCGTTGAAAGCCTTGGCACCCATGAACGTGTAGGTCTGCGAAATCAGCTTGCGCGCATTGGCCTCGGTTTTGAAATCCTGGAACAGCTGGCTGTACATAACGGCCTTGTCGAGCGATGCGAGCGCATCATCGAAGTTGCCCGTCTTGCAGAGTCCCAGACCGTTCTGGAAATAACACGTCGGCAGCAGTTTCTGTGCGGCCGTCACCGTCGAAGCGGCATCGGCGCCGGCATTGAGACCCATCTCGACTGCCTGCTCGAGTACGGGGATGGCACCGGCATAGTTCTTGTTCTGAATCAGCGCAACGGCCTCGTTGTACTTCGTGTTCACTTCATTGACCGTCTGTGCGGAGAGTTCCACCGCGCCGAAAACGGCAATCGACGCCAAAAGGATGCTCAGTTTTTTCATCGTGTGTTTTCGTTCGTTGATTGTATTGTAATGGTTTTATTCTCGTTTTCCCGCTTCCGTTCCATAACGGAATCTGACAAAAATAGGAAAATCAATCGACCCCGTCAATAGTTAGCGGCGCAGTTTTGCAAAAAAATCACGCATCAATGCCCCGCACTCCTCTTCGAGAACCCCTGCCACGACCTGCGTTTTGGGATGCAGCAGCGCCGCTCCGAACCGCGCATAGCCGCGTTTGGGGTCGGGCGCGCCATATACGATGCGCCCCACCTGCGCCCACGCACAGGCTCCGGCACACATCACGCACGGCTCCACCGTCACATAGAGCGTGCAGTCGCCCAGATACTTGCCGCCGGCCGCATTCATTGCCGCCGTGAGCGCCTGCATTTCGGCGTGAGCCGTGGCGTCGCCCAGCGTTTCCACCAGGTTGTGTCCGCGCCCGACGATCCGGTCACCGGCCACGACCACCGCACCGATAGGCACTTCTTTGTCTTGTAACGCACCGCGCGCCTCGGAAATTGCCGCGCGCATAAAAAATTCGTCCCGTTCCCGTCCCTTCTCCATGAAAATGATTACCTTTGAAATCCGTTTTGCAAAGATAGCACAAACGCGTTTTATCATAGAATATCAACCCGTTTTGTTTCGCCCCGCGGGAGCGGAACGGACGAGGGATCGAACAAAACATACGATCTTATGTACAGAACTCACACCTGCGGCCAGCTGCGCATCGCCGACGTCGGCACGGAAGTGAAACTCGCCGGCTGGGTACAGAAAGTGCGCAACCTGGGTGCGATGACCTTCATCGACCTGCGCGACCGCTACGGCATCACCCAGCTCGTCCTCGACGAAAACACCCCCGCCGAAGTGCGCGAAGCCGCCGCCGAAGTGGGACGCGAATATGTCCTGCAAGCCATCGGCACCGTCCGCGAACGGTCCTCCAAAAACGCCAAGATTGCTACGGGCGACATCGAAATCGCCGTCACGACGCTCACCATCCTGAACCGTTCGGAGGTTCCCCCCTTCACCATCGAGGAGCAGAGCGACGGCGGCGACGAACTGCGCATGCGCTACCGCTACCTTGACCTGCGCCGTCCGCCGCTCCAGCGCAACCTCATGCTGCGCCACCACATGGCACAGAGCCTGCGCCGCTTCCTCGACAACGAGGGCTTCCTCGAGATCGAGACCCCGTTCCTGATCCGCTCCACGCCCGAAGGCGCACGCGACTTCGTCGTACCTTCGCGCATGAACGCGGGCGAATTCTACGCGCTGCCCCAGTCGCCCCAGACCTTCAAGCAGCTGCTCATGGTGTCGGGCTACGACCGCTACTTCCAGATCGTGCGCTGCTTCCGCGACGAAGACCTGCGCGCCGACCGCCAGCCCGAATTCACGCAGATCGACTGCGAGATGTCGTTCGTGGAGCAGGAAGACGTGCTGGAGGTATTCGAGCGGCTGGCCAAATACATGTTCAGCGAGACGCTGGGCATCAGCTTCGACTATCAGTTCCCGCGCATGCCGTGGCAGGAGGCCATGGCGCGCTACGGCTCCGACAAACCCGATATCCGCTTCGGCATGGAGATCAACGACCTCTCGGCCGAGGCCAAAGGCAAAGGCTTCGTGGTCTTCGACTCGGCCGAATACGTGGGCGGCATCGTCGCCAAGGGCTGTGCCGACTACACGCGCAAGCAGATCGACGAACTGACCGAATTCGTAAAACGTCCCCAGGTGGGCGCCAAAGGACTGGTATGGATCCGTCTGGCTGCCGACGGCTCGGTCAAGTCGAGCATCGACAAGTTCTTCACAGCCGAAGAGCTGCAGGCATGGGCCGGCACATGCGGCGCCGGGGCGGGCGACCTGATGCTGATCCTGGCAGGCGACCGCATGAAGACTCTCGCCGCCCTGAACGTGCTGCGTCTGGAGATGGGCGACCGGCTCGGTCTGCGTGACCCGCACAAGTTCGCCCCGCTGTGGGTGGTGGACTTCCCGCTGCTGGAGTGGGACGAGGAGACCAAACGGTTCTACGCCATGCACCACCCCTTCACCTCGCCCAAGCCGGAGGACATCCCGCTCTTCGACACCGATCCGGGAGCCATCCGTGCCAATGCCTACGACTTCGTGGTGAACGGCGTCGAGGTGGGCGGCGGTTCGATCCGAATCTTCGACAGCGCGCTCCAGAGCCGTCTGTTCGAGACGCTCGGCTTTACGCATGAGGAGGCCGAGAAGCAGTTCGGCTTCCTGATGAACGCCTTCAAATACGGCGCACCGCCCCACGGAGGCATCGCCTTCGGTTTCGACCGCATGTGTTCGGTATTCGGCGGTGCCGATTCGATCCGCGACTACATCGCCTTCCCGAAGAACAACGCCGGCCGCGACACGATGATCGACGCTCCGGCTCCCCTCGCCGACGCCCAGCTCGACGAACTGGCGCTGCGCGTGGAAAAACCCGCAGAGACGAAATAGCCACCTCAGACACGACAACAGCAGGCGAGGCGTCCGTAACGGAACGCCTCGCCTTGTTTTTGCTCCCCTTCCGACGGTATCAGCGCGGGATCACATCACCGACAGGGACGACCGTCTGGCCGAGATCGAGCATGGCATTGATCAGGTGAATGCGGCGGTAGTCGCCGAGCCGGTCGGCACGGACGGCGCGCACCTCAATCCGTCCCGCGCCCAGCAGCCGTTTGCGCATGGTGCCGCGCAACAGCGGCTCGGCCGGCGTAACCAGCGCGCCCGACACATCCTCCAGCACGACATTCGTATAGGTGGTGTCGGTCACCAGCCCGCCGCGCACGATCAGCACCTCGTCGCCCGCCACTCCGGCACGCAGCCGCTCCAGCCGGCTGCGGTCAAGATACTTGTACGCATAATCCAGCGTATCGTCCGCCGCAACAAGCGACAGGGAACGCACCGTCCGCGGCACATACGGCGCCCAGGAGACCTCGAACCGTTCCGGCCCGTACACGATGCGGCACTTCACCCGCCCCGTGCGCAGGCTGTCCGGAACGACGAGTCCGTCCAGCCGGTCACCTGCACGGCCGCCCCAAAAGCGGCGGGCGGTGCGGTCCATCCGCGCGGCATGCACCTCCGGCACACATATCACGCCCTCCTGCACGCGGATCACTTCGGAAAAGAGCGGCTCGGTCATCGGAACGGCAGATAGATTTTTTCCAACACTTCGCGATACTCGGCACGGGGATCGCTGCTGGCCGTGATGCCGCCTCCGCTGCGGAACCACAGCTCGCCGTCGCGCCGCTCGATGAAGCGGATCAGCACGGCGCTGTCGAGCGTCCGGCCATCGTAGTAGCCGAACACGCCCGTATAGTATCCGCGGGGGCTTCCCTCGGCCTGCCGGATGATGCGCAGCGTCGAAGACTTCGGCGCCCCCGATACCGAACCGGCCGGCAGCATGTCGAAAACGATGTCCCCCAGCCGGCTGTCATACCCTTCGGGCAGCCGCCCCGCAATCTCGGAGCTGACCTGCAGGATGTCGCCCCGCAGGGTGGCGATGCGGTCGATGTAGCGGAAACGCTCGACCGACACCCGGTCGGCATGCATGCCCAGGTCGTTGCGCAGCAGATCGACGATCGTATAGTGTTCGGCCGTCTCCTTCGGGTCGGCCAAAATCACCCGCTCCGCATCGGGTACCGACGCGCTGATGGTTCCCTTCATGGGATTGGTCGAGATGCGGCCGCCGGCGATCCGCACGAACCGCTCGGGCGAAAAGCAGACGAACCGATCCGGCACGCAGAGCTGATAGGGGGCCTCCGCCCGCCGGAAGATCTCCGTCAGCGAACAGGGCGTCTCGATGCGGGTTGCCACCGTCAGATTGGCGAGAAACGAATCGCCGCGCAGCAGCCCCCGCCGCACCGTATCGAAGCGGCGCAGGTACTCGGCCTCCTCCATCGGGAACGGTTCGACCGCAGCCTCGTGATCGACGGCCGGATCGCCTGCCGCGGCCAGAAAAGCGGCCTTGTTGCCGATTCCCGCCACCGAGAAGCCAATCCCGTCCCGCTCCAGCGGATGCTCCACAAAGAGGCCTTCGTGCAATTCAAAATCGACGGCAAAGAGGAACGGCCGCCGCGCCGCTCCCGCCCTGTTCATCTGCCGGCGCACCTCGCGGGCGTCAAAGAAACACATGGAATGCTATTTTTTCAGAAAGTTGGCAATGATCCGGCCGCCGCAGGGGGTCATGACCGATTCGGGATGGAACTGCACGCCGTAAAGAGGCAGCGAACGGTGTGCGAGAGCCATGATCGTCCCGTCGTCCGTCTCGACCGCCACCTCCAGTTCGGCAGGCAGTCCCTCGCGCGCAACGACCTACGAATGGTAACGCCCCGCATCGAACCGCTCCGGCACCCCGTCGAACAACGGCACCGGCACCGTCTGCCGTACCTCGGAGCGGACACCATGCCACACGCGGGGTACATTGACAAGCCGGCCGCCGAACGCTTCGGCCAGCGCATGATGGCCGAGGCACACCCCCAGCAGCGGCCTCACGCCGGCACAGCGGCGCACAAAGGGAAGCAGGCTGCCCGCCTCGGCAGGAGTACCCGGTCCGGGCGAAACGACGATCCGGTCGAACGCCATCGAGCCGGTCGTTCGGCAGAATGGAGACACGGCATGCCGCACCGCCCTCCTCGCGGAGCAGATGCACCAGGTTATAGGTGAAGGAATCGTAATTGTCGATCAGCAGAATCTGCACAAACCTTTTTTTGGGGAATTCATATTATTCGTAACGAACCACGGTGCGGATCCTTTCGTCTCCGGTCGGTTCCCAGCGCGGTCCCGTCACCAGCAGCATGATGACCTCACTGCTGGTCTCCTGCGAATACCAGGACAAGATCCGGATCGCCGACGGCACGCCATGGTCGTTCACACGAAACTCCACCACAATCTCCACCGGTTCGCCGGACGACAGCCTTTCCTTATGGTTGGTGGCAAAAAAAGCGTCGAATTCCGGATTATGCACCATCCGCAAACCGCCCGCCACAGCCGCCTCCTCCATCTCGATCTCGCGAGCCTGCATCGAAACCGTGCGGGTGGCCACCGCCGTTTCGGCCGCAGGATCCGGCGCTACGGCATCCGCCTCTGCCGCAGCCTCCAGCAGTTCCGACTCAATCGGCTCCGGTTCGGAAGCCTCCTCGGCCTCCGCTGCCGGCACGGACTGCGTCTCGGTCTCAACCGCAGCGGCTGTTTCGGCCGCAGCCGACTCGCTCCGAAGCGACGACTCCGCGGCAGCCTCCTCCGGCTCCATGCGCGCCAAACGCGGCGCAGGCTCTTCCTCCGCCGGTGCGGCACCCTTCCGCAGGGCAACGGCCGACACCTCTTCCGCCGGCAGCTCTTCGGCCATGGCCAACGGCTCTCCGATCGGCTCGGCCGTTCTCCGTCCCGACGAACGCTCCATCCACCATACCGTACCGGCCACACCGACCAGCAGCACGGCCGCAACGCCGCCCAGGCCGAACCACAGCCGGTTCCGGCTGCCGGATTCCTTGTGCTGACGCGCCGCGCGCGCATCGATCCGCTGGCTCAATTCGGCCAACTTGTCGGAATGGTTGCCGTACACGGCATCGTATCCTTCGATGGCATCCGCCAGAAAGGGATCGCGCATGGTCTCCCGCTCCAACCGGTTGGCCTCCCGCCCGCGACGGCTCCCAAAAATATAATCAATCAGTTTCATGGCCGTTTTTCTCCACACACAACTTCAGGTTGCGTTTCCCGTTCTGCAAAAAACTCTTCACACTCGCCAGCGGATAGCGTGTCTCCGCCGCAATGTCGGCATAGGACTTCCCGTTCCAGAAAAAATCGACGATGCACGCCCGCTGTTTCTCCGGCAGCTTCTCCATGCAGGCTTCCAGCTGCGCCAGCCGGTCGCCGTCGCCCTTCTCATCGAGCCACAACGTCACATCGCGGCACTCGCCGAGCCGCTCGGACATGTCGAACGGAATCTTCCGCTGCCTGCGGCGCAACTGCTGAAGACAATAATTTTTCGTAACGGTATAGACCCACGGGCGGAACTCCTGCACCTCGTAGCGTCCGATACGGGCGGCCACCTCCTCGAAAATCGCCATTACCGCATCCGCCGCATCGTCCGCATTGCGCAGATAACGCAAACAGACGCCGTAAATCATCGGCAGATAGCGCCCATACAATACGCCCAGAGAGCCGTCGGTACGCTCCTGGCCGTGTCGAGCCAACAATTCGGCATCGCTCAACTGCTCTTCACCGTTATCCATGTTCCAAGTTTGCTGATTCCGACCGGCAAAGATACATCATACAAACCAAATGCGTACTTTTTCTCCCCCCTCTTGTCCGCGACATTTTTTCCGATCAATCCGCCACAGCACAATATCCGGTATGCGACGATTTTTTCACCGTCCAATATTGTCTATTTCGTCCAAATAGTATATATTTGCTATGAAGATTTTGCATCTAAATGCGATTTATTCAGCAGAAAACGGCATCACAGATGCCCCGAATGGCAAAAACAACATTTTTATCAACCAAATAAACTCTTGGCTTATGAATACAAAAGCGAACGAAGCGGTCAAGGTTCCGTACACGCAACCTTCGATCGAGGAGACCAGCTTCCAGGTAGAAGCCGGCATCGCCATGTCTATTTCGACCGATCCGAACCAGGGAGCCATCGACTTCACGGTAGTCGGCACGTGGGACGAACTGCGACGCCCCAATTACTAACAACCTCTAACACGACGAATGACTATGAAAAAAACATTACTTTTTGCTTCGGCTCTGTCGCTTGTCCTGTTGGCAGGCTGTACCAAAGAGCAACCCGCAGGCACGACTCCGGGTGCTGAAAACAAATTGACCATTTCGGGTTCGATCGTTATGCCCGCGACCAAGATTCAGATCGGCGAGCCGGCAGACGACAAGGCTTCCGTTCTGTGGGAAAACGGCGATCAGATCACGCTGTTCGCAGCCAACTCCGAGAACATAGTGCCCAAATCGTCGTTCGACATGTCGATTATGAAAAGCAGGACGTATTATGCGGATGCAACGGCAACGACTACGTCGCCTTCGACCTTTACCTATTTTACTTACGAATCCGGTCTCGATGGTGATTTGACCAACACCTCCTATACGCTGTATGGCGTTTGTGGTACATTAGACTACTACGCAAGTTTCCAAGCATCGCTTGAGAACGGTTTCTCCCTGCCCGACTTCTCGACGCAGACTTACGGTTCCAGCAGCCCTTACTTCATGGTAGCATCGACACCGCTGGAGGCTGATCAGACTGCAGCTGATCTGGAATTTACCAACACGACTGCAGTCCTGATGCTGAATCTGTCCGGTACGGCTAAAATCAGCAAGATCACGATCCAACAGCTCGACGCCTCCTCGATGGAAGGAACCGTTGCCTTGGCATACAGCGGCTATCCCCCTGTAAACTTCTTGAATGTACCTCAGGCTGGAGCAACGGCAGCTGATTTCGCCAATTTCGTTGATACGAGCATGGCAACGTCTTGTTCTACGATTACGGTAAATTTGGGTTCTACTGGCCTGCAATTGACCGAAAGCGGCGTTGCTGTACCGGTTGGTGTCGTACCATTTGATTTGAAAGCGAGCGACATGCTGATTGTTACCGTATATGGTAACAGCGACACGTTCGAGGAAAAAGCTATCCAGTGTACGTTTGCTCCGGGTGTAGAGACGAATATTTCGAGCAACTCGATCGCTTACCTCAATCTGGCTCCGTTCTCGCTCGAAGATTTCGGTCAGTCGGCTCCGAAAGACGACTGGAAAGCTGGTGACGTCGTATTGAACGAGGACTTCTCGTGGGTTACGACTGCAGTGGATTGGTCCGGCAGCGTAAGCGGCGGCGATGATGGCACCGATATCGGCGGCAGTGGCGCCATGAACTATACTGAGCTTGGTGGTTGGGCTGGCAGCTACAACAACAACAGCTTCCCCTACTTCAACATGCTTGACAGCTATCAGGGTGGCGCTACCGGTCTGCTGACAAAACGTGGCTACACCACTATGGGATATGCTTACTGCTTGTGGTATGAAAACGACGGTATGCTTTCCAGTGTGGATGAGTATGGTACTGCAGGTCCTCTCGGATATTCTCTCTCCGCTCTTAATAATTACACCGGCAATGTTACCGTAACGTTCAAAGCCTGCCGTGTTACCGAAGCTAACGGCGATGACAGTTGGGGTATGATGCCTTCGCAGTTCCCTGTTTCGATTACTGGCAACGGTACGATCGATGGTAACACCTCGGTTACGCTGGGTTCGCCCGAATACGCTCCGTTTACGTTCTACGAATACACGCTCGTCATCGAGAATGCAGATGCTTCGACCCAAATTACCTTCGGTTCTATGACGGCAGGTATGTATCTGGACGATATCAAGATTGTCATCTCCGACGAGGGTGACACCAACAACCTGACCGGTACCATGGTTGCGAAACCTGTTGCTGAGTTGAAATACAGCGAACCGGCTACTGGAACGACGGTAGATCTGCCCGCAACCGGTGCAAAGACTCAGACTCTCATCTTTAAAGTAAACGGTCCTTGGAAAGCTATCTATTCTGACAACTTGGGTACCAAGAGCAGCGAAGTTGATGGAATCAACAAATGGGCTCAACTTAGCGGTGCTCAGTGGAATATCTACGACGAGGACCTCGACGACCAGTACGGCAACATGATCCCGACTGCTCTCCAGATCTCGAATATCAAGGACAACACGACGGGCAAACCGCGTACGGCTACGATCAAGATCGTATCGCTGGACGAGACGACGACCTACGCAACCTACAACTTCACGCAGGCTGTCGAATAATCGACCCTGTCGCGTAACAATCTCGGAGGAGCTTCCCATAACGGGGAGCTCCTCTTTTTTATGACCATGCCCCTCATCATGACACCGCAAGAGACGGGACGCTTGCTCCGTAACCTTCGCCCTGTCACCTCAAAGTCTTCACAAAACGGCCATTCCATAATCCGTACACAAACGACACCCTACTACTCGATGCCTACGCGAGGGTAACAAAACACGACGGCTCGTTTTCTCAAAAAAATATCGTACTTTTACCGGTTGTATCCATCCGGTGCGCTGATGCCGGACACAATGAGGTAAAGACCAAAAAATCAAACAGATAAACAGATCGATCGCATGACTGCATACCATATTCCCGTACTGGCAGCCGAATCCATCGAAGGACTCGGCATCCGTCCCGACGGCATCTATGCCGACCTGACTTTCGGCGGTGGCGGTCATTCGTCGCTCATCCTCTCCCACCTCGGCCCCGACGGACGGCTCTACTCCTTCGATCAGGATGCCGATGCCCGTGCCAACGCCGAACGCATCGACGATCCCCGCTTCACCTTCATCGAAAGCAATTTCCGCTTCCTGCGGGGACAGCTCCGCCTGCGCGGCATCACCCAGGTGGACGGTGTGTTTGCCGACCTGGGCGTCTCGTCGCACCACTTCGACACCCCCGAACGCGGCTTCTCTTTCCGCTACGACACCCCGCTGGACATGCGCATGAACCGCCGCGGAGGCATGACCGCCGCCGACATACTCAACCGATACGAGCCAGAACGGCTAACCGACATCTTCGGCCGCTGGGGCGAACTGCAAACTCCCTACAAGATTGCCAACTGCATCGAACGCGCCCGCACGGAACGGCCGATCGTCACCGTATCGGATCTCACCGCCGCCGTGGCTCCCTGCACGCCGCGCAAGGATGAGGCCAAGTTCCTGACCAAGCTGTTCCAGGCATTGCGCATCGAGGTGAACGGCGAAATGCGCGCCCTGGAGATGGCACTCGAACAGAGCCTCAAGGTATTGCGTCCGGGAGGCCGGCTGGCCGTCATCTCCTACCACTCGCTGGAGGACCGCATGGTGAAGAATTTCATGCGCAGCGGCAACTTTTCAGGCGAGGTGGAGAAAGACTTCTTCGGCAACGCCGCCTCCCCCTTCGAGGTCGTTACCCGCAAGGCGATCACCCCCTCGGAGCGAGAACTGGCAGAAAACCCCCGCTCGCGCAGTGCGAAACTCCGCGTAGCCATCAAGAAATAACCGGCAACCGCAACAACGATCATGAGAAAGACGGAACCCATAGCCGACACCCCCGAACAGGACCGGAAGCCGCTCGGCATCGTCGGTCAGGAAGAGCAGAAGCAGCCGCGCAGCAAGGCGGCCCGCGCCGCACGCGAGGTCATCACGGGTGACTTCATGGGCGACAGCCGTTTCCGCCGCTGGTACCCGCTGGCGCTGTACTGCACGCTGCTTGTTTTTCTGTACATTGCCCACACGTTCAATTTCCAGCGGCTCCAGCGCTCGGAGATCCAGCAGCGCATGGAACTGAACAACGAACGCTCGCGCGCGATGGTCTTCTCCTCGATGCGCATGAACGCATCGCGCCACAGCCGCATCCTCGAAGAGATCCAGCGGCGCGGTCTGGATCTCGAAGAATCGACCGTACCGCCGAAAACCGTCAAATAGCCACGCCTCAACCATTCCACAAAGAGTCCCGACTGCCATGTCCGCACGCCAAACAGCACGCACGAATCCCCATCAGCAGAGTATCAAGAAGAGCATCATGTCCCGCGTCAGGGTGCTTTATGCGATCTTTGCCATCGTTGCCGTCGCCATTTTCGGCATGATTCTCGTCACCCAGTACGGCCCCAACGGCGGCCCGCTGCGCAACCGGTCGGACCTGAAGTGCTACAAGATGCTCGACGTACCGGCCTCGCGCGGCAACATCTACGCCCACGACGGCCGGATTCTGGCCACCGACTCGCCCTCGTACAACATATCGCTCGACTTTACGGTGCTGGACATGAGCGCCGAGGAGTTCAACCGCGAAGCCAACGCCCTGGCCGACAGCCTCAGCCGGACAATTCCCGCCTACTCGAAAGGCTACTTCGTCCAGCGGCTCCACGCCATCCGCAACAAGGCCCTGCGCGGCGGCCCCGGCAGCCAGAACCAGCGGCTGATCCGCGAAAAGGTCAATCAGCCCGATCTTCAACAAGGGACGTCTGGGCGGCGGACTGATCTACACGCAGGACGCCGAACGCTACAAACCGTTCGGCACGCTGGCTGCCCGCACCCTCGGCAAACCCGGGGAGTTCGGCCTCGAAGCCTCGTTCAACGACGTGCTGTCGGGGCATGACGGCCGCAACCTGTGCGTGCGCCTGGTGCGCGACGTGTGGGTACCCGTCGTAAACAAGGACAACGTCGAGGCCGTGAACGGCAAGGATCTGGTCACCACGATCGACGTCAACATGCAGGACATCGTCGAAACCGAACTGCGCCGCCAGATCCTCGACAAACAGGCCTCCTGCGGCACGGCCGTCGTCATGGATGTCAAGACCGGCGAGATCCGCGCCATATCGAACCTGACCCGTTACGGCAATGTCGTCCGCGACGACATCAACCATGCCATCACGATGCGCTGCGAGCCGGGTTCGACCTTCAAGCTGGTGTCGCTCATGGCATTGCTGGAGAACTCCAGTTTCGAGCTGACCGATTCGGTCGACTGCTCGGCCACGGGCCGCTACTACTATCAGGTCGGCCGGCGCCGTTTCCTGATCGCCGACGACCACAAGGTCGGCAAGACGACGATCCAGGGCATGTTCGAACAGTCGTCCAACATCGGATTCGTCAAGATGATCGACAGCGCCTTCCACGACAAGCCGGAACGGTTCACCGACTTCGTCAATTCGCTGCACATCGACCAGCCGATCAACATGCAGCTCACGGGCGGCCTGAAACCGATCATCAAGGATCCGCGCCGCCCGAAGGAGACGGCCTGGGACGCCATTTCGCTCATCAAGATGGCCTACGGATACGCCGTCGAGATCACCCCGATGCACACGCTGATGCTCTACAACGCCATTGCGAACGACGGCTGCATGGTGGCGCCCCGCCTGGTGACGGCCATCACCGAGGACGGCCATGTCGAGGAGAAATTCGATGTGGTGACCATCAATGACAAACTCTGCAGCTCCCGCACGCTGCGGCTGGTTCGTCAGGCGCTCGAAGGCGTCGTGGAGAACGGCACGGGATCGCTGATGAAGAACCCCAACTACAAGGTGGCCGGCAAAACGGGTACGGCGCAGGTAGCCATGCAGAACCGGGGCTACTCCGACGCCCGCGGCGGACGCGACTATCTGGCGACATTCGTGGGCTATTTCCCTGCCGACGAACCGCGCTACTCCTGCATCGTGGCCATCAAGACCTACTACGGCCCCGGTTCGCGCAACACCTTCTACGGCGCTTCGCTGGCCGGCCCCGCCTTCAAGGCCATCGCCGACCGCGTCTATGCGCTCGAGGCCGACTGGCATGCCCCGCTGACCGAAACCGAAGACCAGACCGTCGCCTCGGTCAAGGGCGGCGACCTGCATGAGATCCGCACAGCAGCCTCGCGGCTGTCGGTCCGCACCGATGCCGACTGGCTCGCCGAGGGCTGGGGACGCACGCAGAAAGACTCCACCGGCATCGAAGTGCTGCCGCTCGAACCGGAGGAGGGAGTCATGCCGGCCGTCACGGGCATGGCACTCAAGGACGCCCTCTACCTGCTCGAAAGCCGCGGCCTGCGCGTCCATGTCTCCGGCCGCGGCAAAGTCGTGTCGCAGTCGATCCGCGCCGGTTCGCACATCAGCGAAGGCGCTGCCGTCACGCTGACCCTGCGCCCCTGACGCGGTCAGCCCTGTTTACAGAACGATCAAAAAATTTTTCCGCAATATGAAAATCGAACAGTTGCTTTCCATCCTCGCACCGCTCCGTACAATCGGCTCCAGCGATGCGGAAATCACCTCGATCGGCTTCGACTCGCGCACCGCAGAGGCCGGCCAGCTCTTTTTCGCGGCCAGAGGAAGCGCAAGCGACGGCCACGACTATATCGACGCCGCCATTGCCAAGGGCGCTCCGGCAATCGTCTGCGAACAGTTGCCCGAACACACCGATCCCCATGCGCTCTACATACAGGTGGCCGACAGTTCCGCCGCGCTGGGTGTGGCCGCCTCGGAATTCTACGGCCGGCCGAGCGAGAAGCTGCGGCTGGTGGGCGTAACGGGTACCAACGGCAAGACGACCACCGCCACCCTGCTCTACGACCTCTTCCGCAGCCTGGGTTACAAGGCCGGCCTCATCTCGACCGTCGTCTACCGGATCGACACCGAGGAACGCCCCTCGACCCACACCACGCCCGACTCGGTACGGCTGAACGCCATGCTCGCCGAGATGGTGGAGCGGGGCTGCGACTACTGCTTCATGGAGGTCAGCTCGCACAGCATCGTGCAGGAGCGCATCGCAGGCCTGCACTTCACGGGCGGCATCTTCACGAACATCACCCACGACCACCTCGACTACCACAAGACCTTCGCCGAATACATCAAGGCCAAGAAACGGTTCTTCGACGAACTGCCCGCCGAAGCCTTCGCGCTGGTAAACAGCGACGACCGCAACGGACTGGTCATGACCCAGAACACGCGCGCCCGGGTCAGCACCTACGCCCTGCAGCGCTTTGCCGACTTCCGGTGCCGCATCCTGGAGAACACGCCGGAGGGCATGCTGCTCGACGAAAACGGCCAGCAGGTCTGGACCCGTTTTCTGGGCAAGTTCAATGCCTACAACCTGACCGCCGTATATGGCGCCGCCCGCCTGCTGGGTGCCGGTGAGGAGGAGACGCTCCGCACGCTGAGTACGCTGACCCCCGTCAACGGACGCTTCGACACGTTCCACACGCCGACAGGCGTTACGGCCATCGTGGACTACGCCCACACGCCCGACGCCCTGCGCAACGTGATCGACACGATCAACGAACTGCGCGACGGAGCGGGCCGGCTGATCGTCGTGGTGGGCTGCGGCGGCGACCGCGACCGCACCAAACGCCCCGTGATGGCTCAGATTGCCGTCGAAGGTGCCGATCTGGCAATCTTCACGTCGGACAACCCCCGCCATGAGGATCCCGATGCCATCCTGGCGGAGATGACGGCCGGCATGGTCGCCTCGACCCGCTGGCTCTGCATCACCGACCGCCGGCAGGCCATCCGCACGGCCGCAATCCTCGCCCAAAAGGGGGATTACCTCCTCATTGCCGGCAAAGGACACGAGACCTATCAGATCGTCGGCGATGTCCGCAGCCACTTCGACGACAAGGAGGAAGTGCGTAACGCCTTCGGCCTCACGGCCGGTGGACAGACGACGAAAATATAACCTCCGCACGAACGACAACCGACCGGATTATTCGGTATTTTTACGCCCCGTAACATCATTTCGTACCCTTCAGAACAACCGTCATGCTTTACGCGTTACTGGAATATCTCGAAACCCATTTCGACCTGCCCGGAACAGGTCTTTTCCAATACCTCTCCTTCCGTTCGGTCTGCGCCATCATCTTTGCGCTGCTGATCGGTGCCATCTTCGGCAAAAAGATCATCGAACGCCTGCGCCGCCATCAGATCGGCGAGGAGATCCGCAATCTCGGTCTGGAAGGACAGATGGAAAAACGGGGTACGCCGACCATGGGCGGTTTGATCATTCTCGGCTCAATGCTGATTCCCGTCGTGCTGTTCTGCGACCTGAGCAACATCTATGTCCAGCTGATGGTCGTCTCCTCGGTATGGCTCGGTCTGCTCGGCTTCGCGGACGACTACATCAAGGTGTTCCGCAAGCACAAGGAGGGTCTCAAGGGCAAATTCAAGATCGTCGGCCAGGTCGGCCTGGGCATCATCGTCGGTACGACCATGTGCTTCAGCAACGACATCGTGATCGTCGAGAAGGCCCATCCGCAGGCCGCCGCCGTATCGGCCGTCGCAAACCTGCCGGAGACCGAAACCCCGACGACCGTCCTGCCGCAGGAAGGGTATGAAAAGGATGCGCCGGCCGACTCGGCGCTCGGCAAGCTGAAGACCACCAAGACCACCATCCCGTTCGTCAAGAACAACGAGTTCGACTACCACTGGCTCATCCCGTCGCACACCTCGTGGGGCGATGCGCTGACGTGGCTGCTCTACGTGCTGGTGGCCATCTTCATCATCACGGCCGTCTCCAACGGCGCCAACCTCACCGACGGCCTCGACGGACTGGCAACGGGCGTGTCGGCCGTCATCATCGTCATACTGGGCGTCTTCGCCTACCTGTCGGGCAATATCATCTACTCGGACTACCTGAATATCATGTACATACCCGGCACAGGCGAGCTGATGGTCTTTGCGGCCGCACTGGTGGGCGCCCTCGTCGGCTTCCTGTGGTACAACTGCTACCCGGCACAGGTATTCATGGGCGACACGGGCAGCCTCGCCCTGGGCGGCATCATTGCGGTCTTCGCGCTGCTGGTTCGCAAGGAGCTGCTGCTGCCGCTGCTGTGCGGCGTATTCCTCGTCGAGACGGTCTCCACCATGATTCAGGTGTCGTACTTCAAATATACGAAAATACGCTACGGCGAGGGCCGTCGCTACTTCCTGATGGCTCCGATGCACCACCACTATCAGAAGAAGGGCATTCCGGAGAACAAGATCGTCGTCCGCTTCTGGATTGTCCAGATCCTGCTGGCGGCCATCACCCTCGTCACACTCAAAATCCGTTAGCACCATGAAGAAAGTCGTCATACTGGGAGGCGGCGAGAGCGGATGCGGCTCCGCCGTACTGGCCAAAGTCAAGGGCTGGAACACATTCCTCACCGACCGCGGCACCATCGCCCCGAAATACCTCGAACTGCTCGACCGTCACGGCATTGCCTACGAGCAGGGCGTGCATACCGAATCGGCCATTCTCGACGCCGACCTCGCCGTCAAGAGTCCGGGCATTCCGGACACAGCGCCGATCATCGTGAAACTCCGCGAGAAGGGCATCCCCGTCATCTCCGAAATCGAATTTGCCGGACGCTACACGAAGGGGCGCACGATCTGCATCACCGGCTCGAACGGCAAGACAACGACCACTACCCTGCTCGGTCGCATCCTGCAGGCTGCCGGGTACGACTCGGCCGTGGGAGGCAACATCGGCGAAAGCTTCGCCTATACGGTAGCCGTAGCCGACAAGGCATGGTATGTGCTGGAGTTGAGCAGCTTCCAGCTCGACGGCATCGAGACGTTCCGCCCCGACATCGCCGTGCTGACCAACATCACGCCCGACCACCTGGACCGCTACGGATACGTGTTCCAGAACTATATCGACAGCAAGTTCCGCATCATCCGCAACCAGCGGCCGGAGGACTACTTCATCTACGACATCGACAACCCCGTTGTCAGCCGCGAGGTGGCACTCCGCACGCCCGACCTGCAGATGCTGCCCTTTGCCGCCCAGCATCCCTACGGTGTGGGGGCCGACTCTTCGGCTTTCGACCGTTCGGGAGCGTTCATGACCGACGGCGACCATTTCCGTGCCGCCGTCAAGGGACGCGAGGTGGTGATCGACATCCGCCGGATGGGCATCAAGGGCATCCACAACACCTACAACGCCATGGCCGCTGCACTGGCCGCGCTGGCCGCAGGCGTCGAACCCGCCGTGATTGCCGATACGCTCTACACGTTCGAGGGGGTGGAACACCGCATGGAGTTCGCAGGCCGCGTGAACGGCGTCACCTACATCAACGACTCGAAAGGCACGAACGTCGATTCGACGTGGTATGCGCTCGACAGCATGCGCACCCCAACCGTCTGGATCGCCGGCGGCACGGACAAGGGCAACGATTACGACACCCTCAAGCCGCTGGCGCGCGAAAAGGTGAAGGCGCTGGTCTGCATGGGCGTGGACAACGCCAAGCTGATCGACAGCTTCACGGGCGTCGTTCCGGCCGTGTATGACACCCACTCGCTGGCCGACACGATGCGCATCTGCGCCGAAATCGCCTCGGAAGGCGACACGGTGCTGCTCTCGCCGGCGTGCGCCAGCTTCGACTTGTTCAAGAATTACGAAGACCGCGGACGGCAGTTCAAGGAGGCCGTCCGTGCGCTGCAAAACCGATAACGGCGCATGAAGTTCCGCAAGAGACAAGCCGACACCGCACCCGACCCCTCCTCGGACAGGAAGGGTACGCTCTCTTCGCTGACCGAAAAGGGCGCCGAAACCGTCCAGGCCATCGGCTCCGGAGCCAAACGGCTGGGAGGCGAGGCGGCGCATGCCATCGGTACGGGAGCGAAGAAACTGTCGGATACGGCCGTCAATGCCCTGGGACCGGAGGCGCGCAAGTTCACCGAGGAGGCGGCACATGCCATCGGCGCGGGGGCGAAAAAGCTGTCGGATACGGCCGTCCATACGATCGCGCCGGAGGCCAGGCGGCTCACCGAAGAGGCGGCGCATGCCATCGGTACGGGCGCGAAGAAGCTCTCCGAAGCGGCCGCCAGCACGATCGGGCCGGAAGCCAAACGGCTCACTGAAGCTGGCATGGAACTCGGCCGCATCGCCCAGAAGAAGGGCAAACGCTGGATCGACGCTATTTTCGGCGGCGACAAGGTGCTGTGGACGGTCATCATCGTCCTGCTGATCTTCTCGATGCTGCTGACCTTCTCCGCCACGGTGTACAAACCGGGCGGCACCCCCACGGCAAAGCTTCTCAACCAGATGGCCTTCATCGTGATCGGCATCGGCTCGCTGCTGTTCGTCCATCTGATCAAGTACCAGTTCTACGGCCGCATCGCCAACGCGGTCTTCATCGTGGGACTGATTCTCACCGTGCTGGCCATGCTGATCGGTCCGGAGGAGGCGGGCGCCCGACGCGACCTCGACATTCCGCTCGTCCACATCCGGTTCCAGCCGTTCGAAATTCTGAAGATCGGTGTACTGATGGTGCTGGCCAAACAGCTGGCCCGACGGCAGAAGACCATCGAACACACCCCCATCCTGCCCAGTCTGAACCCGATGGAATGGGCGCGCGACGCCCAGCGCAACATGGACATCCTGCGCCACGAGACGATTCCCGTGCTGGGCCCCATCCTGATCACCTGCGTGCTGACATTCCTCTCGGTGGGCAACTCCACGACCCTCATCATCGCCGCCACCTGCATGGTGATGCTCTTCATCGGCCGCGTCCGCATGGCCGACTTCGGCAAGATGGTGGCGCTGGTAGCCGTCGTCGGCATCGTCTTCTTCGCAGCGGGCTTGGGACGAAGCGACACGGGACGCAGCCGTATGGCCAGCTTCAAGCCCGATATGCTCACCAAACACGTCTCCTACACCCGCGACAGCATCGAGATATATGACTATCCGGCCGCCACACGCCCCGACGGCAAGGTGATCCCCGGCGAATCGACCCAGTCGCTCAACGCCAAGATGTCGATCGCCTCGGGCGGCTTCTTCGGCAAGGGTCCCGGCATGAGTACCCACCGGTCGAACCTCGCCGAGGCGGAACGCGACTTTGCCTACGCCTTCATCATCGAGGAGTACGGCGCCGTCGGCGGACTGATCGTCCTGCTGCTCTATCTGTGGCTCTTCTTCCGCACGATCCAGATCTTCAAGAAGTGCGGCACGGCCTTCCCCAGCCTGCTGGTGCTGGGTCTGGGGCTGATGATCGTCCTGCAGGCCATGATCCACATGCTCGTTTCGGTGTCGCTCTTCCCCATCACCGGCCAGCAGCTACCGCTTATCAGCAAGGGCGGTTCGTCGCTGGTCTTCACCCTTATGGCGCTGGGCATGATCCTCGGCGTGAGCCGCCAGACGGCCGAACGCACGCTCGACAGCCCCAAAAACGAATCGCTGTTTGAACGGAACCACGACTGAGCGCCCCCCCGATCTGCAAATCCATTCCGCCGCCCGAAGCGGGCCGACGGCAAAAGAACGATATGAACGATGAAAGACGGTAAATTGAGAATCATCCTCAGCGGAGGAGGAACCGGCGGCCACATCTATCCGGCCGTAGCCACAGCCGAGGCGCTCCGCCGCATGCTCGGCGACGAGGGCGTGGAGCTGCTCTTCGTCGGCGCACAGGGCAAGATGGAGATGGAAAAGCTGCCCGCCCTGGGTTACAAGGTCGTAGGCCTGCCCGTGGCCGGCCTGCAGCGCAAGTTCGATCTGCGCAACTTTGCCCTCCCCTTCAAGGTGCTGAAGAGCATCCGCGAGGCGCGGCGCACCATCCGTTCGTTCGGAGCCGACGCGGTGGCCGGCTTCGGCGGCTATGCCAGCGCACCGGTGCTGTGGTCGGCGCAGCGCATGGGCATCCCGACCCTGATCCAGGAGCAGAACTCCTACGCCGGCGTCACGAACAAGATCCTCTCCCGCCGCGCCCGCCGCATCTGCGTGGCCTACGAGGGCATGGAACGCTTCTTCCCGGCCGACCGGATCGTCTTCACGGGCAACCCGCTGCGCGGCAACTTCTCGCAGGCCGCCCCCCGCGGCGAAGCCGCCGCCCACTTCGGTCTGCGCCCCGACCTGCCCACCATCCTGATCGTCGGCGGCAGCCTCGGCACGCGCACCCTCAACGAAGCGATGAAGAAATATGCCGACTCGCTCGGCGCCAATCCCGACGTACAGGTCATCTGGCAGACGGGCAAGTATTACCAGCGGGAGATGGATGCCTTCATGGCCGCCCGCCGCTGCCCGAACATCTGGCACGGCGCCTTCATCGACCGCATGGACTATGCCTATGCCGCTGCCGACGTGGTCGTGTCGCGTTCGGGTGCCTGCTCGGTATCGGAACTGGCGCTGGCCGGCAAGGCCGTGATCTTTGTCCCCTCGCCCAACGTGGCCGAAGATCACCAGACCAAAAACGCCCGCGCCCTGGCCGACCGTGACGCCGCCCTGCTGATCCCCGATGCCGAAGCGATCGAACGGGCCGTGCCGGCCGCCCTGGAACTGCTCGGCGACCGCAGCCGCATCGCCCGGCTGGAAACGAACATCCGCCAGATGGCCACGCCCGATGCGGCACGGGACGTAGCCGCCGAAATACTCCGGCTCGTGGGCCGCAACTAACCGAATCCCCAATCCCATGGAAACGAATACGAAACCGAAACATATCTATTTTCTCGGTATCGGCGGCATCGGCATGAGCGCCATTGCCCGCTACTACCTGCTCGAAGGCGCCTCCGTGGCGGGTTACGACCGCACCGAGACCGCCCTCACTCGCCGCCTTGCCGAAGAGGGCGCCCACATCCACTATACGGACGATCCCGCGCTGATCGAGGAGCCTTTCCGCAATCCGGAGGACACGCTGGTCGTCTACACCCCCGCGCTGCCGCATGACCATGCCGAACTGGGATGGTTCCGCACGCACGGCTTCCGGGTGCTGAAACGCTCGGAGATCCTCGGCGTGCTGGCCCGCGACAAATACGTCATGGCCGTAGCCGGCACCCACGGCAAGACGACGACCACCACCCTCACCGCCTGGCTCAACCACACGGCCGGGGGCGGAGGCAGCGCCTTCCTGGGCGGCATCTCCAAAAACTTCGACAACAACTTCGTGTACGGCGCAGGCAACCGGCTGGCCGTCGAGGCCGACGAGTTCGACCGTTCGTTCCTGCAGCTGTGGCCCGATGCCGCCGTCATCACCTCGGCCGACGCCGACCACCTCGACATCTACGGCACCCACGACGAACTGCGCCGTGCCTTCGCCCAGTTCGCCGGTCAGATCCGCCCGGGCGGCACGCTGATCCTGAAGCAGGGCGTCACGCTGCCGATCGACAACCGCGCCATCCGCATCTACTCATATGCCTGCACCGACGAGACAGCCGACTTCCATACGGCGAACCTGCGCCCCCAGCCCGACGGCACCTACCGCTACGACATCGTCTGCCCCGACCGCACGCTGCACGACTGCCGGCTGGGCATACCGGGCTTGGTGAATGTCGAGAACAGCATCGCCGCCGTGGCCCTGCTCTGGACGGCCGGATTCGACGAGGCACGGCTGAAAGAGGGACTCGAATCGTTCAAAGGCGTCCGCCGCCGGTTCGACTTCCACCTCAACACGCCGGAGATCATCTATATGGACGACTACGCCCACCATCCGGCCGAACTGCGCGCCTCCCTCTCGTCGATGCGCAGCATGTTCCCCCACCGCCGCATCACGGCCATCTTCCAGCCCCACCTCTACTCGCGGACACAGGACTTCTACCGCGAATTTGCGGCGGCGCTGTCGCTGGCCGACGAGGTGATCCTCGCCCCGATCTATCCGGCCCGCGAGGAGCCGATTCCGGGCGTCACCTCGCAGCTGATCGCCGACCTGGTGACGGTACCCTGCCGGATCGTGCCGCTGGCCGACATTCCGCAGGCGGCTCAGGACGCCCGTCCCGACATCCTGATTACCTTCGGCGCCGGCGACATCGAGAACAGCGCACCGGCCATCACGCAGCGGCTCGCTGCCGAACGGCTCGCCGCACACTAACCGCCGTCCGCAACCGGAAACCACCCGAACGGCCGCAACGAATTTGCGGTCGTTCGGATTTTTTATCGTATTTTTACCCGACGTTTCCGAACAGGCAAACCAACGGAACGTTCGGCATCGCAAACAGCATGAAACGGGGAGTCAAACGCATATTATCCATACTCGTATGGGTGGGCATCATCGCCTACCTGATATGGGCGAGCGGCCTCGACGCCCGCAAACGGGCGGGTACCTACGTGCGCGACCTGCACATCGCTGTACGCGACAGCGCTTCGACCCGCATCATCCGCGCCGACGACGTGCGCAAATGGATCCGCGCGGCCGGACTCTCCCCTGAAGGGCAGCATTTCGACTCGGTCGATCTGCAGGCCATCTCACGGGTCGTCGCCTCGCACGATTTCGTGCGCCACGTCAAAACCTCGGTGGGTCTGGACAGCGTGGTGACCGTCATCGTCCGCCAGCGGATCCCCGCCCTGCGCATCATCGCCAGCGGCGGTTACGACTTCTACTACACGACCGACGGCTACATCGTGCCGGCCAACCGGCGCTCGGCCTACCATGTCCCCGTCGTGACGGGAACGTTCGATCTGCCGTTCCGTCCGTCGTTCAGCGGACAGCTGCGCGAACCGGCCGATTCCACCTCAAAAAAGGTACAGGAAAGTTACCGGTTTTTACACAAACTCATTAACTTTGTAAGTTACATCGAGGACGATAACTTCTGGAACGCCCAGATCGTTCAGATCAACGTTACGAGCCGTCCGGAACCGCACACCGAACCCGAAGTGGAGCTGATTCCGCGTGTCGGCGACCATGTGATCATGCTGGGCTGGCTGGACGGTTACGAACAGAAACTGGACAAACTGATGAAGTTCTACCGCAAGGCGCTGCCCCACGAAGGTTGGGACACATGGAACTACATCGACCTGCGCTACGACGGGCAGGTGGTGTGCAGCCGCAGGCGGTAACGAAGCATCGTCCGTTCGACGGAAAAAGGCGGTCTCGAACCGCCCCAATGTGTTTGCAACAAAGAAAGAATAAATAGATAGCTGTGGAAAACAAACGCTACATAGCCGCCATCGATTTCGGATCGGGCAAAGTAACCGCCGCCGCAGGCAGCAAGGATCCCGACGGCAAACTCAATGTCATCGACGTAGTGACACGGCCGATGGAGGGCATGTCGTGCGGCGAAGTCATCAACATCGAACAGGTGACCGCCGCCGTTCGGGGTGCCGTCGCCCAACTGGAGGAGGATCTGGGCATCAAAATCACGGAAGCCTACGCCGGCATCTCCGGACACGACATCAAGTGTGCGGACAGCTCCTACTTCGTCTATGTGAGCGGCGAGGATCACGAAATCTGCGAGGAAGACGTGCAGCGGCTGCATGAGAGCATGACCAGCCTGCAGCCGCCCGAAGGCATCTGCATCCTCGACCGCATTCCGCAGAAATATGTCATCGACTCGAAAGAGGAGACCAAACAGCCCGTCGGCCGCTTCGGCCAGCAGCTCGAAGCCACCTTCAACTTCGTGCTGGGCAACCGCAGCAGCCTGGAGCGCCTGAACAAGGCCTTCACCCGCCTGGGCATCACGCCGCGCAGGCTGTTCACCAACGCACAGGCCAGCGCCGCATCGGTGCTGACCGAGGACGAGAAGGAACTCGGCGCAGCCATCGTAGACATCGGCGCCGGCTGCACCGACATCTGCATCTGGCAGGACAACATCATGCGCTACGTGGCCATGCTGCCCATCGGTTCGAATGCGATCAACCGCGACATCCGCTCGATCGCCATTCCCGACCGGTTCATCGAAAAACTGAAGACGACGCACGGCTATGCTGTCGCCAACCATATTCCCGACGACAAGAAGACGCAGAGCATCAAGATCAAGGGACGCACGCCGCGCGAGAACAAGGAGATCTCGTTCTACAACCTCGCCCAGATCATCGAGGCCCGCATGATGGACATCGTGGAGAACGTACTGGACGAGATCCGCGAGTCGGGCTATGCCGACAAGCTCGGATCGGGCATCGTACTGACCGGAGGCGGCGCCCTGCTGCGCGACATCGACGTGCTGTTCCGCGAACGGACCAAATACGACATCCGCATCGGCAGCAGTTGCCCCGAACTGATGAACGAAGCCTCCGCAGCCAAAGCCGACGATCCGACGCTCTCGTCGGCCATCGGCCTGCTGCTGCTCGGCATCGAGGAGAGCGCATTGGAAGCAACCGACTCGCCCCTCACCAAACAGGAGCATCCGGCCGCACCCGCACAGCCCCGCCGCCAGCCGGAACCCAAAACCGTCAAACCGAAACCGGCTCCGCAACCGGAACCGGCTCCCGCCCCGTCGCAGGACGACGAGGATGAAGATACGGACATCGACGATGTCCCCTCCCCGCGGCCTGCAGATCCCGTAAAACGGGATCCCGCCAAGGAGAAGGAGAGAAAGAAAAAAGGCGGCCTGTTCGGCGGGCTGAAAAAGATCTTCACCGATGTATTCGACGTAGTCGATGACGACGAAATCTAAACCGCACCACCGATGATGACAGACGAAAACGAGGTACTCGTAAGTATCAAGCTTCCGAAGAAGACTCCATCCATCATTATGGTCGTGGGTGTGGGCGGAGCCGGAGGCAATGCCGTGAACCACATGTACGATCTCGGCATCGCCGACGTGACATTCATGGTCTGCAACACCGACCGTCAGGCACTCAAGGCCAGCCCCGTACCGATCCAGATTCTGCTGGGCGAAGGACTGGGTGCCGGCAACAACCCCGAAAAGGGTCGCCAGGCCGCCATCGAGAGCCTGGACGACATCGTGCTGCGCTTCGAGCAGGAAGGCACGAAGATGGCCTTCATCACGGCCGGCATGGGCGGCGGCACGGGTACGGGAGCCGCCCCCGTCATTGCCAAGGCAGCCCGCGACCGCGGCATCCTGACCGTCGGCATCGTCACGCTGCCGTTCCGCAACGAAGGCCCCAAACGGGTCAATCAGGCGGCACGGGGTCTGGACGAACTGCGCAAGAATGTCGATTCGCTGGTGGTGATCCACAACGACAACATCTCCAAGATATACGGCACCCTGCCGCTGAAGGAGGCCTTCGGCAAGGCGGACGACATCCTCGCCACGGCAGCCAAAGGCATCGCCGAACTGATCACGCGCGAGAGCTTCATCAACGTGGACTTTGCCGATGTACGCACCGTACTGACCGACAGCGGCATGGCGCTGATGGGATCGGGACGCGCGTCGGGGGCGGACAAGATCGTCGAGGCAACCGAGGCGGCGCTGGCCTCTCCGCTGCTCAACCATCAGGAGATCAAGGGTGCGCGCAGCATTTTGGTGAACCTCTCCTACGGCAAGAACCAGGTCAGCTTCGACGAAGCGAGTGCCATGCTGGACACCATCCAGCTCAAGGCCAGCCGCGGCATCACCGACCCGCACGCTGCGGACATCATCTGGGGCGCCGGACTCAACCCGTCGCTCGACGACGACGAAGTGGAGGTAACGATCGTGGCCACGGGCTTCGACAACCTCAACCCCCTCACGCCGCAGCAGACGCCGAAGGCCGCTGCCGAACCCCGCATCTCGCAGAACAGCATCTTCACGGCCGTCACGGGACGCAAGCCGCAGACGTCGGGGGTCATCCGCATCCACAAGAAGGACCGCTTCGGCGACATCGCCAAGTTCCTCGAAACGCCGGCCTACATCCGGCGCAACATCCGGCTGCAGAATACCGCCTCGACCGGACGCACCACCAAGGTCTCCATCAAGGACGAGGAGCCGCAGCAAACGCCCGACCCGTCCGGCGAACACGACCTGTTTGGCAAAGAACAATAACGACCGATAACGCCGGAATACCTCCGGCGTTATCCGCATCATCCCGTCCGCCCGACGGACGCAGCGAATCTACGCAACGTGTTTTCGACCAACGACATATTCTCCTACAACGGATTCGAGCCGGCGCTGATCGTCAGCCTCGTCGCCCTGCTCATGCTGATCTGCGTCTCGGCTTTCGCCTCCGGCTCCGAAACCGCGCTCTTCTCCCTCTCGCCCGCCGACATCAAAACCATCAAGCAGCGGGGCAGCAAAAGCGACAACGCTATCCTCAGGCTGCTCTCGTCGGAGGACTACATGCTGGCCACCATCCTGATCCTGAACAACCTGGTCAATATCATCATCGTCGTGCTGTCGAACAACATCATCGACTCGCTGATAACGTTCCACTCCCCGGCCTGGCAGTTCGTCGTCAAGACCATACTGGTGACCTTCATCCTGCTGCTCTTCGGCGAGATCATCCCCAAGGTGGCCGCCTCGCACATGCCGTTGAGCTTTGCCAGCATCATCGCCGTTCCGCTGCTGAGCCTCAAGTCGTTCTTCAAGCCGCTGTCCTGGATTCTGGTGCGGCTGGGCGACCGCTTCAACAAACGCGCCGCACGGAAGCACGCCAACATCTCGATCGACGAACTCTCCGACGCGCTGAAGATTACCCAGAGCCAGAGCCAGGAAGAGAAGAAGATGCTGACCGGCATCGTCGATTTTGTCAATACGAATGTCGAGGACATCATGCGCCCCCGCATGGACATCACCGCCGTAAACATCGACAGCGATTTCGACGAGGTGCGCCGTATCATCGTCGAGTCGGGCTTCTCGCGCATACCGGCCTATCGCGACAACATCGACACCATCGTCGGCATCCTGTATGTCAAGGACATGCTACCCTACCTCAACGAAGCGAACGACTTTGCGTGGAGGGATCACCTGCGGGAACCCTATTACATCCCCGAACACAAGAAGATCAACAACCTGCTCGAAGAGTTCCAGAGCCACAAGGTACACATGGCCATCGTGGTGGACGAGTACGGCTCGACGCTGGGGCTGCTTTCGCTGGAGGATATTCTGGAAGAGATCGTGGGCGAAATCACCGACGAAAGCGACCGCAAGGAGGATTTCTACCGCCGTCTGGGCGACAACACCTATCTTTTCGAAGGCAAGACCCATATCGGCGACTTCACCGAAGTGACCGGTCTGGACGATACGCTCTTCGACGACGTCAAGGGACAGGCCGAGACCATCGCCGGCCTCATGCTCGAAGTCAAGCGGGACTTCCTCAAGAAGGGCGATTCGATCACCGCCCACAACATCGTCTTCACGGTCGATGCGATGGACGGCCGGCGGATCGACAAGGTCAAGGTCGTCCTGCCCAAAGAGTTCACCGCAAACCGCTCCTAAATCCGATGCCATGACACCGTCCGCCCCCGACGCACAGCCGACCGTTCTTCCGACGGACGGCGAAGCAGGAACAACCCTCCTGCTGGCTCCCGTCACCGCGGCCGAGGCCAACCGCCCCTATCTGACGCCGGAGGAGCAGCGCCGCATGGAGACCTTCTCCAGCGAGGCGCGCCGCAACGAATGGTCGTCGTGGCGCCGCGCGGTCCGCCATTTTCACGATCCCCGCGCGACGATCGGCTACGACGCGAACGGCGCCCCGGTGCTGGCCGGCGATCCGACCTGCATCTCCGTTTCCCACGCCGCCTCGTGGGTCGCCCTGCTGCTGGCTCCGCGCCGGTGTGCCGTCGATATCGAGCGCACCGGACGCAACTTCGCCCGCGTGGCGGAACGCTATCTCGCCCCGCAGGAGGCCGCCCTGCCGGAACACGGCCATCCGCACTTCCTGCCCCTGATGTGGTGCGCCAAGGAGACCCTCTACAAACTGGCCGGCGAACCGGGCCTGTCGCTGACGGACGACCTGCGCATCGACGCCACCGACCTGGCGCGGGGATTCCTGTCGGGGACGATCCGCCGTCCGGACGGCAGGCTCGACACCGTTTCGCTGCATACTTTCACCCATGACGGCCTCGTGGGAACATGGGCCGTCGAACCGCTTATCGACACGCGCCTATGAACGTAAAAATCGCAGAGGACTGGAAAGCGATCCTGGCTCCCGAATTCGAGAAAGACTATTTCGGCACCCTCACCGACTTCGTGCGGCAGGAGTACGCCACGCAACGCATCTTCCCGCGCGGGAGCAACATCTTCCGCGCCTTCGACAAGTGTCCGCTCGATTCGCTGAAGGTGGTCATCATCGGTCAGGATCCCTACCACGGCGACGGACAAGCCAACGGACTCTGCTTCTCGGTGAACGACGGCATTCCCTTCCCGCCCTCGCTCCGCAACATTTTCAAGGAGATCCACGACGACACGGGCGCCCCCATCCCCGCAAGCGGCAACCTCGACCGCTGGGCCGAACAGGGTGTCCTGCTGCTCAACTCCGTGCTGACCGTGCGCGCCCACTGCGCCGCCTCGCACGCCGGCAAGGGGTGGGAGACCTTCACGGACGCCGTGGTGCGCGCCATCGCCTCCCACAAGGAGGAGATCGTCTACATGCTGTGGGGCAACTACGCCCAGAAGAAGGGCGTCATGGCCGACCCGACCCGCAACCTGATTCTGAAAAGCGCCCATCCCTCGCCGCTTTCGGCCTCGAACGGCTTTTTCGGATGCCGCCACTTCTCGAAAGCCAACGAATACCTCATTGCACATGGCAAAACACCGATCGTGTGGTAATTGAAGCAACAAGTCCTTTAAGTCCGTATCATTTGATTGTACTGCCATTACGATTTACAATTTTATACCGTGAGTATCACTCACGACTTGAATTTAATT
>CASEGL010000009.1 GCA_949287525.1 uncultured Rikenellaceae bacterium
AGACGCGGGCAACAGCTTCGGGATTCGTTGCATCGCACCCCACGCCCCACACCGTATCGGTCGGATAGACGATCACTCCCCCTTTGCGCAGCACTTCGACCGCACGTTCTATCGCTTCTTGCATGGCTGTCGGATTTGAACTTTCGCAAAATTAGAGCAATTTTTTTTCTTTTTGTAGAAAAGGTTATACTTTTGTGTCCTTGAAAAAACGAACTAAAAAGATTGCAATACAATGGGAAGGGCATTTGAATATCGTAAAGCTGCGAAACTCAAGCGCTGGGGACACATGGCGCGTACGTTCACGAAAATCGGAAAAGCGATCGAGGTGGCCGTCAAACAGGCCGGTCCCGATCCCGCCAGCAACATCCGCCTGAGGCTTCTGATTCAGAATGCCAAGTCCGAAAACATGCCGAAAGACAACATCGAACGCGCCATCAAACGTGCCACCTCCAACGAGGTAGGTGACTACAAGGAGATGGTGTACGAGGGATACGGCCCCCACGGCATCGCCATTCTGGTCGAAACGGCAACGGACAACCCCACCCGTACGGTAGCCAACGTGCGCAGCTACTTCAACAAGATGGGCGGTACGCTGGGCAACAGCGGCAGCGTAAGCTTCATGTTCGAACACAAAGCCATTTTCAAGACCCCCTATAAGGAAGACATCGATCTGGAACAGCTCGAACTCGATCTGATCGACTTCGAGGTGGACGAGGTATTCGTCGATGACGAGAACCAGATCAACATCTACGGTCCGTTCGAGTCCTACGGCAACATTCAGGCCTATCTGGAGGATCACGGCATGACCATCACCAGCGGTGAATTCGTCCGCATCCCGACCGATACCAAAGAGGTGACACCGGAGCAGCGCGAATCGATCCACAAACTGATCGACAAGCTGGAGGAGGACGACGACGTGGTCAATGTCTTCCACAACATGAAAGAGGAAGAGAGCGACGAGGAATAGTTTCCGCCGCCCCGACATGCAAGCGGGATGATTGCGTAGGCAATCATCCCGCTTTTCATTCTGCCTGCACTGTGGTCACAGGCACCGCAGGCGAAACTCTTTCGGCGAAAAACCGGTATGTTTCCGAAAAAAACGGCTCAAGTAGGACTGGTCCGGAAAATTGCACATCATGGCAATCTCCGCAACGGACAGACGGGGATCATTCAGCAGCACCTTGATCTCTACGGCGAGCTGTTCGTCGATCAACTGTTTCGGCGTCTTTCCCCGCATGTAGGACGCGATGATCTCATTCAGATAGCGCGGCGTGATGCACAGTTTGTCGGCATAGAATCCGACCTGATGCTCCTGCATGGCATATTCGTGCAGCAAACCGAAGAACTGATGGCACAACAGTTGTTTGCGGGTATAGGTGCTGCGATCCACCATCCCTTTCTGCAGCAACGAGTTATAAATCCACAGCAACAGGCTTTGCAGGTAATTGCGCTCCAAATGCTCGCGGCCGATCCGCAATTCGGAGGAAAACATCATGCAAGCCATATCCATCCACAAACCGACCTGACGCCAGGTTCGGTTCCCCGCAGCGGTTTCGGGATGGTGATAACAGGGCTTTTCGTGCAGATGATTGAAAAAAGCGGTATCTATCGACGGTACGATCGACAGAAACGTCGCCTTGGGGAACAGCACCATCCGTACCAGAAAGTCATCGGACCGCTCGACCAACTGCAACAGTCCGCCCGTCAGGAAAATCATCTCGCCCCGACACCGCAATTCAAACTGCTGCACCCCCGTGGACAGCAGCGCCCGCCCTCCGACACACATGACATAGATGCCGCACTGGAGGTGGCTCGGAGTCCGCGTGAGTACGGCAAGATCCGTCTCCTCATATCGCATGGTCGAGATTTCGGTGGATAGCAAACTGGTCATGACAGAATCGTTTTCTCTTCTGAACGTAAAAGATACGGATTTATTCCGAACGAAACCCTGTTTTTACAGAAATTGCCCCAGCATTTTCCGTCACGCCACGCCCCTGCGATCCGCCGACCGCCGCAAACGCACTCCATGCAACACATGGGTTTCCCTCTTGCACGAAAACCGGCGGGAGGGTTATTGTAAACCCTCCCGCCGGTTTGCCAATTCGCGCAGTTCCCCAACCCGCCTCCTATCGCTCGTCAGCCGGGCCGTTGCGGTGACACTCTTCGCGCAATATCCGCGCATGGGAACACTCCTTGCCCATGCTGCAGTTATGGCATACATGCCTGAATCCCTTCTCTTTTTTGACAAACGTGCGATACATCCGGACGCCCAGATACACCAGCACCAGCAGGCCGATTGCACAAACAACGATCAACTGTATATCCATGGTCATATCAGCAATAAAGCGATCCTGTATACGACGAAAGCAATGATCCACGCCACCAGCGTATTGTAAACGAGCGAGAATGCCGCCCACTTCCAACCGCCGGCCTCCTGTTTGATCGCCACCAAGGTAGCGATGCACGGGAAATAAAGCAGGACGAACACCAGAAAAGCCAGCGCATTGGCCTGATTGAAATCCGGCATTCCCGTCTGCGGATTCACCTCCTGCAAACGCTGGGAAAGCACCTCGTCCGAATCGCCGGTTCCGGCATACAGCACACCCAGCGTACTCACCGTCACCTCTTTGGCCACTGCGCCGGTCAGCAGCGCGACACTCGCCTTCCAGTTCAGCCCCAGCGGCTGTACCAGCGGTTCGGTGACGTGTCCGATGCGGCCGATATAGGAATCTTCCTGCTGCACGACGGGATCCTCGTGCATCGGAAAGTAACTCAGGAACCAAACCACGATCGATGCGGTCAGGATCAGGGTTCCCATCTTGCGCAGATACATGGCAGCACGCTCCCACATGTGGCGCAGCACGCTGCGCGAGGTCGGCACACGGTAGGGCGGCAGTTCCATCACGAACGGTGTATCGTCCTTGCGGAACATGAAGCGCCGCAACAGTTTGGCGGTCACCACGCCCACGATAATGCCCAGCAGATAGAGTCCGAACAGCACGGTGCCGGCATGTTTCGGAAAAAATACGCCGGCAAGCAGCACAAAAACAGGCAGCCGCGCGCTGCACGACATGAACGGATTGACCAGAATGGTAATCAGCCGGCTGCTGCGGCTCTCAATGGTGCGCGTAGCGATCACGGCCGGCACATTGCAGCCGAACCCCATCACCAGCGGGATGAACGACTTGCCGTGAAGCCCGATCTTGTGCATGATCTTGTCCATGATGAACGCCGCGCGCGCCATGTAGCCCGAATCCTCCATCAGCGAAATAAACAAATAGAGGATCAATATGTTGGGCAGGAAAACGATGACGCCGCCCACACCGCCGATCATGCCGTCCACGATCAGGTCCTTCAGCGGACCTTCGGGCAGAATGGCGCCGACCCACCGGCCGAAAGCGCCGATGCCCGATTCGATCCACCCCATCGGATAGTTACCCAACACGAAGGTCGCCTCGAACATGACCCACATGATGAAAAAGAAGATCGGGTATCCCCAAAACTTGTGTGTCACGACAGCGTCTATGCGATTGGATTTCCGCTCCTTGTCATGCCGCCCTGGCACATAGGCCTCCTTCAGGGCGCCGGCAATAAACCCGTACTTCTCATCGGCTACGATCGATTCGATGTCCTCGCCCACCTCCTTGCCGATACGGTTGGTCTCGCGGTCTCGCAAAGCAATCCATTCCCGATACCCCTCGCGTACGGAAAGCAGACGCTCCACTTCGGCATCCCTCTCCAGCAGTTTCAAAGCGAGCCAACGGGTGTGATAATTGCCGAATGCACCGTCTTTCTTGATGGCCGCCCCCAGTTTGGCAATTGCCTCCTCGATATGCTGGCCGTGTTTGATATGGATATGGTGCTGTTCGTCGGTCTCCTCGGCGCCGCCCCGCTCATACAGGTCGATCACGGCATCGAACAGGGCATCGATACCCTCGCCCGTCCGCGATACGGTCGGCACCATCGGCACGCCCAGCAGCGTACCCAACAGTTTATAGTCGAGTTTGGCACCATCCTGTTCGAGTTCGTCGTACATGTTCAGGGCGACGATCATCGGCAGGTTGATGTCGATCAGTTCGGTGGTCAGGTAGAGGTTGCGCTCCAGATTCGAGGCTGCCACCACGTTGATGACCACGTCGGGCGTCTCGTCGAACAGATGGCGGCGCACACACACCTCCTCCGGCGTGTAGGCCGACAGCGCATAGGTACCGGGCAGGTCGTAGATGTCGAAGTCATAATCACGGTAGTGCATGTGGCCGCGTTTGATCTCAACCGTTACGCCGCCGTAATTGCCGACATGCTCGTGGCTGCCGGAAGCGGCATTGAAAAGCGAGGTTTTGCCGCTGTTCGGATTGCCGACCAGCGCGACCCGCACGCGACGGCCGGAACGGTCCACCGCCTGGCGCAATGTTTCGGCCTGCGACGTACCGTAGGCGATCTCGCCCGAAAGAGCCAGCGCTTCCGCCTCCTGCTCGGTCACCACTTCGATCAGTGCGGCTTCGCTCCGGCGGAGCGACACTTCGTACTCCATGATCCGGTACTTGATCGGGTCTTTCAGCGGTGCGTTCTGCATCACCTCCACCCGTTTGCCCCGCACGAATCCCATCTCCATGATCCGCCGCCGGAAACCGCCGTGTCCCAACACTTTCAGCACGACGGCACTCTGCCCTGTATGTACCTCGGAAAGCCGCATGGTAATCTACTTGATATTTTGAATGTGCAAAGGTGCGAATTTTTACGGTCAATCGGAATCATCATATCTCGGTAAAATGTACCTGTTCCACCTTTTATTTGCTCCCCACACGCTCCTGACGGCGGCAAATGGCGGCAAAATCGCAATAGTCGCACGGTTTGCGGTCTTCGCACTGGGTAAAGGGTTGCGTCGGGTCGAACAGACCGGCCAGCAGTTCCCGCAGCCGTGCCTCGAATAGCTCGGCATGGGGGCCGTAACTCGTCACGCTGTCTCCGTTTTTGATATTGATCAGAGGGGCATAATCGACGCTGTGCATCATCCGCACATAATACAGTGAGGGACAAACCTCGTCGCCCGGCAACTGTCCAGTCCGCTGCATGTGACGTACCATGAACGAATACAGGAGCGTCTGCAGCACGGCGTCGTTACGCTGCTCGGTCTCCGGATCGAAAAGCGCCTCCACGCCGACGAATATTTCGTGCGGGCGGCCGGTTTTGTAGTCCACGATGCGGATGCGTCCGTCGGTCAGCAGGTCGATGCGGTCGGCCAATCCCTTGAACGCCACGCTGTGCGTAGTGCCGTCGGCCGCCTCGAACGAAAACGGAGCCTCCAGCGGCTCTTCCAGTTTCAGTATGGTGAACCCCTGCAGGCGGCTGTCGAACGGCAGCAGGTTGCCGTTGATGTACCGGACAACAATGTCGTACACCATCAGCAACTCACCCTCATAGGCATCGTCCGACACCTGTTCGCCGTGGAAATAGACCTCTCCGATGGCCTCGTTCACGCACTGGCGCACCGTTTCGGAACCAATCAGCCGCGCAATCGCCTCACCCGGTTCCGGAACTCCCTGCAGCGGCCGGTAGAGCAGCTCCATTGCCTTATGGAGAATCGTACCGAACATGGGCATGTCGATCTCCTCGGTCACTTCGTCATCCGGCTTAAAACCGGCCACATAACGGAAATAGAACTTCAGCGGGCAGGCCAGATAGCTGTTCAGCGCGGTCGGAGAAAAGGTCGCCTCACCGCCGTCCAGATACCTGTCCAGCCGTTCGACCGCCCTGCCGTCTTTGGGAACGGCAACAGGCTCGGCTTCGGAAAAACCGACATCGAGACCGACAGCGACCTTGGCAACATCATGGGGCGACTCATAGTCGAGCTGATAGATGTAGCGGCTCGGCTCGCCGCTGCTGTCCTCGTCCGATTTGGAACTGTATACCATGGACACCTGTTCGGCACGCTGCAGCAGCCGGTAGAAGTAATAGGCATACACGCCGTCGTGGTGCTGCGGCGTAGGCAGCCCGTAACCGAGCCGCAGGTTATAGGGGATATAGGACGAGGAGGCCGACGGATTGCCCGGGAAGTTGTCGTCGTTCATGGATAGGATCAGCACATTGCGGAAATCCAGGTTGCGCGTCTCCAGGATGCCCATCACCTGCACGCCTTGCAGCGGTTCGCCCTCGTAAGGGATCCGCAGGTTCTGCAGCATGCGCCGTGCCAGCGACACGAAGACCGGCACCTCCAGTTCGACCCCGCAATCCTCCAGCGAATGGTGCAGCTTGCGGAGCGTGTCGGCAATCAATCCGGCATATTCGCGCCTCATGCGCCACTCCATGCGTGCGTCCTTGTCGTCCGTTTCGCCGGTCGGAGCGGCTATCTCCGACAGGATGCCGATCACCCAGCCAGTCAGCTGGCGCCAGTCGGCATACTTGTGGAAAATACTGCCGATCAGTCCCTCCTGCGGCAACTCCGACTCACGGACATAGACACGCGAACGGGCAACGATCCCTGCATTCAGTTCCGCGGCCGCCTGCGCTTCGCGTTCCATGACGAACGGATGCGTCAGCAGTCCCGTCACGTCGGCATGGTGATAGGCCGTCTCGCCCCGCTTGATGCGGGTATGGGTCTGCAGACGCAGCAGCCTGTCGGTAAAACTGTAGGCCAGCGTCTGCCGCAGCGGATAGCCCATCGTCACATTGACCGCCTTGATCTCTTCCGGCAGCGCATACAGGAGCGGCACAAGCAGGCTCTCGTCGGTCAGCACGATAGCGGTCTCCTTGTCCGGCATTTCCGGCCTGCCCGCCTCGGCATTGCGGCGCATCACCCCGCGCAGGAAATCGGCCGCATACTTGCACTGCAGTGCGCCCGAAGGCACCGACACCGCCTCGATCCGCTTCGGACGGCGGAACGAATCCGTTTCGTTCGCAAATCCGACCGGCGCCGGATAGCGCACTTTGTTCTCGCGCATGAACAGCCCTGCCTCCTGATGGGGATCCTTCAAATAGTATTCATCGTAATCCCAGAAGAATTCCGCCCCGCAGACATCACGCAGATGGTCGAACAGGACTTTCTCGCATTCGGACAGGGCATTGAAACCGACCACGGCAACCCGCCGGCCATCGGCCAGCGACACGGTACCCTGCCGGAGCCTGTCGGCCGCCTCGCGGTGCATCATGCCCGTATAGGCCAGCCCCTGCTCCGCCAGCCGCTGCCGGAACTCGTGGTAAATACCCGCCAGACTCTGCCAGATGGTCAGGAAATCGCGCTTCTGATCGGAATAGTTCTCCTCGGCGCCGAACGTCTCCCAAAAACGGCGCACCACGGCGCGCTGCTCCTCGTTGAAATACTGCAAACTGCTGTCGATCGCCTTCAGATCGCTGAGGTTGGCGAACAGCATGTCGGCATCGACACGGTATTTGTCGATCTGATCGAAATCGCCGAGCAGCATCTCACCCCAAAAATAGAAGGTATCGAACGATTCGGCATGGCGGGCTGCATAGATCTTGTACAGCTCGACCACAGCCCGCACCCGATCCACCGGCATATAATCGGTTGCCCGGCGCATCAGTTCATCCACCGTGGCGTAGCGGGGTTCCCATACGGGATGCGCTATCAGTTTTCCCAGCTCGTCGAGCAGGAACACGCGGGTACGGTTGTTGGGTACGACGATCTGAAGGGAGGCTACATCCTTCCCGTAACGGTCGTACAGATAACGAGCGACATTACCCAAAAAAGTATTCATTTCCGTTCGGTCTACACACGCTCCATTCAACCGGATCGTGACGGACTAAGGTAACGCTTTTCCGTGAAAAACGCAGGCGGTGCGCTGGCCTTCCGGCGGGAAATCTCTACCTTTATCCGTCCAACAGTACAGCCACCTATGGGGAATGTCAAGATAGTCAGCGCCTCGGCCGGTTCGGGCAAGACCTACAACCTGGCCTACGAATACATCCGCAATGTCGTGGGCGATCCGTCGCTCTACCGCCACATCCTCGCGGTCACCTTCACCAACAAGGCCACCGAAGAGATGAAGCAGCGCATCCTGGAAAAGATCAACGAACTGGCCAACTGTGCCGATCGGGAATACATGCCCCTGCTGACGCACGACCTTGCCCTGCCGGAAACCGAGATCATCCGGCGCGCAACGACGGTCCGCAGCTACATTCTGCACGACTACAACCATTTTGCAGTAGTCACCATCGACAAGTTTTTCCAGCGCATCATCCGCGCCTTCATCAAGGAACTGGGCATCGACCTCAGCTTCAACATCGAGCTGCCCGTCGATACGCTGCTCGGTTCGGCTGCCGACCGTATCATCGACGACATCTCGACCGATACCACGCTGCGCCAGTGGGTGGCTGCCTTTGTCGATGACAAAATATCGGACGGCCGGAGATGGAACATTCGCGACGAACTGCTCTCCCTGGGACAGGAACTCTTCAAGGAGGCTTACAAACGCCATGACCAAACATCCGTCCCCAGCAAGAAACTCCTCCAGCAAACCGTGGCCAAAGCCAAAGTCCGGGCAGACACAACGCATCAGGCCGTCATCGCCACGGCTCGCCGATGGCTCGACCTGATCGAAGCGAACGGGCTGACGGTGGAGGATTTTTCCCAAAAGCAACGCGGTGTGGCCGGCTTTGTATCCAAACTGGCCGCCGACAACTTCATCACCCCAAACTCCTACGTGCTGGATGCCCTGAACGACGGCAAATGGTGCAGTGCCTCATCGCCCCGCAAGGCACAGATCGAAGCGCTTGCCCCGCAACTCGGCGAACTGTTGGGCGAACTGCTCGCCGCCCTGGACAAAGCCGACTACAGCAACAACAGCGCCACCCTGCTGAAAGAGAACTATCGCAGTTTCGCCTTGCTGGGTGATCTGTACACCAAAGTGTTGCAAGTCGCCAAAGAAGAGAATATCGTTCACATATCGGAGATCAACGAAATGCTCGCCCGCCTGATTGCGGGCAACGACACCCCCTTCGTCTTCGAGAAGGCGGGCAACTACTTCTCCCATTTCATGATCGACGAATTTCAGGACACCTCGGCCATGCAGTGGGAAAACTTCCTGCCCCTGCTCCACAACGCCACCTCGCAGTCCGACGCCACGCCGGTGCTGCTGGTGGGCGACGTGAAACAGTCGATCTACCGCTGGCGCGGCGGCGACTGGAGCATACTCGCCCACAAAGCCGAACAGGCCTTCTCCCATGTCATCCGCGACACGCTGCAAACCAATTACCGCAGCCGCCCCGAAGTGGTCCGCTTCAACAATGCACTGATCGGCGCCTGTATCGCCCGCAACAACGACCGGATCAACCGCATACTGGACGAAGCCGTTCAAAACGGCCGCCTGGACAAGGCTTCGGGCAGCGAACTGACCGACATGCTCGCATCGGCCTATGCCGACTATCGGCAGGACACGCCTGCCGGCACAGAAGGCGGCTATGTGACCGTCTCCTGCTGCGAAGACAACCAGCCACCTGTCATCCGGCTGGTGGAGGAGCTGCAGGAACGCGGCTATGCGGCCGGCGACATCGCCATCCTCGTCCGCGACAACAAAAAAGGGAAACAGATTGCCTCCATGCTGCTGGAACACAAACGGCTCCATCCGGAATCGCGCTACTGCTACGATGTCCTCACGCAGGACGCGCTGGTAATCGGCCGCTCGGAAGTCGTCGCCTTCGTCATTGCCGTACTGCGACTGGCAGGCAATCCACAGGACAGTATCCGGCACGCCATCTACAACCGTTTTCTCGACCGCAGCTTCGTCGCCCCCTTCACGGACGAGGAAGAGACGCTGCTGCACCGCCTCCGCCTCATGCCTCCCGAAGAGGCCTTCGAGCAGATTGTCATGTTCTACGGACTGGGACGTTCACAAGAAGAGATCGCCTACCTGCAAGCCCTGCACGAACAGATTCTCTCCTTTACGCGCGGCAACGTGGCCGACACGCCGCTCTTTCTGGCCTGGTGGGACAAAAGCGGCTCAGACAAATCGATTGCCATGCCATCGGGCGGCAATGCCATCACAATCGATACGATCCACAAATCCAAAGGCCTGGGCTACAAAGTAGTCATCATCCCCTACTGCAACTGGGAACTGACTACGCACCTTTTTTCGGTAGTTTGGGCGGAAGCCGCCTCCGCCGACAAAACGGCTGCCGCCGTCGGCCGCTTTCCGGTAAAATACAAGGAAAACATGGGAAATTCCTGCTTTTCAGAAGCCTACTACCGTGAATATGTCATGTCACAGGTGGACAACATCAACCTGTTGTACGTGGCGCTGACCAGAGCCAAGGAGGAACTCCACCTGATGCTGCCGGCTTCCGGCGATAAAAAATTGAGATATATCCATTCGCTGATCCACCAGGTTATCTCCCGCAATGGCGGCGAAGTACGCATCGGCGACCTGTGCGGAACCGTCGTAACCACCGAATCGGGCGAATCGCTGCATTTCGGCGCCCCCTCGCCGGTAGCAGCCGCAGCCACCCCGACTGCGCCGCGTTTTCCTTCCTATACGACCTGTGACCATACAGAGCAGATGGCCATCAAACTTACCGCCCAACGTTACCTCGACGACGGCGCCTCGGACGACCGTCTCGCACCGCGCGACCAGGGCGTACTGCTCCACCAGGCTTTCGAACAGGCGGCCACGGCCGAAGAAATCCGCGCCGCCATCACACAGTTTGTCCGTAACGGCAGTCTCTCGGCAGCCGAAGAACACGACCTTACGGCACGCCTCGACCGCGCCCTGGCCAATCCGGTTATCGGCGCATGGTTCGACGGCTCGTGGGAAGAGATACGCAACGAAGCTGAGATTCTGCTTCCGGGCGGCGCCCGATACCGTCCCGACCGCGTCATGATCCGCAATGGCGAAGCGGTCGTGATCGACTACAAGTTCGGCCTGAGACGCGACGCACGCCACGCAACCCAACTGCATCGTTATGCCGAACTGTTGCGTGAGATGGGCTATGCTTCCGTAACCGGTTATCTCTGGTACGTCAATCTTGAGGAGGTCGATCCGGTTGTCCGCCCGTAACGGCTCTCCCCGCGGGTGCCACTGTTTCTGCCGCCACTCTCACCGACGGCCACCCGCAACCGGCCGCACACAAAAAAGGGAAGCCTCTCCATGGGAGGTTTCCCTTTTCTCATACGTCGATCGGACGCTACGCCTTATTTTACGGCGATCGTGTCGATCTCGACCATCACGCCCATCGGCAGTTTGGCTACCTGATAGCAAACGCGGGCGGGCATATCCTTCGTGTAGTAACGGGCGTAAACGCCGTTCATGGCAGCGAAGTTGTCCATGTTGTCAAGCAGTACGGTCGTCTTTACGACGTTGTCGAACGTGTAGCCGGCCTCTTTCAGAATAGCAGCCGTGTTCTCCAGCGACTGAGCGGTCTGCTCCTCGATCGTAGCGGCGATCTTACCGTCGGCCGGGTTGATGGGCAGTTGACCGGAGATGTACAGCGTACCGTTGGCTTCGATAGCCTGCGAATAGGGGCCTACGGCTTTGGGAGCGTTCGGCGATGCGATTACTTTTTTCATGATCTACTATGTTTGATTGTATCGGGTTACGGAACTGTCGTTCGGATAACGAACAAAGATACGGAAATAATTACGGATTTCCACACATTTCCCCGACAAGCCGGACGATAAAGCGCCGACCTCCTCTTTCCCGCCATCACATTGCTTTCCTGCCCGTCCCCGGTTCATCGGCTGCCTGACCGGAAGACTGCCCATACGGGGTACAAGCAACACCCGCAACACCCGCAACACCCGCGCCACGCTGCCCGCCCAGACAGCCTCCGCTACAAAACAACGAATCCCGACCAGTATGCTGATCGGGATTCGTCATGTCGGACGATAAGAAAAACTATTTGTTGTTCTTCTTGTCGTAGTGTTTCTGATAACGGCTCATGAACTTGTCCACGCGACCGGCCGTATCGACAAGTTTCATCTTGCCGGTGTAGAACGGGTGCGAGGTGTTCGAGATCTCCATCTTGTATACGGGATAGGTCACGCCGTCGATCTCGATAGTCTCCTTGGTGTTCACAGCCGAACGGGTGATGAACACGTGGTCGTTGGACATGTCTTTGAATGCCACCAACCGGTAATTCTTGGGATGAATATCTTTTTTCATTTTCTTCGTCTTATTCTAAATTACTCTTCCTGAGCAGCTACGGTAAAGTGGATCGTAGCCTTCACGTTTTTGTGGAGTTTGATCGTAGCCTCGTACTGACCGACCTGTTTGATAGGATCTACCGAGATCTGCTTGCGCTCCACCTCTACGCCCTGTTTTGCCATGGCCTCGGCCAGGTCGGACGAAGTTACCGAACCGAAGATGCGGCCTTCCTCTGCCTTGGCGGTGATAACCAGAGCCAGTGCCTCGATCTGAGCGGCGAGAGCCTGTGCGTCAGCCAGGATTTTGGCATCCTTGTGAGCGCGCTGTTTCAGATTTTCAGCCAATACTTTCTTTGCCGATTCCGTCGCAACGATAGCGAGACCGTTGGGAAGGAGGTAGTTGTTGGCGTAACCGGGTTTTACCGACACGATCTCGTTGGCATAACCCAAATTCTCTACGTCTTTCTTCAGAATTACTTCCATTGTCTGTCCTCCCTCTTTATTATTTCATCAAATCGGTTACGAACGGCAGGATTGCAAGGTGACGGGCGCGTTTTACGGCCTGAGCCACTTTCTTCTGGAATTTCTGCGAAGTACCGGTCAGACGACGGGGAAGAATCTTGCCCTGCTCGTTGAGGAACTTCTTGAGGAATTCGGGATCCTTGTAATCCACGTATTTGATACCGGCCTTTTTGAAGCGGCAGTATTTTTTCTTGCGAACATCAACGGTTACCGGGTTGAGGTAACGGATTTCGGACTGCTGTGCATTAGGTGTTGCCATGGTCTATTCCTCCTTTTTTTCTGCCTGTTTGTTGGCGAGTTTGTTTCTGCGTTTCTCCGAATACTCTACGGCATGTTTGTCCTGGCGGAAGGTCAGGAAGCGGATCACACGCTCGTCACGGCGATACTGCGTTTCGAGTTTCTCGATCATGTCGCCTTCGCCCGTGAATTCGAGAAGGAAATAGTAACCGGTGGTCTTCTTCTGAATCGGATAAGCGAGTTTTTTCAAACCCCAAGCCTCTTCATTTACAATCTGACCCCCGTTTTCGGTGATAACACCGCGGAATTTGCCTGCAAGCTCTTCGAGCTGCTGATCCGAAAGCACCGGAGTGGCAATGAAAACGGATTCGTAATTGTTCATAAAATGTGTTGTTTACGTGTAGTTTTTGCAAAAATGCAGGCGCAAAGATAGCGATTCTTGCGGAATTAGCAAATATCCGCCCCGAAATAACGCAGCCCCGTCATGAATTTCATGGACGTCCGCCGGCCGAAAAAAGGGAAACGGGCGGAAGAATATCTTTCCGCCCGTTTTCCGATCATTCCACAGCCTCTGCGGCGAAGCCTGTTAAATATACCGGTCAATCACGGCGCACAGTCTGGAAAAGACCTCCTCGATCGTTCCCAGCCCGTCGATGGCGACATATTTCTCCTGGCGGGCATAATAATCGGCCACGACCGCCGTCTGCTCCTTGTACACGGCGATACGGTTGCGGATCACCTTCTCGTCGGCATCGTCCGCACGGCCGCTGTACTCGGCACGCAGCTTCAGTCGTTTCACCAGTTCCTCGTCCGGCACGTCGAGCGACACCATGACGTTCACCGTCTCGGAGCGGCTGGAAAGCATCTTGTCGAACTCCTCTGCCTGGCGGGTCGTACGGGGGAAACCGTCGAAAATGTTGCCCTTGCAGTCGGCATGGGAGGCCATGTATTCGCCGATGATGCCGAGTACCATCTCGTCTGAAGCGAGCTTGCCGCTCTCGATTACCTCTTTCACGGCCAAGCCGCGCGGGGTGCCGCGACGGATTTCGTCACGGATCACTTCACCCGTAGAAATATGATTCAGTCCATATTTCTCTTTCAGCATATCGGCCTGAGTACCCTTTCCGGCACCGGGAGGGCCGAACAAAACAATATTGATCATTGCAGTATGTGTTAAAACCGTTCCGTATCCATGGAGTCATGGATACGGACAGCAAATTTAAACAGATTTTCGACTAAAGCAAAAAACGTGTAATTTTGTAAAGTTACCTGTTGCGGAGGGAGCATCATTCCGCCCCTCCGCCCAAACCGAAACACGATCATGCAAACCAAACGAACCGAAATATCCGAAATCGGCGAATTCGGACTGATCCGCCGGCTTACGGAACGCTTTCCGATGCGCAACGCCACCACCGTCATGGGAGCCGGCGACGATGCCGCCGTCATCGACGCGGGTGACAAATACCTGCTGCTGACCAGCGACCTGCTGCTGGAGGGAATCGACTTCGACCTTGTCTATTTTCCGCTGAAACACCTCGGCTACAAGGCTGTCGTGGTGGGCATCAGCGACATTCTCGCCATGAACGGCACGCCGGAACAGCTGACCGTAGCCATCGGCGTATCGGCCAAATTCGCCATCGAGGATCTCGATGAACTTTATGCCGGCATCCGCAGCGCCTGCGAGGACTACAAGGTCGATCTGGTTGGCGGCGACACCGACGCCTCCGTCACGGGACTCACCATTGCCGTTTCGGCCGTGGGTTCGGTCGCAAAGGAGCGGATCGTCTATCGCAAAGGAGCCCAGCTGAACGACCTGGTCTGCATTACGGGCGACCTCGGAGCGGCCTACATGGGCCTCCACCTGCTCGAACGCGAAAAACGCGCCTTTGCCGGCAACGACAACCCGCAGCCCCAGTTCGAGGGCTACGAATACATTCTGCGCCGCCAGCTGATGCCGACGGCTCAGACGGCCGCCATCGCCTCACTGCGCACGGCCGGCATCGTACCGACCTCCATGATCGACATTTCGGACGGTCTGGCCTCGGACATGCTGCAGATCTGCCACAGTTCGCAATGCGGCGTACGCCTCTACCTGGAGCGCATCCCGATCGCCCGCGAGACCCACAAGATGGCCGAGGAGCTGCATGCCGATCCGGTGGTGGCCGCGCTGAACGGCGGCGGCGACCACGAACTGCTCTTCACGGTTCCCCTCGCCCAGCAGTCGCGCATTGCGGGCATCGGCGGCATCGACATCATCGGCCACATCACCGAAGCCTCGACGGGCGCCAAACTGATTACCCCCGACGGCGGGGAGATCGCCCTTACGGCTCCCGGATTCGTCACGCAGCAGTCGCAATGACATACGCCCGGCGGAAGACATCGCGGGAAGGTCGCCGGTAAAGCGGCGACCTTCCCTTTTTTTGTCCGGCTGTCACCGGCTCCACCTGCCCCGCAAACGGCCAAATGCCCCGCCCTGTTCTTCAAATTTGTTAGAACGGAGTTCATTCGGCGTAATAATTTTCACATTATCACGCTATGAGTGAACAAAATTTAAGTATCTTTGTGGTAATGGCTCGCTGGAAGCGACACTCCCTGCAGCCGCATTACAACGGAAGGACAACACAGAACACTATCTAATAATTGTAGTAATGGACATACGTTCAAACACCATGCCGGCGCTCCTCGGAAAACCGGCAGCAGCGTTTACGCTCGAAGACATCATGGGCTTCGTCAAGGAGAACGGGATCGGAATGATCAACTTCATGTATCCCGCCGCTGACGGCCGCCTCAAGACGTTGAACTTCGTCATCACCGACGAGGCTTACCTCCACTCCATTCTGACCGTCGGCGAGCGTGTCGACGGCTCCAGCCTCTTCCCCTTCGTGGAGGCCGGCAACAGCGACCTGTACGTGATTCCTCGTCTGCGCACGGCTTTCGTCGATCCGTTCGCCGAACTGCCCACGCTGAGTTTCCTCTGCTCGTTCTTCAACAAGGACGGCCAGCGTCTGGAAAGCTCGCCCGAGTACACGCTCTACAAAGCGAAAAAAGCCTTTACCGAAGCTACCGGCATGACCTACGAGGCCATGGGTGAACTGGAATACTACGTGTCGGCTCCCGAAGACGAGCAGACCCGTATGTATCCGGCCGTGGATCAGAAAGGCTATCATGAATCGGCTCCGTTCGCCAAATTCAACGCCTTCCGCACGCACTGCATGCACTACATCGCCCTGATCGGCGGCAAAATCAAATACGGCCACTCCGAAGTGGGCAACTTCCGCCTGAACGGCCATATCTACGAGCAGAACGAGATCGAGTTCCTGCCGACCGACGTCGAGGAGGCAGCCGACGAACTGCTGCTGGCCAAATGGGTGATCCGCAACCTGGCCTACGAGTACGGCCTGGACACCAGCTTCGCTCCGAAGATCACCGAAGGCAAAGCCGGTTCGGGTCTGCACATCCACATGCGTATCATGAAGGACGGCAAGAACATGATGCTCGACGCCGACGGCAACCTGTCCGAAATCGCACGCCGCGCCATTGCCGGCATGATGACGCTGGCCAAATCCATCACGGCATTCGGCAACGCCAACCCGACCTCCTACTTCCGTCTGGTTCCGCACCAGGAAGCTCCGACCAACATCTGCTGGGGCGACCGCAACCGTTCGGTGCTGGTTCGCGTACCGCTGGGCTGGACGACCAAACGCGACATGTTCTCGCAGGTCAATCCGCTCGAAAAGGGTCTGCACCTGGATACCACCGGCAAACAGACTGTCGAGATCCGTTCGGCAGACTGCTCGGCCGACATCTACCAGCTGCTGTCGGCTCTTTGTGTAGCCTGCCGCTACGGTCTGGAAATGGAGAACGGCCTGGAGATCGCCGAGAAGACCTACGTCGATGTCAATATCCACAAGGAGGAGAACAAGAAACGTGTCGAGGCTCTCGAACAGCTGCCTGACTCCTGCGCCGCTTCGGCCGAGGAACTGGCTCGCCAGCGTGCCGTATACGAAGACAAAGGCATTTTCGCTCCGGCCATGATCGACAGCATCATCGAACGCCTGCGCGGCTACAACGACAGCAACATCCGCGAAGAGGTGAAAAAGAACCCCGACCTGATGGCCGTGCTGGTTCGCCGCTACTACTACTGCGGTTGATCCCCTTGTACCGTGAAATGACCGGAGACGCCCCTGAATTTCGGGGGCGTCTCTGTTTTTACGGGCGACAACCCCGCTGTTCCGACGACTCCGCTCTTGCAGAAACAGACCGGTTGCCGTACTTTTGTGCCGCGCGCACCGGCGCACCGGCATGCATCCCCGGCAGGAGAAGCCTACCGCCCGCGCCCCGTTGTACCATACCGAAAACCATGAAACCTTACCGCATATTCCGCATGTTCGGGCTGGCGCTGCCCCTGCTGCTGGCAGGCTGCCGCCCGGGACAACCTGCCCCCACCGTGCTGACCGCCTCCATTCCGCCGGTCAAATACCTCGTGGCCACGATTACCTGCGGCGACTTTCCCGTCGAAGTGCTGCTGCCGGCCGGCTCCAACCCCGAATCCTACACGCCGACAGCCCGACAGATTGCCGGTCTGGAACGTTCCGGACTGATCTTCACCACCGGACTGTTCGATTTCGAACAGGAACTGCTCGCCCGCACGGCCGGCAGCCTGCCTGCCGACCGCATCGTCAATCTGTCGGCAGGCATCTCTCTGCTCGCCGGTCATGCCCATGCGACCGACGAGGCACCGGATCACCCCCATTACGATCCCCACATCTGGATGTCGCCCGAACGGTTGAAGACCATGGCAGCCAACGCCTATGAAGCCGTCCACCGGTGTTTTCCCGACTCGATCCGCTATACGCAGGCCTACGAACAGCTGATCGCCGATCTCGACACGGCCTCACGGCAGATCGCCGACCGGCTCGCCGCTACCGGCACGCACTGCTTCGTAATCTATCATCCGGCGCTGGGATACTATGCCGCCGACTACGGCTGCACGCAGCTGGCACTCGAGGATGAAGGCAAAGAACCCTCCGCCCGCCACCTGGAGGCGGTCATCCACCGCATGCAGCAGGAGGGCATCCACACCATCCTTTACCAGCAGGAATTTTCGGCCGCCGTCGTACAGGCCGTGGCCGACGACACGCAGGCTGCCATCTGCCCCATCAATCCGCTGGCCGAACAGATTCTCGACGAACTGATCCGTATCACCGACCTCATCACCCGTCCATGAACACCCCGCTCGTCACCCTCCGGCATGTTTCCGTCGCCTACGACGGCAAAACAGCTCTGACCGACATCGACCTGGAGATCCGCACCAACGATTTCATCGGCATCGTAGGCCCCAACGGCGGCGGCAAGACCACCCTCATCAAAGCCATCCTGGGGCTGGTTCCACACACCGGCGAAATTCGCCTGGACGATACGTTGCGCACGGGTATCGGCCGGATCGGCTACCTGCCCCAGCAGCACGACATCGACACCGCATTTCCCATCCTAACGGAAGAGGTGATCGCCAGCGGCCTCCAGTCGGGACGGCGGCTGATGGGACGCATCACACAGCCGGAACGCCGCCGGATCACCGAACTGATGGAAACGACCGGTATCGCCCGTCTGAAAGGGAAGGCCATCGGCGCATTGTCGGGCGGCGAGATGCAGCGCGTGTTCCTGTGCCGGGCCTTGATCTCCTCTCCCGCCCTGCTGATTCTCGACGAACCGTCCAACTTCGTCGATCCGCAGTTCGAACACGACCTGTACGAACTGCTCCGCCGCCTGAGCCGCACCATGGCGATCGTCATGGTGTCCCACAACCGCAGCGTCACGGCCGACTATGCCGACCGGCTCTATTACGTGGATCGCACGATCCGCCCCTACATCCCAGAGGCCTGACACAACGGGGCGACAGGAGATGCCTGCCGCCCCGTTTGCTCAACGCCGCTGCCGACAGTCAGACCAGCACATACCCATCGTCCGTCTTGCGGATCACCCCCTGCCGCACCAGCTGGGACACAGTACGTGACAGCGAAGGACGCGTCACACCCAGAATGAACGCCGTCTCCTGCAAATTATGGAGCGTCTTGTTATGGGAAAGATAACCGATCAGACGCGACGAAAGGCTCTGCAAGGCAAACTGTTCCAACTTGCGGCTCAGAAACAGGCTGTGATCCGACACGGTCGCCAGGAAATTGTTCAGCACATTCCGATCCTGCTCCACAAGCGCACGGACACACTCCCTGCCTATCGTACACACCTGGCAGTCGGCACTCGCCACGATCGAAACCGGCAGTACCTTCTCCGTACCGAACAGAAACGCTGAAGCCAGCACATCGGGCGCAGACAGGTATTCGAGCGCCACATCGCGCCCCTCTTCGCTGGTCATGTGAATATGGACGCTCCCCTCGCACAACAGGTACAGCGACCGGCAGACGCTGTTCTGCATGGCGATGAAATCGCCTTTCCGATAGGTATCGAAGCGACCGGGATACTCCTCCAGCAGGCCATTGACCACCTCTCGATCGCACCCCTTAAACAGCGGTATGTCATAAATCCGGCTATCCATAGGATTCTTCAAAAAAAAGTCATGCGGCGTAACACATGTTACGCCATTCCCTGAAACGGCATTCTATTTTTGCGCTCGATGTAAAAAACAGGCTGCACACAACTGCCGTTACACACGAATCAAAACGCAAATTTACATAATGCTCGGACAAATGAACAGAATCAAGTATGTTTTATTGAGTTGCATCGTTTTTCTGGCTGCCTGCCAGACCGACCCGCAGGAGGGACATACCCCCCTGCCTGTTTCGGAAGGCATCGTTTTCCGGTTGCACTGCGAAACGTTCGACAATGCGACCGCACGATCGGCCGTTTCCACCCGCACCGACTATTCGAAAGTGGCTGTCTGCGTCATTGACGACGCTGGTTTTGCGGTAGACGGCGTCAAAGGGCTTTATGATCCGGACAACTCCGCCATCCGTCTCGAAGGGCTTCGCGAAGGCGACTTCCGGCTGCTGCTGCTCGGCATTCGGGGCGATGAAACCGCCGACGGCGCGACGATCCACACCCTGCGGTCGATCGACGACGAATGGCTGACGTTTCCCTCCAACCTGAACAGACCGCTCGAAGCCGAATATTTCTACTCGCAAACGCCATTCTCGGTGATCCGGACTACCGGCGACAACGGTGACCGGCTCACGGCCGTTACCGACGACGAAATCATGCAGCGCCGCATCATCGGCCGCGCCGACTTCACGCTCAACTTTCACAATGACTACGTGAAAACGGCCATGCTGACGAACCGCGTCACCATCCAGGCGCCCCGTTTCCGCACGGGACTGACCGGTGACGGCACCCTGACCGGCCAAAGCGACGGTACCGACTTCACCCTCGACCTGCATGAGGCAACGAGCTATCTCTTCCTGCCGACCGTGGAGAGCGAGCCGCTGCACGGCCAGATCGAGATGACCTCGCGCAACTACCGAGGTACGACCATCCGGCGCACCTACGCCTTCGCGCTGCCGGAGATCGCCCCGAACCGCATCGGCACGATCGACACGCAGGTGATCCACCCCGACGACCAGTCGGCCGTAGCCTTCGTCACGGAGGAGGCCATGGACGCCATCGGCATCGTCTTCATCCTGCAGGACGATGAACCGCACACCGTCTATACCGACCGCGCACAACGTTCGTTCAACACGGCCGCACCGCTGCAGGTGTCCGTCACCGACGAAGGCAAGCTCCACGTGCGCTTCTATTCGCCCCGCGAACTGAACGGCGTCCTCATCCAGTCCCGCATTCCGGCCGCAGGCAACGAGTTCTTCGACATCGCCTATTTCGACCGCGTTCCGGCATTCGCCGACTTCTACTGCGAACTGCCGATCGCCCTGCGCACCGTATTCGGCCGGACGGAATCGGGCAGCATCATCGAGGCCGGACCGCTGACGGCCGCCGAACTGCAGGAGGCAGAGTTCCGCATCCAGTCCGACGACCCCTTCTGGGCAAAGCTCTGCGCCATCCGGCACGGATGGAATATCAGTTTCGCCCTCTACGGCGGCAATCCCGAACTGCCCGACGGCGGCCCCGTGGGCAACTGGATGGGCATCCGTCCCGTACACTGCCGGGAGGCGGTCGCCCTGTTCCTCAACTTCACCTACATGATCGACATGCCGGAACACGAAGAGATCCTGCATGCCAACGTCGACAACCTCTACGGCAACGGCGGCGTCAATGACAAGGTAACCGTCGAGGTGGTGCTGAAACAGATGCGCCAAACCCGCACCCTGAATGTCGGACTGGTCTATCCGGGCAACGGCGTCGTGGGTCTCGGCGGCGGCTCGGTTTTCGGCGCCTACCAGCAGGCCTGGTTCCAGCACTACTTCAACAGCTACTCCTGCGAGATCATGTTCCACGAGCTGGGTCACGTCATGGGCTACAACCACTCCAGTTCGTTCACCTACGGCCCCTGGGCGCAGGAACTGATGAACAACTTCTACGTGCAGCATATCAGCGAAATGCCGATTGACTCGCCCTCCTACCTGAACAGTTCGCAAAACCCGAACAAATACTAACAACAACGATGAAAACAAACAGCATGAAATACCTGAGCATCGCCCTGGCCGGCCTGCTGCTGTCGGCCGGATGCACCCGCCCCGACATGCCCGAACCGTCCCTCACCGACACGAGCGTCAGGGTACGCCTCTCCCCCGACGGCATGTCCGCCGTCCGGTCGGCCGCAGCCGGCGCGACCGACGATTCCGCAATCACGGCTGTGACGGGCTACCGCTTCGCGGACGGCGTCCTGCAGGAAACCGTCCCCGGACGCTCCGACGGCGACGGCATCTACACCTTCGACCTGACCGGCATCTCGGGCGAACTCCGCTTCATCGCCAACGGCGCATCGGCCATTGACGGGACAATCGACGCAGGCACCCCGCTCGACGATTTTCTGACCTGTTCCGCCACCACCGCCTCCATGACCGACGGTGGGCTGACGATGACCGGCCACATGGCTCTGTCCGATCCGCTGCCGGCGCTGGAGACCATCTCCCTGCGGCGCAGCGTGGCCCGCATCGACCTCTCGACGACCGACTGCGACGTAGAGGTAACCCGCGTTACGATCCGCGGCCTGGCCGACAGCGGCTATGTAAACCCCCGACAGACGGCCGAAACGCCTGACGGCGCCGGACAGACTGACTTCACCGAATCGTTCGACGATGCTCCGCTGAGCAACGGCAGCCATATGCTGCTCTACGTCTGCGAACAGTCCGGATCGCCGGCAACGGTGGAAGTACTCGCCTTCTTCGGCGGCGGCCTGCACCGCATGACCGCCGCGCTGCCTGCCGCACTGACCCGCAACACCATCTATACGATACGGGTTCACGGATCGGGTGCCGACGCGGCCATCTCCATCGGTTCGGACGACTGGGAAGCGGGCGGATCGACAGGCACCACGCCGGCGCTGCAGGGGCTGATCGACACGCAGGCCTCTGTGCTGCCCGAAGGGGTCACGGTCAATGCTTCGCAGGACACGGTACGCGTCTCCTATCTCGGCGGTGACTTCTGTCTGGCGCTGCGCGCCGAAGCCGATTCGCAGATCGACGTCATCGGCAACGTGCGCGGCGTAACGACGACCGTCGAAGCCCTCACCCGTACCCTGCAGCCGGTCGCTGCCGTCTCCGTAACCAGCCGTCGGCGCATGCCCAACGAAGAACGCGCCTATCTCTATCTCGACGTCCACCGCGGATCGCTCTACTCCGGCCGCATCGTCGTAGTCTTCGACCCCAACCCCACCCGCATTAAGGGCCTGGCATTCGACGAGGCGGGCGTCTGCGACTTCGGCCGCTACATCGACGGCGAACTGGGACGCCTCGAACTGCCCGCAGGCAAGGTCGCACGGCTCGAATTCGACGCCGGCGAGGATACCTGGATGAAACTGGACGAGAGCGACGACGCCCTGCGCCTGCTGGGCGGCTGGAAACCCAACGATCCGAAGGCCGACGGCCGCACACAGGAGGGTCGCCTTGTGATCTCCGATGCGGACGGCTCCCACTCCGAGAGCTACCTTATCCGCCGCCTCAACTGGGGTCTTCCGGTGGTGCGGATCGGAAATAACTGGTGGTGCAAATACAACCTGCGCGGCAATGTCAAATCGTTTGCCGACCAGATCACCATTCCGGACGATCCGGCTGCGGACACCGCGCTGGCCGACTACCTGGCCTCTTGTGACGAAGCCGACCTGCCCGGACTGATGGGCGACCAGTATCAGGGAGGCAACCGGCAGGGACTGCCGCTGAAACATGACGGCACAGCCTTCTACTATGAAGGCATGCAGGCTTCCGGCCAGAATTTCGGCACGCTCGATCCGGCATGGATGGCTCCCGACGGCTACGAGATCCCCGACTACGACGCCTATGCCTTCTTTACCGGCAGCAACGACTACAATATCGGCGGCGTGGGAACACGCACCTACCGCAACCGGAACGGAGAAGAGATCGCCATACGCGTCATCGAACGCGAGGTTACGCTGTTAGGCCAACCTTACGGCATCGTCTCCTTCTATGAATTCCGCACCGACGAGGGATGCTGGGTACTCGACGGATTCGGCCATCAATGGAATACGACGGCCGGCAACTATCAGCGCATGACCCTCCTGCTGGCCACCTCCGGAAGCGGATCCAACAGCTGGGTTATGGAAGGGTACGCCCAAAACGAAAAAGTCAATCAGAACTGGCTCAAATTCGTCTCCCAGAACGCCACCAAAACCCGTACCGTACGGTGCGTGAAAAGTCCGGTGGAATACATCTACGAATAAGCGTCCGCAGCACTGAACAACGGAAAAGTTTTTATGGACATGAAGATGAAGATCAATATCAAATCCTTACTGGCTGCAGCAGCCGTTGCCGCACTGACTCTGGCCGCCTGCACGAAAAACGAACATCAACCGGAACCCAAACCGGATCCGGAACCGGGAACAGGCACGGAAGAACGGAACACGCTCGTCACGGTACGCATGGCCGATTACGAGTCCGGCGGGCTTTCCACGGCCGGTGAAGCCGCATGGGAAGGCCTTCAGGCCTGTCTGTTCGAGGAGGGCCGCATGACCGAAGTGTACGACGCACCCATTCCCGCAGAAGACGGCTACACCTTTCAGCTCGACACCGACGCGGGAACCCTCTATGTCCTGACCGGCGGGAAGGAGATTGCCGACCTGCAGGCACTGTGCGAGGCAGCCTTGTCGGAACAGGATTGGCTGGTCATGACGGCCGGCCTCCGCAACGGGCTTCCCCAGACATTCTTCTCCGGATCCGTCGTGCTGACCGGCGACAAAACGGCCGACGTGACCCTGACGCGCAACTTCGCCCGACTCGACCTTGCCATCCGGAGCATCGCCTCCATCTCGGTAGAACGTATCTTTCTGGAAGGCGTAGCGGAGCAGACCCCACTCTTCGGCACGGATGCCCCGACCCGTTTTGGCAGTCTGGATATCCGTCCCGAGGCCCCCTACACGGAAGATACGGCCGGAGTTGCCTTTCTGTATCCGCAGGAAGAGGCAGCCAGACTCCGCGCCGAGGTGCAGATCAGCGGCAAACGGTACGTCCTCGAAGCCGATCTGCCCGGCACCATCCGCCGCAACCGCATCTACACGGTCACCATCAGCAAAGAGTCGGTCGATCAGGAGGCGCAGCTGACCGTCGAGGAGTGGGCGTCGGGCGGCGACACCGGCCTGTATCCCGACTGGAGCGGCCGCATTACGATCGACTCCGCCCATTCGGAACTGCCCGCCGGAGCGATCCTGTCGGCCGATGGCACGGAAATCACGCTGCCCCACGGCCTGACGGATTTCCGCCTGGTGGTGACGTGCAACGACGATCTGGAAGCGATTTCGCCTGCCGGCAGCCTGCTGACTGTCGAAACGGCCTCTGCATACGGCCAGGAGGAGCGCAACGTTTTCCGCGTCCGCAAACCGCTCTACGCGCCCGGCATGCCGGCCGAGCAGACAGAAATCCGTTTCCGCCGCAAAGGACTGAACAACGCCTATCCGGAGGATCGGATCGTTGTGCGCATGTCGGCCAATCCCGTCGGCATGACCGGCAAAATGACTTTCGACACGAACAGCTATGCGTTCGATTTCGGACGCTACATCGACAATGAACTGGGGCGCTTCACCGTGCCGGCCGACAAAAAGCTGACCGTAGAGTTTGCGGCAGGCGAAGATCCCTGGATCAAGATCACGCCCGTGGAAGGCAGCGACACCTTCCGCGTACTGGCCGGCTGGAAACCCAATGACCCGACGGCCGTACACAGCAGGCTACGCTCGTGATCTGCAACACCGACGGTTCGGCGCGTGAGGAATATACCGTTGCCCGACGCAACTTCGGACTGCCCGTTACGTGGCTGCACGGCGTATGGTGGTGCAAATACAACGCCCGCGGCAACTCGCGCGCTTTCGAGGATCAGGTACTCAGTTCGGCCGACCCTGCCGCAGCCGCCGGCAAAAGGGTACTCGACTACCTGCGCGACTGTTCGCCTGAAGAGTTCTACGACCTCTGGGGATGGGCCTATCAGGGCGACAGCGGCATCGGTCTGCGGGTTGTGGACAACAACGGCTCGCTCGTCATGGACGGCTTCTCGACCGGCATGTCGGCACACATCAACAAGCTGGCTCCCGACGCCCTTGCCCCCGACGGTTACGAACTGCCTTCGATGGAGGATTTCAACCGCATGTTCGACGCCACGGACTATGTATGGGTCATGTGGGGCGGCACCCATACCCTGCGCAACCCGTGGGAGGGACACAAGACCGTCAAACGCGAACAACGCCGCCGCAACGACATCACGGTCGGCTCGGTGCAGGCAACCGACCTGCTCTATACGGGCATGTCGAGTCCCGATTTTCCGGAATACGAGCCGGTAACCTGGTATGGGCCTGGCGCACAGTGGGATGCCAACGGCATCAAACACTCCAACCACTACAACAACATCCTCTTCTCGGTCTATTCCCCCGAAGGTGCCGGATGGTTTTTTGCCGGCCCCATGACGGCGCTCTACCTGCAGAAAAACGGTGCCGGCAACAACGACACCCGTATCCTGCGGTTCAAAAAGTCACCGGTGGAGTACATCTACGAATAACCGTCCTGAACGGCTTCTTATGCGCCAGGGGCGTGGAACACATCGGTTCCACGCCCCTGGCTCATGTCACGGCTTCGCATGTCCGCATGCGGTCACGGCATCATGCCGCCCTGCCGCCGCTGGTAATACACGTCATGCAGGGAATCGAATTCGTTTCCCTCCCCGTCGATGAAGAACGACCGTCCGTCGGCATGAACGAAAGCATAGCCGTGCAGGAATCCGGTCGCCTCGCGGAACAGCCGGTGGAATTTCCGCGCCCCCGTAGGCAGCAGATAGTCATATCCCAGCACGTTTCCCGAAGCATCCTTAAACGGCACGGGGCGCAGCGATGCGTCAGGCATCGTCTCTTGCCGGATGATCTCGCCGATATTCGTCACCTCCTCTCCCCTGCCATTCAGCACGACATCGTCCGACCCGATCAGCGACAGGTAGGCTTCCAACGGATAACGGCCGTCGTCTTCGTCTTCGACAGCCGCAAAGATGCAGTACGGAGTCTCTCCGGCGGCCGGCTCTTCCAGCCGATGCTCGACGTACCGGTTCCGATTGCAGATAAAATACTGCTCCGTTCCGACCCGGAAACGATCGTGAGCCAGACACAGCCGGATCACCGGCACTCCGTCGTCGGCACGCGACAGGGAGCGGTAATACCACGTAGTATCATAATAGGGCGTATGGACGACCGTGTCGGGCGGAATGACTTCCCCCTGCGACATGCAGGCGACGCCATAGCGGTCTTCGTGCGTGCGCACCAGGAGATAGCCTCCATACAACGGCCTGATCTCTGCATACCGGCACGGCACGACACATTCTCCGTCGCGATCCTGCAGGCCGACATACGATCCGCCGTCCGGACAATCTTCATAGACGAACCCGTATGCCGGCTCATCTGCGTCCGACACCTCCACGCAAAGCGACTCCGGCAGCGGGATCGACTCCGCCTCGCTGCCGTCCGGATCCACTGCCGCCACGCGCCAGCCCAACAGGCGATGACCTTCGGCGTCGTACCGCAACAACCGATAGACGAACGGTACCGATACGGCACCATCGGCACGGACAATCCCCATATAATCGCCCTGTTCCGCCCAAAAACAGGTTGCCTCCGTATCGAATGGTGCCAACCGGTCATAAACGGGCGGCACGACCTCCTCGCCCCGTTCGTTCATGACTCCCTGGCATCCGTTCACCCCGATCCGGAACAATGATTCCGTCAGCGGCACCACCTCGTCGTACAGCACGGGCGTAACGATTTGCTGCGTCTCCCCGTCACGCAGTCCGAAGTAATCCTTTCCGTCGGCCATCCGATGGCCATAAATTTCCGTTTTCATAGCTTGTCGCTGCGGCTGCGAACCGCAATGTCATTTCACATTTCCTCTCTTTTCTCCCGCCGCACAGGCATCCGGTCTCTGGCCGGCATCAGGCCTGCTCCAGAATGCGCCGGATCTTCGGCACCTTCAGCAACGGCAGCAGACAGGCCGACGGCACAACCGCACAAATTCCCACGACGGTTTTTGTAAACAGACCTGGAACGCACCGGAAACGCCTGCGGAACAGGGCGCGCAACGCCAGCGCTACGGTCCGCTCAGGCCGCTGCATGATGCCCAGCCGGACCAGCAGCGCACGCCTGGAGTCCGACAAACGGTAGAAGGGCGTATCCACGGCACCGGGGAAGACGGCCGTCACCCCGACCCCGTAATCACGCATCTCGAACCACAGCGAACGGGCAAAGTTCTTCAGAAACGCCTTCGTCGCCCCGTAATGCGCTATGGTCGGATACGGCATCCAGGCCGTTGCCGAGGAGACGATCAGCACATAGCCGCGCCCCCTCCGCTGCATGTCCTCGGCAAAAAGCCGCACCAGTTTGGCCGGAGTCAGGCAATGCAGCGCGACGATACGCTCCAGATCGGCCGGCCGCGTATGGACAACCGTGGAAAACAGCAGCATGCCGGCATTGCTCACCAGCACCTCGACTTCCAGCTGCCACTCCTGTACGGCGGCATACAGCCTTTCGGCCGCCATGCCGTCCACCAGATCGGCGTCGATCACCCGCACGTTCGCATCGGGCGTCTGACGGCGCACGGCATCGGCGGCCCGCAGATTGTCGTCGTGCCGGTTGCTGACAATGATGATGCCGTAACCGCGCGCCGCCAGCTGCAACGCATACTGCAACCCCATGCCGGAAGAGGCGCCGGTCACCAACGCATAAGTTCCCATACTCCGTTCAAAACAAAATGGATGTTATCGTTCCGTGAAGGTAATGATTTTTTACGGGACAAACTACCGGAATCAGCACGCTCTTCCGCTCGGCCGGTGCGGAAACGGATCTGCCCCACCGACCGGAAGGAAACGTGTCCCGTGCGACCTCCTGCCGCAAAGCGGTACGCTCAACGGCAAAAAGAAAAAGGCAGTCATCGCTGACTGCCTTCTGAGAGCGGAAAACGAGACTCGAACTCGCGACCCCAACCTTGGCAAGGTTGTGCTCTACCAACTGAGCTATTTCCGCATTCACCGGAACATCTGTCCCGTTTGCGAGTGCAAAGATAGACAAAATTCCGCTACCTCCAAACGTCTGCCCAATTTTTCGCGATTTTTTCTTCGTTTTTCCCGTCCATCCACCGGTTCCGGCACCCTCGCGACAGCACGACATGCCCCTCTGATTGGGTTTTTAGCATGATTTCCCTATCTTTGGCGCGCCGGAATATTCCGGAAAAACACTTTTAATCTCTTTTTCAATTTTATGAAACGGACTTCTAAAAGTGGGATTATGGGTCATTTTACCCGCTGGACACGCAAAGCGTACGGCGCATTCGCTTCACTCGGCAAGGTGGTGAAGATCGGAGTGCTGTCGCTCACGATGTCGATCGTCATGCACAACCCCAAAAGCGTCGCAGCCGAGCCGGATTCGCTGGGAGTTGCCCGTGTGATCGAACTCGAAGCGCTGAACGTGACCGCCGAACGACTGAATCCCACACGGGGAGTTACGGCTCCCGCAGAAGTTTACAGCCGCGACACGGTTTCCGTTGCGCCGCTGCAAACCATCGAAAGCGTACTCCGCATCAATCCCGCAATCGACCTCAGGGAGCGGGGCGGCAAGGGCATGCAGGCCGACATCTCCGTACGCGGAGGCACCTGCGACCAGACACTCATCCTTCTCAACGGCATCGACTTCACGGATGCCCGTACCGGCCATCAGAGCCACAGCCTGCCGATCGACCTCGACATTGTCAGCGAGATCGACTTCATCACCGGACTGACAGGCATCGGCGCCTTCTCCGGAGCGCTCAACTTCATCACCTCACCGCTGCGCCCCAACTACCTGCGGGCGGAGATCACGGGCGGAGCCTACGGCTACCTCTATTCGTCCCTCTCCGGCGCCATGACGCGCAACGGACTCTCGGTGCTGGCCGCCGGATCGATCCGACGTTCGGACGGCTACATCCGCAACACCGACTTCTTCAACTCCAACCTCTATTCGCGCATCACCTACCAGTCCGCTTCGGTCGGCCTGCTGGATGCGCAGGTGGGATACCAGTGGCGCGATTTCGGAGCCAACGGCTTCTATTCGCCCGCCTACCCCGACCAGTTCGAACATACGGAAACCCAGCTGGCGTCGATACGCTGGAGCAAAAACATCGGCCTGTTCACCGTGAACGCCAATGTCAGCTACCGCAAGAACAACGACCGCTACGAACTCTACCGGGCGGGCAAGGGTGCGCCGGAAGGCTGGGTCCCCAACTACCATACGACCGACAACGTGGGCGCCGAGGCCAGTCTGGACTACCGCTGGCGCTGGGGTACTTCGTCGCTCGGTTTCGACTACAAATTCAATCACCTGTACAGCAACGTCCTCGGCGAGCCGATGGATGAGGCCATCCCCGTGCCGGGAGCCGACGCCGTCTATACGAAAGAGAAAGGGCGCCACATCATAAACAGCTGGCTGAGCCATCGGATGACGCTGGGGTCCACTTCGCTGGCCGGCTCGTTCAACCTCTCCCACAGCGAATACGGCACGTTCCCCTCGGGCAGTCTGGCCGTGCAGCAGCAACTGCTGAAGGGATGGACGCTGGAGGCCGACGTCACGCGCTCCATGCGCCTGCCGACCTATACGGATCTTTACTATACGACCGCCACGCACATCGGCAACCCGAACCTGAAGGCGGAACAGGCCACTACCTATCAGTTGGGTACCGGCTACCGCTACGGACGCTTCCAGGCGGACGTAAGCGGTTTCTTCCGCCACGGCACCGACATGATCGACTGGCGCCTGATCGAAACCGCCGAAGGTCCCAAGTGGCAGTCCACCCAGCTCACCCGGCTGAACACCTATGGCGTGGAGGTGCAGGCCGGCTATTACGGCCGGCGTATCCTGCGCAACCTCACCGTCAGCTACGGCTGGCTGAACTCCGACAAGGACACGCACGACATCACGAAATACGCCCTCGACTACATGAACCACAAAGTCGCCCTGCAGTGCGGCGTGAACATCTGGCGCGGACTGGTCGCCGAGGTCACCGCCTCGTGGTACGACCGCAAGGACACGGCCGACGCCATCTACACCCCCTACTGGCTGCTGGATGCCCGCCTGAGCTGGACGCAGGGGGCTTTCACCTTCTATGTCGAGGCCACCAACCTGCTCAACACGGTCTACTATGACTTCGTGGGGGTCATCCAGCCCCCCCGCTGGATCAACGGCGGCATCGTGATGACGATCTGACCGCAACGCAGACACACGTAAGGAAACGGGGTGTGCAGCATGGCTTGCACACCCCGTTTGCCGTATGGCCGACCGGCAGCGCCTCAGAATACGCAGACGAAGCCGGCTCCGTAATAATCCACTCCGACAGCCGGCGTAAAGGAGACGGCCGAAGTCCGTTTGCTGTCAGGCTTTCGATAACCGTAGATCCAGCGGTCGAACACGGGCCACAGCAGATAGGACAACTCGACGCTGGCGATGGCGATGCCCGCACCGGTCACCACGTCGCTCAGCCAGTGGCGCTTGTTGAACATGCGCATCACACCGGTGGTCGTGGCGACGGCATAGCCGGCCACGCCGATCCAGGGCGAGACATCCTTGTACTCCCTGAAAAGCAGATGGGCGCCCGTGAAGGCCATGGCCGTGTGGCCGGAGGGAAAGGAGTTCCACGCCGAGCCGTCGGGGCGCAGCACGGGAACGGTAGCCTTGATCGTATTGACCGTAATACCCATGATGAGATAGGCCGTAGCGGCAATGATCGTCCGGTCGAGCAGGTTGTGCTGCCGGTTGTCCACCCCCGCGATCGACAACCCCATATAGGCGGCCAGCGGCGCATACTGGATGTAGTCGTCGAAACACGCCTTGCCGGGAAAGACCTCCCGGACATAGTTGTCGATATTGTGATTGACCTGCTGCAGGAGCGGATTGCCCTGCGCCACGACGCCGTATGTAATCAGCGCCGCCGGAATGATGAACCGCGCACCGGTCGAATGCCAGAAGTCGCACCGTTTCGCAGCGGTATCGCACACGGCGTCAGGATCGGCAAGACGCATGGCATCCGGATCAAAGGAAGTGGCGGTCGGCATGCCGAAGAGAGGGGTTGCCGCCGGTGCAGGGAGAGTGAGGCCGCATCCGGCGGGGCGATCCAGGGCATAGGAAAGCGGACGACCGTCAGCAGGCTGAACCGCGAGCAGGAGGCAGCAAAAAAGGCAGATTGAACGCAACAACATAACCAAAACCGAAAATACAGGGTGTAAATCTTCCGAATCGGGTACAAAAGTACGAAAGATTGCGCAACAACAGTTGCTTTTTCCGGCCAGGCACAGTCCGCCCCGCAACCGGCATCCGAGAACCGCCTTCGTGTCCGCGGCACATCGGTTTGCCACCCATCGGTTTGGGCGAATGGAAAGCTGTTCGTATCTTTGTAGGAGGCAGTCACCCGATGTCTGCCGCATCAACAACGACACGAATATGGGAGCATTGGCAAAGGGCAACGTCCGCCGCATGTTGGAGGACTGCCTGTTCGGAGAGATCGAAGAGTACATGCAGGAGTGCCGGGGCGTACGATGCCCCGAAGGGTGGCGCAGCGACATACGCAACATCGCCCACCGTGCGCTGCACCTGCTCTTCACCCACGACGAGGCGGAAATTATCGACGTAGAGCATCAGGGCAGCCGGCTCTGCTTCACCTACCTGCTGCGCGGATACAGCGTCGGGGAGGCTGCCAACGTCGCATTTGAAAGCGACAGCGGCTACCTGCGCATCCACTTCGCCCTGCTGCGCAACGGCCACGTTTTCGCATCGGTGACCTATCAGCGGGAGGATGACGAAATTTCGCTCTCCTACCTGCGTCCCGACGGCGAACATTTCTCCGTCATGGGCTAAACGCCGGACGGAATACGCACACCAACCTTCCTGAACGGCCTCTCCATCCGAATATCAAGGCATATCTTGCCGCTACTTTTCCGATTTTACAGGGAATTGCGTATATTTGTACGATTCAAAAATTGGGGCTTACCGTAAAAAGAAAATTCAAATAACTCAATCACTTTTAAATCAATTATTTTATGTTCAAAGGACATCCTAAAGGACTCTACGCGCTGGCTCTGGCGAATACCGGCGAGCGCTTCGGGTATTATACGATGCTCGCCATTTTCACGCTGTTTCTTCAGGCGAAGTTCGGCTTCTCGGAGGGTTTGACCTCCAACATTTTTGCCATCTTCCTGGCGATGGTATACTTCCTGCCGCTGCTGGGCGGTTGGCTGGCTGACAAATTCGGCTACGGCAAAATGGTGACTTCCGGTATCATCGTGATGTTCATCGGCTATGTCTGTCTGGCCATTCCTACGGGCAACGATGCGTTCGGCGTGGTAGCCATGGCGGGCGCCCTGTTCCTGATCGCCCTCGGAACCGGTCTCTTCAAAGGCAACCTGCAGGTAATGGTCGGCAACCTCTACGACGACCCGAAATACTCCAGCATGCGCGACACGGCCTTCTCGATCTTCTACATGGCCATCAACATCGGCGCCCTCTTCGCCCCGACCGCAGCCACGAAGATCACCGAGTATTTCATGGGCAAACACGGCTTCTCCTACAACGGTGACATCCCCGCTCTGGCTCACCAGTACCTCGAAAACGCTGCCGGCATGACGCAGGAGGCGATGACCAAATTCGAGACGCTGGCTCACCAGCAGGGTGCAACCGACCTGACCTCCTTCGCACACGAGTACATCGACGTGCTGTCGGGTTCCTACCACTGGGGCTTTGCCGTAGCCTGCGTATCGCTGATCGTATCGATGCTGATCTACGTTGGCTTCCGGAAGACCTTCAAACACGCCGACGTGAACGCCAAACAGCAGGCTGCTACCAGCAAGGAGCCGATCGCCGAGCTGACTCCGGAGCAGACCAAGTCGCGTATCACCGCGCTGATGCTCGTCTTTGCCGTGGTGATCTTCTTCTGGATGGCCTTCCACCAGAACGGTCTGACCCTTACCTTCTTCGCCCGTGACTACACGGCTCAGCAGGCCGTAGGCCTCGACCGTCTCGGATTCGACGTATTCAACCTGCTGCTTATCATCATCGCCGTGTACGCCCTCTTCTCGACCTTCCAGTCGAAAACCACCAAGAGCCGCGTGATCTCGGCTGCCGTGACCGTACTGTCGATCGTCGGCCTCGTCATCAAATACAAGACTTCGGGCGACGCTCCCGTACAGGTGCTGCCGCAGATGTTCCAGCAGTTCAACCCCTTCTTCGTAGTTGCCCTGACGCCGGTTTCGATGGCCGTGTTCGGTGCGCTGGCCAAGAAAGGCAAAGAGCCGTCGGCTCCGCGCAAGATCGGTATCGGCATGTTCATCGCCGCAGCCGGCTTCGCCATCATGGCGCTCGGCTCGATGGGTCTGCCTACGCCGGATGCCCTCAAGGCCGGTGCTGACTTCACCCGCGTAACTCCGAACATCCTGATCTCGACCTACCTCGTGCTGACGTTCGCCGAGCTGTTCCTCTCGCCGATGGGTATCTCGTTCGTATCGAAAGTGGCTCCGCCCAAATACAAAGGCGCCATGATGGGTTGCTGGTTCGCCGCAACCGCCATCGGCAACTACCTTGTTTCGATCATCGGCATGCTGTGGGGCGGCCTCCCGTTGTGGCAGCTGTGGTCGATCCTGATCGTCCTCTGTCTGATCTCGGCCATCTTCATCTTCTCGATCATGAAGAAGCTGGAGAACGCCACGAAATAGGCATCGTCCGATTCATCCGGAAAAGGGGAGCTGCGGCTCCCCTTTTTCTTTTCGGCCGAAGAGCGGCGGAATCGTTCGGGGAGCGCGAAAAAATGACTAATTTTGAACATTGATCCCGCCCCGCCGCAAACGAACTGGACGTCGAGGCGCCGGATGTTGCTTTCATGCCCATCGAATCATGTTACGACTCACTTTTCTCGGAACCGGCACCTCGCAAGGCGTACCGATGATCGGCTGCAACTGCGAAGTCTGCCGCTCGCAAGACCATCACGACAAACGGCTGCGCTCCTCCGTCATGATCGAACGCTTCAACGAACGGCCGCCGCAGCACGTCGTCATTCCCGAAGCCGCCGCCCACCCGGCCACGGCCCACGGCGCATTCGACCGGCCGGTAGGCGCCGACGGCCGCATCGTCATCGATGCGGGACCCGACTTCCGCTACCAGATGCTGCGCGAAGGCGTGCGCACGCTCGACGCCATACTGCTCACCCACGAACACAAGGACCACGTGGGCGGAATCGACGACGTGCGGGCATTCAACTATTTCCAGGGGCGCGCCATTCCGATCTATGCGACCGAACGGGTCGGCAACGTCATCCGCAAGGACTTCGACTACGCCTTCAGCGAGGAGCGCTACCCGGGAGCGCCCGAAATCGACCTGCGCACCATCCATACGAACGTGCCTTTCGAGGCGGGCGGATTCCATATCGTCCCGATCACCGGCAAACACTACATCCTGCCCGTGACAGGCTACCGCATCGGGCCGCTCGCCTACCTGACCGACTTCAACAGCATCGAGGAAGCGCAGCTCCGCAAACTGGAGGGCATCGACACGCTGGTCATCAACGCCCTGCGCTACACCAAGCACATCTCGCACTTTACCGTCGAGGAGGCCATTGCCGTCAGCCGCCGCATTGGCCCGCGACGCACCTACCTGACCCACATGTCGCACCAGATCGGACCCTACGAGAAAATCAGCGGCTCGCTGCCCGCAGGCATCGAGTTCGCCTGGGACGGACTGAAAATCGACATAAACGACTGACAACGCCATGGGAAACATCCTGCTCATCACACCGCCTTTCCTGCAGCCCAACGCCCCCTATCCGGCCACGGCCTACCTGAAGGGCTATCTGGAACGACACGGCCACCACGCCGAACAATACGACCTCTCCGTCGCCCTGCTCAACGCCATCTTTTCGTCGGAGTTTCTGACCAAAGTGTTCGACAGCTACCCCGCCGCCGCGAAAGAGGGACTCGACCTCGACGAGGAGGAGCTGGCCGACATCGAACGCATCTACGCCCTGCGCGGAGCCTACATCGACACGATCGACGCGGTCATGTCCTTCCTGCGCGGCCGGGACGCCACGCTGGCCAGCCCCATCTGCAGGGGCGACTTCCTGCCTCAGGCCGGACGCTTCGATTCGCTGGAGGATCCCGAGGAGGAGTTCGGCTGGATGGGCATTCAGGACTGCGCCAAGCACCTCTGCACGCTCTACCTGCAGGACATCAGCGACTTCATCCGCGCCGTGGTGACGGACAACTTCGAGATCGTGCGCTATGCCGAACACCTCTCCGTGTCGCTGCCCGAATTCGCCGTGCTGGAGGAAGAGCTGCGCCTGCCGCCCAACATCATCGAACTGCGCATGACGGAACTGCTCCGCCAGCGCCTCGAAGACCAGCGTCCGGAAGTGGTGGCGCTGACGGTACCCTTCCCCGGTAACCTGCTGGCCGCCCTGCGCTGCGGACAGTATATCAAGTCGAACTTTCCGCACATCAAGGTGGTCATCGGCGGCGGCTACCCCACCACCGAACTGCGCCAGATGAGCGACCGGACGATCTTCTCCTACGTCGATTACATCATCCTCGACGACGGTGAACGCGCCCTGGAACATATCCTGAACGGCGAGGAGCCGACCGGCACGATCACCCCCGACGGCTATCGCGACGGCACGGAACGGATCACCCACCGCGAGCGGGGCTGTCCCGACTTCGGCGGACTGTGCCACGACGCCTACTTCTCGCTGTGCGAGGTGGTCAATCCGATGCACCGCCTGTGGAGCGACGGCCGCTGGAACAAGATGATGCTCGCCCACGGCTGCTACTGGGCCGGATGCGCCTTCTGCGACACGACGCTCGACTACATCGGGCGCTACGACAGCGTGACCGCCTCCGAACTGGCCGACTGGATGGACCGCGTGGCCGCCCAGACCGGATCACGGGGTTTCCACTTCGTGGACGAGGCGGCTCCGCCCCGCCTGCTGCGCGACCTGTCGCTGGAACTGCTGCGCCGTCGCCGCCGCTACGTGTGGTGGACCAACATCCGTTTCGAGAAGGCCTACACGGGCGACCTGTGCAACCTGATGGCCGCCGCCGGCTGCATTGCCGTATCGGGCGGACTGGAGGTGGCTTCCGACCGGCTGCTGGCCATGATCGGCAAAGGCATCACCATCGAACAGGCCACCATCGCCATGCGCAACTTCTTCTACGCCGGCATCATGGTCCACACCTACCTGATGTACGGTCTGCCGACCCAGACGCTGCAGGAGACGATCGACGCCCTCGAAGTGGTGCGCCAGATGTTCCGTGCCGAACTGATCGGCTCGGCTTTCTGGCACCGTTACGCCATGACACTCCACAGCCCCTCGGGCCAGCACCCCGAACGCTTCGGGGTGCGGCGCAAGGGTTCGATGCCCAACTCCTTTGCCAACAACGAGATCTTCTTCTCGGACAACCGGGGCTACAGCCTCGACATGGTGGGCGACGCACTGCGCCTCTCGCTGGCCAACTACATGGCGGGCGAAGGACTCGACAAACCCGTCCACAAGTGGTTCGCCACGAAGGTTCCGCCCACGACTGTCGAGCCGACCCTCGTCACCGACCACCTGCTCCGCCCCGACGCCTGCCGCATCTTCGATCCGAAAGCCCGTCTGGTGTGGATCGGCGGCTCGCTGGAACGGACCGAAAAGGGACTGCTCGTCCGCAGCAACAGCGAGGAGAAACAGCTGAAATTCTCCGATGCCGACGCCGAGTTCCTGCTCGCCGCCGCAGCCGAATGCAGCGACCTCAGCCGCCGAATCACCTTCGGGGAGATCAAGGAACGCTACGAACAACATGCGGAGGAACCGTTTGCCGTACTCTACCACTCCAAACAGTGGGACATCCTGCGGCGCTACGGCCTGCTGCAACTGTAACCGACAAATCCACAAACGACATACTATGAGCAAACACCAGTTCAAAAACCGCACGGTCGTTATCACCGGCGCCTCGTCGGGCATCGGACGCGCCCTGGCCTACGAATTTGCCGGACGCGGCGCGAATGTCGTACTCGGCGCACGCCACGAAGACCAGCTGACGGCCATCGCCGCCGACCTCGCCCGCTTCGGCATCCGGACGGCCGTCTGCGCCACGGACGTAACCAAAGCCGACGATTGCCGCCGCCTGATCGACACGGCCGTCGAGACCTTCGGCGGCATCGACATTCTGATCTGCAATGCAGGCATCTCCATGCGCGCCCTCTTCGACGATGTCGATCTGGACGTACTCCACCGGCTGATGGACGTCAATTTCTGGGGAACGGTCTACTGCACCAAATATGCCCTGCCCTACATCCAGCAGTCGCACGGCAGCATCGTGGGCGTCTCGTCGGTGGCCGGCCTGCACGGCCTGCCCGGCCGCACGGGCTACTCCGCCTCGAAGTACGCCATGACCGGATTCCTCGACACGATCCGCATCGAGAACCGCCGCAAGGGCGTTCACGTCATGGTGGCCTGCCCGGGATTCACGGCCACCAACGTCCGTTTCGCCGCCCTGACGGCCGACGGATCCTGCCAGGGCGCCACGCCCCGCAAGGAGGAGAAGATGATGACCGCCGAGGAGGTAGCCCGCCGCATCGCCGACGGCATCGCCCGCCACAAACGGCTGCTGCTGATGGAATTCGAGGGACGCGCCACCCACTTCATCAAGAAATTCTCGCCGCGCTTCCTCGACATGATGTTCTACAAGGTGATGGCTCGCGAGCCAGACTCGCCCTTCAAATAGCCGGCAGTCGCCTTCCTGTCCGGCCCGCGGCACACGGCAGGCAAGAGCCGCCGCCCTGCCGCAACACCGAAAGGGACACAAAGGCTGCTCGGAACGCATACAAAGCGCGAGGGGACGAATCCCATGAGATTCGTCCCCTCGCTTTATTCTGTCTCCGTATCCGACTCCGGACGGACTCCGCGTCATACGAAGCGGCTCTCCCCTTTGGGCTTCCAGCCGTTCAAGTAGTCGCGTACCGCCATGCGGGGCTTGCCGGCCGGCTGCAACGATTCAGGCAGGATGTAGCCGTCCCGGCACGCAATGCGCAGCACGCTTCCCTCGACCGTTGCCTCGCCGATGCGGGATGACGTACCGGCGGCCGCCTCGAAACGGGCCGCATAGATTTTCACGTCGGTCGAACGCAGCACGGTGCCGTCGGCCGCACGCTCCTCAAGCGTCGTCCACGCCCCCGGATAGGGTGCCAGTCCGCGAATCAGCCGCACGATCCGTTCGCCCTCCGCGCCGAAATCGATCCGGCAGGTCTCCTTGAAGATCTTGGGCGCCGGCTTCAGTTCACCGGTCGGCAGTTCGGGCTGCGGCTGGGGCCGGAACCCTTCGGAAACCACCTTCGCCACACTCTCGGTAACGAGTGCGGCGCCGACCGCCATCAGCTTGTCATGCAGCGAGCCGACGTTGTCCTCCGGCAGGATGGCCACCGTCCGACGGTCGATAATCGCCCCCTCGTCCATCCGCGGATTGAGCAGGAAGGTCGTCACGCCCGTCTCCCGCTCGCCGTTGATGATCGCCCAGTTGATGGGCGCGGCGCCCCGGTACTGGGGCAACAGCGACGCATGCAGATTGAAGGTGCCGTATTTGGGCAGTTCGAACACCACGCGCGGCAGCATGCGGAAGGCCACGACGATCCCCAGGTCGGGCTGCAGGTCATGCAGGGCGGCGACGAATGCCTCGTCCTTGAGCCTTTCGGGCTGCAGCACGGGCAGTCCGGCCGAAACGGCATAACGTTTCACCGCGCTCTCCTGCACCTTCAGCCCCCGGCCGGCCGGTTTGTCGGGCATCGTGACCACCGCCACGACCCGATAGCCGCCCTCGACCAACGCCTGCAGCGGAGCCACGGCAAAGTCGGGCGTACCCATATAGACGATACGCAGCTGTTTGGGATCGACACTCATCGCACGCACCTCCCGCCGGTTAGTGATTGTCCTTGTGAAGCAGGCCCAGCTTGTGGCCCATCTTCTCCTCCTTGGTCTCCAGATAGCGCTGGTTGTAGCTGGTCGGTTTGGTCACGATCGGAACGATCTCCTCGATCGACAGGCCGTAGCCCTCTAGTCCGGCACGCTTGAGGGGGTTGTTGGTCATCAGACGCATCTTCGTGATGCCCAGCGCATGCAGGATGCTGGCACCCACGCCGTAATCGCGCTCATCGACCGCAAAGCCGAGCTTCACGTTCGCCTCGGCCGTATCGTAGCCGTCCTCGTCCTGCAGTTTGTAGGCCTTGATCTTGTTGCACAGGCCGATGCCGCGTCCCTCCTGCATCAGATAGACGATGGCGCCCTTGCCCTCCTTCTCGATCATGCGCACCGCTTCGTCGAGCTGCGCGCCGCAGTCGCAGCGCACCGAACCGAAGATGTCGCCCGTGGCGCAGGCCGAATGGACACGCACCAGCACCGGTTCGCCGGGTTTCCAGGTACCCTTGATGAGCGCCATATGTTCCAGTCCGTTGCTTTTCTGGCGGAAGGGGATGAAACGGAATTCACCCCACTTGGTCGGCATGGCCACCTCGTCGCCCATCTCGACGATGCTCTCGTTCTTGAGACGGTAGGCGATGATGTCGGCAATGGAGACGATCTTGAGACCGAACTTGTCCGCCACCTCCATCAGCTGGGGCAGACGGGCCATCGAGCCGTCCTCGTTCATGATCTCGATCAGCGCACCTGCCGGCTGCAGACCGGCCATGCGGGCCAGATCGACGGCAGCCTCGGTGTGACCCGGACGGCGCAGCACGCCCTTGTTGCGGGCGCGAAGCGGGTTGATGTGACCCGGACGGCCGAAATCCTCCGGTTTGGAGTTCGGATCGGCCAGTGCACGGATCGTGGCGGCACGGTCGTGGATCGACACGCCCGTCGTACAGCCGTCGTGCAGGTAATCGACCGTCACCGTGAACGGCGTACCGAGCAGCGAGGTGTTGTTGCCGACCATCATCTCCAGATCGAGTTCCTTGCAGCGGTCCTCCGTCAGCGGAGCGCACAGCACGCCGCGGCCGTTATGCAGCATGAAGTTCACGATTTCGGGCGTGATCTTCTCGGCGGCCACGATGAAGTCGCCTTCGTTCTCGCGATCCTCGTCGTCCACGACGATCACGACCTTGCCCTGACGGAAATCTTCGATAACTTCCTCGACGGTATTCAATTTTCTCAGTTGTGTACTCATTGCTCTATTTCTGTTTTTGTTTTCTTGCGTGAATCCTGTCTTTCAGTTTGGCATACTGTATGCGGTACCAGTCCATATTGAACAGGTTGGAGTCATTTGTCGATTTGTATATCAGATAAATCGCGATCGGCAACAGGATGGCCGACGAGAGCCACATGCCCTCGAAGGCGCTGCTGATGCCGTCGCGCGCCATTTTCTCGCCCGACATGCTGATGATGTAATACACCACGAAGAAGAGTACGGAAACCACCACCGGCATGCCCAGTCCCCCCTTGCGGATGATGGCTCCCAGCGGGGCGCCGATCAGGAAAAAGATCATCACCGACACCGGCAGCGACACCTTGCGGTGCCACTCGATCTCGGAACGGTACAACTGGGTCAGGTTGGCCTTGTAGGAATCCTCTTCGTAATTGATCGACAACTGGGAGTTCTTGGCCTTACTAATGGCATTTGTGGCTACATCCCGCCGCTGCGCCAGCGGCAACTCGCGCATGTCCTCCAGCACGGAATAGGGCTGCTTGTAGGAGTAGTCCGTCTTCACGCTGTCGGTCATTCCCATCACGTGGGGATCGTACTGCAGGATACCCTTGCGCAGGAAACTCTCATAGGAACGCGCCATGTCGCGTCCCACGAGGCGGTCGAGCGAATCGATGTCGCGCGAGAGCTTGTCGATCGGCTTGGTCTCCACGCCGCCGCTGAACTTGTCGCTGTCGGTACGGTCAAAATCGAAACCTTCGATCGGCACCACCGCGTGCTGCATCTGAAAGGTCTGGTGGGTGAGCTGGCTCTCGGCATACCACTGGTAGTTGCGCGTGGTTTCGTAGCGTTCGCCGTGGTAGAGCGTCACGAGCAGGTATTTCTTGTCGTCCGACAGACGGATATATCCCGAATCGGCAATGGTCGTGGACATCGCCCCGTTCGACGAGCCGGTAGCTCCCGTATCGTAGATCAGCACGCTGGTCAGCAGACCGGTCTTCTTGTCCTGATGGCCGACACGGATACTCATGTTGTCTATGCCGTTGAAGAAGGCGCCGTCCTTGAACTCGATGCTCTGTTTCTGTTTGCGGATGTCGGAGATAAGCGTGTTCATCTGCTTCCACGCATACGGCACCAGGTTGTTGGAGGCAAAGAAACTGCCGATGGCAATGAAAACCACCAGCACCGTGAGCGGCATCAGGATACGCGGCAGGGAGATGCCCGCCGATTTCATGGCGAGCAGTTCGTTGTTCTCGCCGAGGTTGCCCATCGTCATGATGGCCGCCAGCAGCGTGGCCAGCGGGAGCGACATGGGGATCGTGGTAGCGGTCGCATACCACATCAGCTGCAGAATGACGGTGAGGTCGAGTCCCTTGCCGACCAGTTCGTCGATGTAACGCCACAGGAAATTCATCAGGAAGATGAACGACACGATGAAGAACGTCAGGACCATCGGTCCGACGTACGACTTCAGCAGAAATCTATCGATCGTCTTCACTGCGCGGAACTCTTTTTAGGCCACACAAAGGTAGCAGTTTTATCACAATAAGCGTCAAAGCCAACAGAAATATTGTGGCCGCTCCGGCAGGGATGTTCAGCCGGTAGCTGAGCCACAGGCCGACACAGTTGCCGGCCACGGCAACGACGCTGGCCCACAGGGCAATCCGTCCGAACGAACGGGTCACGCCGTTCACGATGGAGGCCGGAACGGTGAGCAGGGCGATCAGCAGCACGATGCCCACGCTGCGGATGCAGCAGACGATCGACAGCGCCACCAGCACGGCCATCACATAGGATACGGCGGCAACCGAAACGCCGCGGCTGCGGGCAAAGGCCCTGTCGAAAGCCACATACATGACCGTCCGGTAGCCGAACAGCGCCACGGTCAGCACGAGCGCCACCAGCACGGCCAGGGCGATCAGATCCGCCGCTGTAACCGTCAGGATGTTGCCGAACAGGAAACTCATCAGATTGGGGGCGTAGCCGGGCGTGAGGTAGATGAAAATGACGCCTACGGCCATGCCGAAACTCCACACCATGCCGATGGCCGAATCCTCGCGGATGCGGCCGCGCGAGGTTCCCCATTCGATGCCCAGCGCCGACAGGACAGCAAACACCAGGGCGCCGAGCAACGGATTGACGCCCAGATAATAGGCAATGCCGATGCCGCCGAACGACGCATGCGTGATGCCGCCGCCCAGAAAGACCAGCCGCCGCGCCACCATGTAGGTGCCTATGACACCGCACACGATGCCCGTCAGCACGGCTGCCAGAGCCGCCCGCTGCAGAAAGCCGTATGTCGCCAATGCGTGAAGGAAATCCATGACCGGCCGCCGGACGGGAATGGCTCCTCCGCCGGCGGAAAGGCAAAAATACGCTTTTTCCGCCAGCCGCGATGCTATCGTGCGGCTTCTGATCCCTTATTTTACCCACTTTTTCGTATTTTCGTGGCGCAAAATCACGAACGATATGATCGCACCGAAAAAAGTCAGTTTCCACACGTTGGGCTGCAAGCTCAACTTTTCGGAAACCGCCACCATCGCCCGACAGTTCGAGGAACACGGCTATCTCCGCGCGCCGTCGTCCACCCAGGCCGACATCTGCGTCATCAACTCCTGCGCGGTCACCGAACATGCCGAGAAGAAATGCCGCAACCTGATCCGCAAGATCCACCGCGAGAACCCCTCGGCCATCATTGCCGTCACCGGGTGCTACGCCCAGCTGCGGCCGGAGGAGATCGCCGCCATCGAAGGGGTCGATCTGGTTCTCAGCAATCGGGACAAGGGCGATCTGTTCGGACGGGTTGCCGCCCTGAACGGCAAGGAGGGCGTGCAGATCTACTCGTGCGACACGGCCGAGTTGACCAACTTCTTCGCCGCCTTCTCGACCGGCGACCGCACACGCGCCTTCCTGAAGGTGCAGGACGGCTGCGACTACAAATGCTCCTACTGCACGATCCATTACGCCCGCGGCGGCAGCCGCAACCTGCCCATCGCCGACCTGGTGCGCGAGGCGGAACGCATCGCCGCCTCCGGCCGCAAGGAGATCGTCGTGACGGGCATCAACACGGGCGACTTCGGCCGCACCACCGGCGAACGGTTCCCCGACCTGCTGCGCGCCCTCGACCGCGTGGAGGGCATCGAGCGCTACCGCATCTCATCGATCGAACCCAACCTGCTCACCGACGAGGTGATCGACCTGTGCGCCGCCTCGGCCAAATTCCAGCCTCACTTCCACATCCCGCTCCAGAGCGGCTCGGACCGCATCCTCGGCCTCATGCGCCGGCGTTACCAATCCGACGTATTCCGCGACCGAATCGACAAGGTGCGCCGCCTGATGCCGGACACCTTCTTCGGGGTGGATGTCATCGTGGGCTTCCCGACCGAAACCGAGGAGGATTTTGCAGCGACCTACGGACTGCTCGAATCGCTCGAACCCGCCTACCTGCACATCTTCCCCTTCTCGGAGCGTCCCGGCACACCGGCCGCCACCATGGCCGGCCGGGTGAAGGACAGCGTCAAGACCGAACGCGCCGCCCGGCTGAACGAACTCTGCACCGCGCTGCACGACCGTTTCTGCCGGCACTATCTCGGCACCGAAGCCGACGTGCTGTTCGAGGGGCGCGGACGCGGCGGCATGATGTTCGGCTACACGGGCAACTACATCAAATGCAGGGTGCCTTACGACGCCCGTCTGGTAAACAGCATCCGGCCGGTCCGCCTGCTGGAGCTGACCGACGACGGCGTGACCGCCGAACTGATCGAACGATAAGGTACATCGTCACCGGAAAATCCGTATCTTAGCCACGTTCAAATCAAAAACGCCTCACCTGATATGCGCCAAAAAATATCGTTGGGATTCATCTGTCTGGCTTTCGTCCTGCTGTTTGCCGGAGGCATCTCCATGTACGAACTGCACCGGCTCCGCCACCAGGCGCTGAGCATCATCGAGGAAAACTCGCTCAACACCTCGCTGGCCGACAAGATGCTCACCGCCCTGCAAAAACAGAACAGCTCGCTGCTGCGCATGATCTTTTCGGATGCGACGACCCCCGACGCCGAATACCATCTCGGCAAAAAAGCCTTTGCCGAAGCCGTCGAGGAGGCACTCGAAATGCCGCACAACCGCACCTTCCTACAGACCGTCATCGAAGCCAACACCAATTTCCAGTACACGATCGACAGCCATCTGGCCGGAGACGACATCCCCGATATCGACTGGTTCGTCTCCTCCTACCTGCAGTCCTATTACCGGCTGGACAATGCGATCAAAGACTACCTGACCTCGCCCGCCAACCCGATCGCCGCCCGCGCACAGATTCTGGAACAGAATGCCTACAAGACGATCACGCCGAGCATCGTCACCCTGCTGATCGCCATCATCATCGTGCTGATGTTCTTCTTCTTCATCAACTCCTACTACATGAGGCCGCTGCTGGACATCCACAAGTCGCTGAAAAACTACCTGATCCACAAGATCCCCTTCGCTCCCAAATGCGACAGCAGCGAAGATGAGATCGATGAACTCAAAGAGATGATCGAAGAGGTCATCGAACAGAAAAAGAACGAACGCAAATGAGGCTCGGACTGATTCTCAAATACATCGGAGGAGTCCTGCTGCTCGATGCCGCGTTCATGCTGGTGGCGGCAATCATCTCGTGGGCAAACGGCATGGACAGCGGTTTCACGCCGCTGATCCTCTCCTGCACCCTGACGACCATTCTGGGATGCTTTCCCTCGATCTTCGTGCGAAAAAAGGCACAGATCAACGCCAAGGAAGGCTACTGCATCGTCACCGGCGCCTGGCTGCTCTCCTGTCTGGTGGGCATGTTCCCCTACCTGATGTACGGGGGCGAGTTCACGGTCATCAACGCCTGGTTCGAGAGCGTATCGGGCTTCACGACAACCGGTTCGACCATCCTCTCGAATGTCGAAGGACTGCCCCGCAGCCTGCTCTTCTGGCGCGCATCCACCCACTGGATCGGAGGTACGGGCGTCGTGATGTTCGCCCTCGCCGTACTCCCCGCCCTGGGCAATACCCGCAAAATACTCTACAATGTGGAGCTGTCCCCCATGGCCAAAGACAATTTCCGCTACAAAACCCCAAAGATCATCCGGATCCTGCTGATGGTCTATATCGGCATCACCGTTTCGGAAACCGTACTGCTGCGCATTGCCGGCATGGACTGGTTCGATGCGGTCACCCACTCGTTCGCCACCGTGGCCACCGGCGGATTCAGCACCAAGAACGCCTCCATCGCCGCTTTTGACAGCCTGTGGATCGAACAGATCATCACCCTCTTCACCCTGCTGTCGGGACTACACTTCGGCCTGATCTATGCGACGCTGCTGGGCAGCCGCAACAACATTTTCCGCTCGGAGATCGCCCGATTCTATTTCTTCACCACGGCGATCGGCGTCCTGCTCATTACCTTCAGCCTGTGGCATGCCCAGATCTATCCCTCATTCTGGGCATCGTTGCGCCACGGCCTTTTCCAATGCGTGACGATCATCACCACTACCGGATTCGCCACGGCCGACACCAATCTGTGGACCCCGCTGGCCATGCTGGTTCTGATCTGGCTCTCGATCCAGTGTGCCTGCGCAGGCTCGACCTGCGGCGGCATCAAGAGCGACCGCATCCTGCTCGCCATGAAGGTTGTCAAGACCCGCATCCGCCAGCAGCAGCACCCCAATGCCGTACTGCGCATCAAACTGGACGGCATCACACAGGAGAGTTCGACCGTAAATTTCGCCATGCTCTACATCGCGATTTACTTTTTTTTCCTTATTTTAGGAACACTGATCAACACAGCATGCGGCATTGACTTCATCACCAGTTTCACGGCCTCGATTACCTGTCTGGGCAATGTAGGCCCCGGATTCGGAGAGGTCGGCTCGATGGACAATTTCGGTGCGCTGCCGGAAATGGCCAAAATCAACCTGTCCGCCCTGATGTTGTTCGGTCGTCTGGAGATCTTCGGTCTCATCCAGCTCTTCACCATCAAATGGTGGATCTGACATGCCGGAGACCCTCAGCAAGCAAGGAAGGAGGATCCCATGAAAAACATCGTCACATACGCGCTGCTCCTCGGCCTGGCGGGATTCGTCTCACCGCTGTCGGCTCAAACCGTATCTTCCGCCCCCGAAGCGGCCTATGATTCGCTGTCGCACAGGAAACAAGCGCTCCAGCTTCGCGAGGCCGAACTGGCCGACCGGCTGAGCGAAACCCGTTCGCTCTACGCCGCGGACGACTATGCCGGACGGGAAGCCCTCAGCGGCACCATCGTCCGCTTCGAAACGGAACTGCTCGCCGTGCGGGACAGCCTCGACATGCTGAACAACTCGCTGGCCGCTCTCGAAAAGGAACTGCCCGTGCGGCCGGCTCCCGCCATCGAACCGGAACATCCGGCTTCCGACAACGCACTGCTGACCGACAACACCTACATTCGGGAAAACCTCCCCGCCGAAGACTACCGCCTGTTGCAGCAGGCGCAAAACAGGGAGGCGGACGCCGCCCGGCTGGCCGGAACCATCGGCGACAATTACCGGCAGCTCGACGCGATGCTGAAAGCCTACCATGCCCTGCCTTCCCGAACGGCGCAGGCCGACAGCCTCTATGCGGCAGCCGTGACGCTCGCCGCCCAGAACGACCGGCTGACTGCCGATCTGGCCGCCATCTGGAACGAAATCTTCGAGACCAAGACCTATGCCTACAACTACGTGCTGGACAAGTGCGGAGCGTATGACATTCTGGCCATCCAGGAGCAGCAGATGAACGACCTGCAACTGCTGGACGCCGAAACGCGCAACGAATACATGTATGCGGAACTGGTGCGTTACGCCCTGCAGAAACAACTGATTCTCAACTACGAACGCCACCTGGCCGATCTGGCTGCCTTGGGTGCCGCAGCCGACTCGCTGGCCACGGTCGGACTGCCTACCGACCATATCCGCGACTATTTCCTGCCGACGCTCGACACACAGGAGCGTATGTTCTACGACTTTGCGGATGCCGCGATCGTCCGACCGGCCAAATATGCCAACATCCGCCAGATCCCGCAGGTGCAGATCTTCCCGCGCGGCTCGATCTACCGCATCCTGCTGGGTTCGTATTCCCAGCCCCCCTCGGTATCGGTATTCCGCAACGTCTGCCCCATGTCGCAGGAGACCAAGGCCGACCGCCGCCACTACTACTATGCGGGCGGTTACGCCACCTATGACGAGGCCCAGGCCGCCGCTGCACGGCTGAAGAAGCAGGGTTTCCGCAATCCCAAAGTGGTCGCATGGCACGACGGCGTGTACGATGCGGCTCCGGGTGCGTCATCCGCCTCGCCGGCCGCCGGCCGCAAAACCCAGCCGAGTTACCGCGTGGAGATCCGCAACGCCTCCTCCGACGGTCTGAGCCGCATGGTACGCGACGTGATCGCCACCCGTGCGGCAGGCAAGGAGATCTCGCGCATCTCCGATCCGGCAACCGGTGAACCCGTCTTCATAGTAGGCGCCTTCTCGAACCGCACGCTGGCCGAGAATATCGTCGGCGCCATTACGGAAACCGACCCGACCCTCGACGCCTCGCTCGTTACCATCCCTTAACCCTACACGTATCGGCTCATGACCGCCATTATCCTTATCATTCTGCTCGGACTGCTGCTGATGGTTGCCGAGGTATTTCTGATTCCCGGAACAGGACTGGCAGGCATCGGCGCCTTTGCCGCCTGCGGCTACGGCGTCTATCGCGCCTTCGTACTGTACGGCAACACGGGAGGCTTCATCACGCTCGCCGCCGTGCTGATGCTGTCGGTCATCTTCCTGGCCGTCGGCCTGCGGTCGAAAACGTGGAAACGCTTTACGCTGCAGGAGAACATCGACGGCACCTCAGGTACGCCGCCCCAACAGACAGGCGAAGTACGCCTCGGTGACACGGGACACACCCTGTCGCGCCTCTCGCCCGCCGGCAAGGTCATGATCCGCGGCAAGGTGTACGAAGCCCACACGTTGGACTGCTACATCGACCCGCAGCAGGAGATCGAGGTGACGGGATTCGACAACTTCAGCCTCGTCGTGCGCCCCCGCCGCCACCCCTCCGCCCCAATACAGTAACATCCTCCCCGCCAATGCAAACAAAAACAAATCCCTAAACTCTCTCATAAAATGGATAGCGGTATTCTCATCGTCATCGCCGTAGTGGCCATCGTGCTGCTGTGGCTGCTTTTCTACTTCATTCCTGTCGGCGTATGGTTCAAGGCGCTGTTGTCGGGCGTTCGCGTCTCGCTGCTGCAGCTGATCCTGATGCGCTGGCGCAAGGTACCGGCCACTCTGATCGTGAACGAACTGATTACGGGAACAAAAGCCGGCCTGACCCTCAATCCGAACGAACTGGAGGCGCACTACCTGGCCAAGGGCAACGTACCGAATGTCATCCGCGCCCTGGTGTCGGCTCAGAAAGCCAACATCAACCTCGACTTCAAGATGGCGTCTGCCATCGATCTGGCCGGCCGCAACGTTTTCGAGGCGGTGCAGATGTCGGTAAACCCGAAGGTCATCAATACGCCGCCCGTGTCGGCCGTGGCCAAAAACGGCATCCAGCTGATCGCCAAGGCCCGCGTCACGGTGCGCGCCAACATCAAGCAACTGGTCGGCGGCGCCGGTGAGGAGACCGTACTGGCCCGTGTAGGCGAAGGGATCGTCTCCTCGATCGGTTCGTCGGAGTCGCACACCGTGGTACTGGAGAATCCGGACCATATCTCGCGCGTGGTGCTGGCCAAAGGCCTCGATGCGGGTACCGCTTTTGAGATCCTCTCGATCGACATCGCCGACATCGACGTAGGCAAGAATATCGGCGCCGAGCTGCAGATCGACCAGGCCAACGCCGACAAGAACATCGCCCAGGCCAAGGCCGAGGAAAAACGCGCAATGGCCGTGGCACACGAGCAGGAGAACCTCGCCCTGGCACAGGAGGCGCGCGCCAAGGTAATTCTGGCCGAGGCGGAGATTCCGAAGGCCATCGCCGAGGCGTTCCGCAGCGGCAACCTCGGCATCATGGACTACTACCGGCTGCAGAACGTACAGGCCGACACCCGCATGCGCGAAACGCTGGCCGGTCCGACGCAGAATCAGAAATAAGGCCGGTCTCCGCCTAACGACAACAGGAGCCTGTTCCCGACGGGGGCAGGCTCCTGTCCGTTATGGGAGGCGGAACGTTTCACGCCCGACGCTCCCCGCCGTCATGCCGCTCCCGCCACAGCCTGATGTCGGCGATGGAGACCACCGGAAAGCCGTGCTGACGGCCGAACCGCTCGATCTCCGGGCGGCGCGCCATCGTTCCGTCGTCGTTGGTCAGTTCGCACAACACGGCACAGGGAGGCAGTCCGGCAATCCGCATCAGATCGACGCTTCCTTCGGTGTGGCCGTCGCGCTCGAACACGCCGCCCGGACGCGCCACCAGAGGAAAGACATGGCCGGGTCGCGACAGGTCGGCCGACACGGCTCCCTCGCGCACCGCCGTCCGGATGGTCGTCACCCGATCGGCCGCCGACACGCCGGTCGTCACGCCGCAGGCCGCCTCAACCGATTCCGTGAAATTGGTGCCGTAGTGGCTGGTGTTGCAGGCCACCATCGGCCGCAGCCCCAGTTGCCCGGCCTTCTCGGGCGTCAGGCACAGACACACGATGCCGCTGCAGTGGCGGATCATCAGAGCCATGTCGGCCGTGGTCATCGTTCCGGCCGGAAAAATCAGATCACCCTCGTTCTCGCGCGAAAGGTCGTCGGTCAGCAGGATGCCCTTCCCCGACCGCAGGGCAGAGACCGCATGCCGGATGCGCTCCTCCCATTCATTCCCGTAAGTTGTCATCTTTCAGTTACTGTTTTTATACCCGGACGAAACCGTTTCCGTCCGCATTCAAAAATAGCGGTGCCACCGGCACGAAAAACACACTATTTTTACACAAACAAACAGCATATTAACCCGCCGACCGCCACTCACCGATGCATCGCAACGTAACCTACCGCAAGCTGTCGCAGAGCGACGAGATTGAACTGAACTATACGGGACTGTCGCCGCTGTCGCTCCCGCTGCATCATCATGCCGAATACGAACTGATCTTTTTCGCTTCAGGGGCTGGACGCGAGTTCGTCGGCAACGCCACGGCAACGTACCGTGTCGGCGACCTCACCCTCATCGGCCCCGACCGCCCCCACCTGCACCTGTGCGACACGCCCGATGCCGTGAGCCATGTGGAAATTCTCTATTTTCCGCGGGAGGTACTCCCCTGCCGGTTCGACATACTGCCCGAATGCCGCCCCATCGACCGGCTACTCGCCGCCAGCGGGCAGGGCGTGCGCTTTGCCGATCCGCAGGTCATCGCCGGAGTCCGCCGGATGATGGCCGAGACGGGTGAGGCACACGGCATCGAACGGCTGGCCACGCTCTACCGCCTGCTCGACCTGCTCGCACACGATACCGCAGCCCGCACGATCGCCCCCTCCGACACGCTACCTGAGGAGGGCGACCTCTCCGATACGCTGCGCCGCTGGCTGCACGACCACATGACGCAGCCGTTCGACCTCGGCGGACTGGCCGACCGGTTCGGCAAATCGCCGGCCGCACTCTGCCGCTACTTCAAACGGCATACGGGTTCGACCATCACGGGCTACCTCAACCGCATACGCATTGCGGAAGCCTGCCGCCGGCTTGCCGCGACGGACGATCTGGTCTCGCAGATCGGCTATGCGGTGGGCTACAACAACCTGACCTATTTCAACCGAATCTTCCGGATACAGACGGGCATGACGCCCAAAGCCTACCGCACCGCCCTGCACAGCCAGCCTTCCGGCCAGTCCCGCAAAACAGATACGACAAGGGAAAAAGAGACGGCGGACGGGACGTACTGATCCCCCCCGCCACGCATCGCCGGACGGAGAAAAACGCAGCGTCCGGACGGCAGGCTATGCCTGTTCCTCCTCAGGCAGGAGCCGATAGACCGTTGCCGTGCGGCAGATGTTGTAAATGCGAATAAAATGGCGCGAAGGATCGCTCTCATCGGGCGCGGAGAAATGAATCACCGACCCGTCGTCGCGTCCCTGCCCACCATAGAGCGGATCGTCCGTCGCCAGCAGCGCCCGGTAGCGGCCGGCCTGCGGAACGGGTACCCGATAGTCGGCCACGCTGGACGTCGGATGCCAGTTGAAGACGAAGAGCAGGTCGCCGTGGCTGAAGGCCATCGTCTTGTTGGCCTCGTCCATCAGATGGTTGTAGGCATAGCCGCACCGCATCACGCCGTACTGCTCGGCCATGGCCAGCATCGCCCGGTCAAAGGTGCCGAGCAGGCCGTAGCGCAGGCGGTCGCTATCTACCAGCGACCATTGGCGGCGCGCATAGCGGAAACTCCAGTCGTTGCCCTCGCGCGGGAAATCGATCCATTCGGGATGGCCGAACTCGTTGCCCATGAAATTGAGATAGGCCTCGCCTCCCAGGGCGAGCGTCACCAGCCGGATCATCTTGTGGAGCGCCATGCCGCGCTCGACGGCCAGATCCT